>DATLGI010000001.1:0-20746 GCA_035540535.1 Pseudonocardia sp.
GGGTGGGATCTGGACAGGCCTCACGGCGTTCATGCTGATCCGGCTCGGCGCCGTGACCTGGCGCGCCCGCTCGGGTCGCTGGGCGGTACCAGGCGCCGTGCGGGCGTGAGCATCGCGTCATCAATGTGGATGATGCTATGATGCGCTGTGCGCACGACCGTGACCCTCGATCCGGACACCGCCGCGCTCGTCCAGCGACTCATGCGCGAGCGGGGCATCTCGTTCAAGCAGGCCGTCAACGACGCGATCCGGCGGGGAGCCGCCGCGCCCGCGACCACGCCGTTCCGCACCGAACCCGCCGATCTGGGCGTCCCGTCGGTGAACCTCGATCGGGCGCTGCTGATCGCCGGTGAGCTCGAGGACGAGGAACTGCTTCGCAAGATCCGCGCGGGCAAGTGACCGTCGTCGACGCGAACGTGCTGCTGTACGCGGTCAACTCGGCCGAGGACCGGCACGCGCAGGCCCGGACCTGGCTGGACGGCTCGTTGAACGGGGGAGCCACGGTCGGGTTCTCCTGGATCGCGCTGCTCGCGTTCCTGCGCCTGTCGACGAAGGTCGGGCTGTTCCCCGCGCCGCTGCCCGTCGACGCGGCGGTCGGGCGTGTGCGTGCCTGGCTCGCGCAGCCCACCGCCGTCGTGGTCGAGCCGACGCCACGGCACCTCGAGGTCCTCGGCGGCCTGCTGGGTGCCGCGGGGACCGGCGCGAACCTGACCAGTGATGCACACCTGGCCGCGCTGGCGGTCGAGCACCGCGCCACCGTCGTCACCTACGACTCCGACTTCGGGCGGTTCCCCGGGGTCAGGTGGCAGGTTCCCGGCTCATCGTCCCCGCGGTCATGAGGTCACGAGGCTGGGCAGGACCGCGGGCAGGGGCACGAACCGCTGGAACTTGCCGGTGAACTGCCGGGCGATCGCGGGCACCTCGAGGAGCGTGACCTGCCCGGGCGCGCCGAGCCGGACGAGTGCGTCGGCCACGTCGCGGCGCAGCGGTTCCAGGTCCACCGGGCCGTCGGTGCGAACCAGGATCTCGACCCCGTCGAGGGTCTGGTGGACCTGGTACTCCAGCACGTGGCGGGCCCGGCTCAGCGGGGAGCGGATCACGTGCGGGTGCACGGCCGCGCCGGCGTAGTCGAAGCTGTCGTCGAGGCGGCCCTCGACGTCGGCGACCAGCCGGTGCGACGAGCCGCACGGGCAGGTCCCGTGCAGCAGCGTCACCTCGTCGGTGACCTCGTAGCGGATCAGCGGCAGCGTCGGGTTGTAGAGGTTCGTCAGGTACACCCTGGCCGAGCGGGTACCGGCCGGGACGGCGTGGCCGCCCGCGTCGACGGGCTCGACGAGGACGAGATCGTCGCTCAGGTGCATCGACGTGCTCCGACCGCAACCGACGGCGAGGGGGAACGCCTCCGAGGCGCACCACCAGTTGCACACCGTCGCCCCCCACGCCTGCTCGACCAGCTCGCGCATCTCGGGCAGCAGCGGCTCGGCGTAGCAGACGATGCGGCGCGGTGCGATGCGCAGGTTCCCCGCGCCCGCCTCGCGGGCCAGTGCGACGAGTCCGGTCGGGTAGCCACCGAGCACCGTCGGCTGCAGGTGGTTCAGCCCCGCGACGATCTCCGCCACCGGGCTCGCGATCGAGAAGCCACGCACGACGAGCTCGGGCCGGGAGAACGTCTGGAAGATCGCGCGGGAGGCGTGGGTGGGCCGCCCGGCGGCGACCGACGCCATCGTGACCGGACCGCGGACCTGCGCCAACCAGGACCGCAGCTCGTGCCGCAACAGTGCGGCGTACGCCGTCGACCATGCGTCCCAGCCCCAGACGAACACGCCCCGGCGCCCGCTCGACCCGCTGGAGGCGACGGCGTGGTAGCGGTCGAGCAGGTAGGTCTCGGTGCCGGTGAGGCCGTCGAGATGCGCCTCGACCTGCGCGAGACGCAGGCGCGGGTCGGTGACGATCTCGTCGAAGTGCGCCATGAGGTCGTCCTTCGTCATCACCGGGAGCTCGCCGAGCCCGGCCTCGGTGACGCGGTCGACGTCGATGCCGGCCAGCCGCCGGCGGTGCCACGGTGACCGCTCGACGGCCACCCGCAGCAGCTCGCGCAGCTGCGCCGTGCGGTGCTCGGCGAGCCGCTCCGCGGGCCAGTCGAGCCGCGCGACCAGGGACGGCGCGAGGCCGGTCATGTCGACGAGATGGCGCCGGCGCAGGTCTTCCTGGTTGCGGATCTCGTGCTCGTCCATGCCTCCCCCTCGGGTCGGGGCGCCAGCGGGCGTTGACGCTCCGACCGACGCTAGGAAGTCGGCGGTCCGCCGTCGTCCGTACCGGTCCGGACCCCGGTTCGGATCCGTCGCCTACAGCGGGAGCTCGCCGGCCCTGCGTACCAGCTCGACCTTGGTCGTGACGCCGAGCTTCGCGTACACGCGCGTCAGGTGGGTCTCCACCGTCCGCTCACCGACGAACAGTCGGGCGGCGATCTCCCGGGCGGTCAGGCCGTCCGCGGCCAGGCGGGCCACCTCCCGCTCGCGGGGGGTCAGCGACGCCGGGCCGGCCGACGCCGCGGCGGCCCGCCTGCCGGCGCTGCCGAGGGCGCGCAGCCCGGCGAGGGCCCGGTCCCGCCGAGCGCCGGCCCCGGCAGCGTCGAACAGGTCCGCCGCCTGCCGCAGGGCCGCGACGGCGGCGGCCCGATCGCCGACGGCCGCGGCCCGGCCCGACGCGTGGTGGGCGCGGCCCAGGAAGCCCCGGCAACCGGTCGGCGAGAGCAGCTCCACCGCCGTGCGGGCATCCGCCGCCGCGGCGGCCAGGTGGCCCGCGGCCAGCTCGGCCCACGACGAGGCGAGCGCGGCCAGCCCGCGGAAGAGGATGCTGTCGCAGCGGGAGGCGAGGTCGGTCAGGGTCGCGGCCGTGCCCGCGACGGCGTCGAGGTCCCCGCTCTCGGCCTCGAGCTCGGCCAGGTCGACGAGCAACGGCGCGGCGTAGGAGAGGTTCTGCGAACCGAGCAGCGCCGAGGCGGCCCGGCGCAGGGTCTCGACGGCGTCCCCGCGGCGGCCGTCACACCAGGCCAGAACCCCCTCGGCGTGCTGATGCAGGTGCTGGACGTAGATCCTCGTGTCCCGGTCGGCCACCGCCCGGGCGGACCGGGCGAGAAACCGCCGTGCCTCGGCCACCTCGCCCAGCTCGACCGCGGAGAGAGCGGCGAAGGCAGAGCCCCACGATCGGCGCCAACTCCTGCCCGCGGGGTTCAAGGCAGCCGCCTCGCGGGCACTGGCCAGCGATGCCCGGTAGTCACCCGCCACCCACCCGGCATACGCCTCGATCTCGAGGAGCAGGGTCTCCCGGAACGCGGCGTCCCGCGTCCTCGCCTCCTGGAACAGCGCCGAGGTCTCACCGGCCCGGCCCTGCATCACCAGGCAGACCGCCGAGACGCACTGCAGGGCGGTGAGGCGGTAGGCCTTGGCGTCCTCGCGAGCGATCGCGGTGGCGCGCGCCAGCTGCTGCTCGGCCGTGCTCAGCCGGCCGCGGAACATGGCGGCGAAACCCGCCGCCGAGTGGGCCTGCATCATGACGAACCGGTCGCCGATCGCCTCGGCCCGCGCCGCGACATCGATCGACTCCGCCTCCATCGCCACCAGGTCACCGCGCAGGCCCCTCGTCCAAGCCAGCTCACGCGCCGCGAGCAGCGCCTGGCGGCGGTCGCCGGCCCGCTCGAAGAGCTCGGCGGCCTGCCGGAACGCGGCTTCGGCCTCGTCGAGTTCCAGCGCGCCCCAGGCGAGGAAGCTGGCCAGCCGGAACTTCACCGCGGCGACGCGGTGCAGGTCCGGCGAGCCCGCCAGCAGATCGGCGAGTGCCCGCATGGCCGTGATGCCCAGCTGCGCGTGGGCGTCGGCCCGGTGGTCGACGACCCACTCGGCGCCCCACGAGAGGGCGTCGACGACGTCGAGCCAGCCCGGATCGCCGGGCGGCAGCAGCTCCACCAGCTCGCCGAGCAGTTCCAGCGCCTCCCGGTAGGCCTCGCGGTCCTCGGCCTGGCGCACGGCCTCGCGCAGGACGGCGACCGCGTCGGGGTCGCCCACCTGGGCGGAGCGGGCGAAGTGCCGGGCCGCCTCGCCGGTGCGCCCCGCGCGGCGCAGCGCGCCGGCGACCTCCCGGTGCAGCACGCGGCGCCGGGCGGCCCCGATGCCCTGGTAGATCGCATCCCGGACGACGGGGTGGTGGATCTCGTAGTCGATCTCCCGGCCGCGTTCGGACTCGGTGACGGCCCGCCCGGCCAGCAGCACGGCCAGCGTGCCGGCCAGATCCGCCAGCGGGCGGCCGGTGACCGGGACGAGCTCGCCGAGCTCCACCGGCCGACCGAGCACGGCGAGCAGCTCTAGGGTCGCGCGGTCGGCATCGCCGAGCCCGCGAACCCGACCGGCGACCCGCTCGGTGAGGCTCTCGGGCAGCCGCTGCAGCCGCGGCGCGGCGAGGTCGGCGCCCTCCTCCAGCAGCGCGCGCAGCAGGCCCACTGCGAACAGGGCGTTGCCCCGCGATCGGGCCGCGAGCCAGTCCACCAGCTCCGGGGGCGGCGCCCGCTCGATCAGCACCTCGGCCAGCTCCGCCATCCCCGGCCGCTCCAGCGGGCCCAGCTCGAACCGGGTGAGCGCGTCGTCCTGCTCCAGCTCGAACAGCACCTCGGCCGCCACGTCGTTGCCCGTCAGCTCCGCCGGCCGCGCCGTGGCGACGACCAACAGCGGCAGGTCGGGGAACCGCCGGGCGGCATGGCGCAGGACGTCCCAGGAGGAGGGATCGGCGAGGTGGACGTCGTCGAGGACGGCGATCACCGGCCGGGACCGGCCGAGACCGTCGAGGAGCCGGGCCAGCCCCTCCAGCTGGCGCGGGCGCGGCGGCTCGCCCCGCGGGCCGGCGCCCGCGGCGGCGGCCACCCCGTGCAGGAGCCCGGCCAGGTCACCGGCGAACCCGCCGCAGAGCTCGGCCACGTCCGCCGGCGCCAGCACCTCCAGGACGGGCTCGAACGCGTCGACCCAGAGGCCGAACGGGGCGGCGGTGCCCAGCGGGTAGGCCCGCGCCGAGATGCCGTGGCAGGCGCCGGCGTGGCGGTTCAGCAGCTCCTCGGCCAGGCGGGTCTTGCCGACCCCCGGCTCGCCGGTGAGGAGCACGCAGCGCAGCTCGCCGGCGCGACACCGGTCGAGCTCGCGGTCCAGGCGGCCCAGCTCGGCGCCGCGGCCGACCAGCCGTGGGCCGCGGCGCGCCCGGACCGGCAACCGAACCGTCGGCGGCACGACGGGCCCGGTGCCGGGCGGCACCGCACCCGGCACCGCGCGACCGGACGTCCGCCCCACCACCGCACCCCGCACCCGTGAGCCGCCGGTTCCCTCGCGGTCCCAGCACCAGCGGGGAACGATCCCGGTGTGCGGCGGCGATGGCAACGTGCCTGCCGGCGGGGCGCGCTGCGAGGATGGCGCGGTGGACCCCGCCCCGGCCGGCCTGGTGATCGTCGACAAGCCCGGCGGGCTCACCTCGCACGACGTCGTCGCGCGGCTGCGCCGGATCCTGCGCACGCGCAAGGTCGGCCACGCCGGCACCCTCGACCCGATGGCCACCGGCGTCCTGGTCTGCGGGATCGGCCGGGCGACGAAGCTGCTGGGCCACCTCGCCCTGGACACCAAGGCCTACACCGCGACGGTCCGGCTCGGCGTCGCCACCGTCACCGACGACGCCGAGGGCGAGCCCACCGCGACGGCGGACGCGTCGGGCGTCGAGGAGGAGGCGGTGCGCACTGTCGTCGCGGCGCTGACCGGGGCGATCCGGCAGGTACCGAGCACGGTCAGCGCGGTCAAGGTGGACGGGAAGCGTGCGTACGCGCGGGCGCGGGCGGGAGAGGAGATCGTGCTCGCCGCGCGTCCGGTCACCGTCTCGGCCTTCGACGTGCTCGCGCTGCGGCGCGGTCCGGCGGTGACCGACGTCGACGTGCGGGTCGAGTGCTCCTCGGGCACCTACGTGCGCGCGCTGGCCCGTGACCTGGGCGCGGCACTCGGCGTGGGCGGGCACCTCACGGCCCTGCGCCGCACCAGGGTGGGCCCCTTCACCCTCGACCACGCCCGCACCCTCGACGACCTGGAGGCCCGGCCAGGGCTGTCGCTGCCGCTCGACGCCGCCGTCGCGGTCGCCTTCGTCCGCCGCGACGTGGACGCCACGGCCGCCGCCGACCTCTCCCACGGCCGGCCGCTGGCCCCCGCCGGGCTGCCGGGGACCTACGGCGTCTTCGCGCCCGACGGCCGCGTGCTCGGGCTGGTCACCGAGCGCGGCGGCATGGCGCGACCGGTCGTGGTGCTGGCGCCCGCCTGATCGGTTGTCCGTACGCTCGTCCGCGTGTATCGCTGGCGGGGGTTGGAGGCCGTGCCCACGGACTGGGGGCGCAGCGTGGTCACCGTCGGTGTGTTCGACGGGGTGCACCGCGGCCACCAGCAGCTCATCGGCACCGCCGTCCGACGCGGGCGCGAGCGCGGCCTGCCGACCGTGCTGGTCACCTTCGACCCGCACCCCGCCGAGATCGTCCGCCCGGGCAGCCACCCGGCCCGGCTGACGAGCCTGGCCCGCCGCGCGGAGCTGGTGTCCGGGCTCGGGGTCGACGCGTTCTGCGTGCTTCCGTTCACCACCGAGCTGGCCCGCACCGAGGCCGCGGAGTTCGCCCACGAGGTGCTGGTGGCGCGGCTGCACGCGGCCGCGGTGGTGGTCGGCGCCAACTTCACCTTCGGCCACCGCGCCGCCGGCGACGTGGCGTTGCTCGAAAGGCTGGGCGCGCGCTTCGGGTTCGCCGTCGAGGGGCTGGGACTGATCAGCGACCCCACCGTCGACGGCGGCATCACGTTCTCCTCCACCTACGTGCGCGCCTGCATCGACGCGGGCGACGTCACCGCGGCGGCGGCCGCCCTCGGCCGCCCGCACCGGGTCGAGGGGGTGGTGGTGCACGGCGAGCGCCGGGGCCGCAGCCTCGGCTTCCCCACGGCGAACGTGGCCATGCCACCGTTCACCGCCGTACCCGCCGACGGGGTCTACGCGGGCAGGTTCGTGATCGGGGAGCGGACGCTGCCGGCCGCGGTCTCGGTCGGCACGAACCCGACGTTCTCCGGCCGGGCCCGCACCGTGGAGGCGTACGTCCTCGACGTCGACGAGGACTTCTACGGCCACGAGGTGGCCGTCGACTTCGTGCACCGGCTGCGGGGCCAGCAGCGCTTCGACGCCGTCGAGCCGCTCGTCGCGCAGATGCACCGCGACGTGGCGCGGACCCGGCAGCTGCTGGTCGGTTGACCCTCCGGCGGAGTTGGCCCGTTCCGCCCCCGCGCGGCGTCCGGGCTGCCAGCATGCCCGCCATGGGGAGCCTCGCCGCGGTGCCGGACGGTCCGTCGGCGCACCGGTCGCCCGGCGCGCGCCTGGCCGCCAACCGGCACCGCCAGTGCGAGCTCTACGGCGCCCCCCTCGGTGACCGCGTGCGCGCGCTGACCGCGGCACTGGGCATCACCCAGGCCCGGCTCGCCCGCACGCTCGGGATGAGCCCGCCGATGCTGAGCCAGCTCGCCTCGGGCCGGCGTGTCAAGATCGGCGACCCGGCGGTGCTCGCCCGGTTGATGCTGCTCGACCGGCTGGTGGACCGCTGCGCCCCGAACGGCCGCCCGCTGCCGGCGGCCACGGTCGAGACCGTGCTGGGAGAGGTGATCCGGTCCCGGCCCCGGTGGACCTCCGCGACCCGCCCGGCCGCACTCGATCCGGAGCCGCCCGCGGCGCCGGCCCGGCGCGGGAGCGAGGACGGCGCGGCGCTGGCGGCACTGCGCGCGCTCTCCCCGCCGGCCCGCCTCGCCGCGGCGGCCGCGACCCTCGCGCCGGGCTTCCCCGAGCTGGCCGAACTGCTGCGCCGAGCCGCCGGGGCGCATCGACCCTGACCGAGGCCCTTCAGGGGCACGCAGCGTCGGGTGGTAGCGTCAGCCGTCGGGTCCGGCTGCAGTCCGTGGCGGCCGTGACCGCCCTCCGCCAGCGGAGAGACCGGTGGCTCGCCCCGCGGGTGCCGGTCGCACACGGTACAGACGATGGAAGAAGAGGAACAGTGGCACTCGACGCCGCCCAGAAGAAGTCGATCCTGGAGACCTACGGGGTCCACGAGAACGACACCGGATCCCCCGAGGCGCAGGTCGCGCTGCTCACCAAGCGGATCGGCGGCCTGACCGAGCACCTCAAGCAGCACAAGCACGACCACCACTCGCGTCGTGGCCTCCTGCTCCTGGTCGGCCGCCGCCGGCGGCTGCTGAAGTACCTGGCCAAGGTCGACATCGCGCGCTACCGATCCCTGATCGAGCGCCTCGGCCTGCGCCGCTGACCCGATCGGCCCCGGGAGCACGGCTCCCGGGGCCGTCACGCACGCACCACGTCCGAACACCACGACTACTGAAGAGACGCCACAGGGCCGAGAGCGATCCGCCGGTCCTCGGTAGTGGCTCCCGGGCTCGCCGCCCCGCCCGTGTGCCGGGCGGCCCGCCCCCGGGGGCTTCGATCGAAGACCGGCCAGAGCGAGGACCCTCCCGGTCCGGGTGGCACTCCGACGAGGAGACGCCCGACCCATGAGCGACCCCATCACCACCGATCCCGCGGACGACGTGCACGAGACCAGTGCCGTCATCGACAACGGGAGCTTCGGCACCCGCACGATCCGCTTCGAGACCGGCCGGCTGGCCCGCCAGGCCGCCGGCTCCGTCGTCGCGTATCTCGACGACGAGACGATGCTGCTGTCCGCCACCACGGCGAGCAAGCACCCCAAGGACCACCTCGACTTCTTCCCGCTGACCATCGACGTCGAGGAGCGGATGTACGCCGCGGGCCGGATCCCCGGCTCGTTCTTCCGCCGCGAGGGCCGCCCGAGCACCGACGCGATCCTCACCTGCCGGCTCACCGACCGGCCGCTGCGCCCGACGTTCGCGACCGGCCTGCGCAACGAGATCCAGGTCGTCATCACCGTGATGTCGCTGCACCCGCAGGACCTCTACGACGTGATCGCGATCAACGCCGCCTCGGCGTCCACGCAGATCTCCGGCATTCCGTTCAACGGCCCGGTGGGTGCCGTGCGGGTCGCCCTCATCGAGGGGCAGTGGGTGGCGTTCCCGACCCACGAGCAGCTCGAGTCCGCGGTCTTCGACATGGTGGTCGCCGGGCGGATCGCCGGTGACGACGTCGCGATCATGATGGTCGAGGCGGAGGCCACCGAGAACGTCGTCGCGCTGCGCGACGCCGGCGCCCAGGTGCCCACCGAGGACGTCGTCGCCGCCGGGCTCGAGGCCGCCAAGCCGTTCCTGCGGGTGCTGTGCCGCGCCCAGCAGCAGCTGGCCGAGGTCGCGGCGAAGCCGGCCGTGGAGTACCCGCTGTTCCCGGACTACCAGCCCGACGCATACGACGCCGTCGCCGAGGCGGTGCTGGAGGACCTGTCGGCGGCGCTCACGATCCCGGGCAAGCAGGAGCGCGAGTCGCGCCTCGACGAGATCAAGGCCGCGCTGCTCGACCGGCTGGGCGACCGGTTCGAGGGTCGCGAGAAGGAGCTGGGCGCGGCGTTCCGCGCGGCCACCAAGAAGGCCGTCCGCCGGCGCATCCTGCGCGACAAGGTCCGGATCGACGGCCGCGGACTCACCGACATCCGCCCGCTCTCGGCCGAGGTCGAGGTCGTGCCGCGAGCCCACGGCTCGGCGCTGTTCGAGCGGGGTGAGACGCAGATCCTCGGTGTCACCACGCTGAACATGCTGCGCATGGAGCAGATGCTCGACACGCTCTCGCCGGTCACCCGCAAGCGGTACATGCACGACTACAACTTCCCGCCGTACTCCACCGGCGAGACCGGCCGCGTCGGCTCGCCCAAGCGCCGCGAGATCGGTCACGGGGCGCTCGCCGAGCGGGCGCTGGTGCCGGTGCTGCCGAGCCGCGAGGAGTTCCCCTACGCGATCCGGCAGGTCTCCGAGGCCCTCGGGTCCAACGGCTCCACGTCGATGGGCTCGGTCTGCGCCTCGACGATGTCGCTGCTCAACGCCGGCGTGCCGCTCAAGGCGCCGGTCGCGGGCATCGCCATGGGTCTGGTGTCCGACGAGGTCGACGGCGCGATGCAGTACGTCGCGCTGACCGACATCCTCGGCGCGGAGGACGCGTTCGGCGACATGGACTTCAAGGTCGCGGGCACCCCCGAGTTCGTCACGGCGCTCCAGCTCGACACCAAGCTCGACGGCATCCCGTCCGAGGTGCTCGCCGCCGCGCTGGCCCAGGCCCGCGACGCCCGGCTGACGATCCTCGAGGTGATCGGCGAGGCGATCGACCGGCCCGACGAGATGAGCCCGTTCGCGCCGCGGGTCACCGCGATCAAGGTGCCCGTGGACAAGATCGGTGAGGTGATCGGGCCGAAGGGCAAGATGATCAACTCGATCACCGAGCAGACCGGTGCCGACATCTCGATCGAGGACGACGGCACCATCTACGTCGGCGCGGCCGACGGGCCCTCCGCCGAGGCGGCGATCGGCATGATCAACGCGATCGCGAACCCGCAGCTGCCGAAGATCGGCGAGCGATTCCTCGGCACCGTGGTCAAGACCGCCGCGTTCGGCGCGTTCGTCTCGCTGGTGCCGGGCAAGGACGGGCTGGTGCACATCTCGAAGCTCGGCAACGGCAAGCGCATCTCCAAGGTCGAGGACGTCGTCAAGGTCGGTGACAAGCTGCGGGTCGAGGTCACCGACATCGACAACCGGGGCAAGATCAGCCTGGTGCCGGTGCAGGAGGAGGGCGCGCTGGCCGCCGAGGAGCCGGCCGACGCGGTCGCCTCCTCTTGACCGAACTCCTAACGCCGGGGGCGGACGCGCACGCGTCCGCCCCCGGCGTCTCGGTGTCGGCGCTGCCCGGCGGCCTGCGGGTGGTCACCGAGACCGTGCCCGGTGTGCGGTCGGCGGCGCTGGGGATCTGGCTGGGCGTCGGCTCGCGTGACGAGTCGGCGCGGGAGGCGGGCGCCGCCCACTTCCTCGAACACCTGCTGTTCAAGGGCACCCGCCGGCGCACCGCCGCGGAGATCGCCGAGGAGTTCGACGCCGTGGGCGGCGAGCTCAACGCGTTCACCGCGAAGGAGCACACCTGCTACTACGCCCACGTCCTCGACGCGGACCTGCCGCTCGCGGTGGACGTCCTCGCCGATGTCGTCACCGAGGCGCTGCTCGATCCTGCCGACGTCGAGCTCGAGCGCGGCGTGGTGCTCGACGAGATCGCCATCCGCGACGACGACCCGGAGGACCTGGCCGGCGAGCTGTTCGACGAGGCGCTGTTCGGCGACCATCCGCTCGGCCGCCCGGTGATCGGTTCGGCGGGTTCGGTCCGGGGGATGTCGCGCGAGACGCTGCACGGCTTCTGGCGGGGTCGCTACACCACCCCGCGGATGGTCGTGGCGGCCGCGGGCAACCTCGGCCACGACCGGGTCGTCGAGCTCGCCGGGGCCGCGCTGGCCGACGCCGCCGCGCGCTCGGGAGCCCACCGACCGCTCGCCCCGCGGGCGCCGGCCGAGCGGCCGGCGGGGGAGCGTCCCGGTCTGGTGCTGCGCGGCGAGGACACCGAGCAGGCGCACCTGCTGCTCGGCGTGCCCGGGGTGCACCGGCACGACCCGCGCCGGCCCGCGGCGGCGGTGCTCAACGCGGTGCTCGGCGGGGGTCCCAGCTCGCGGCTGTTCCAGGAGGTCCGCGAGCGGCGGGGGCTGGCGTACTCGGTCTACTCGGCACTGGCCACCTACGCCGACGCCGGGAGCCTGTCGGTGTACGTCGGGTGCTCCCCGGACCGGTTGGGGGAGGTGGCGGCGGTCGTCCGCGAGGTCCTTCGCGACGTCACCGCGTCCGGTCCCACCCCGGCCGAGGTCGCCCGGGCCCGGGGGTCGCTGCGTGGCGGGCTGGTCCTCGGCCTGGAGGACATGCAGTCGCGGATGAACCGGATCGGCCGCTCGGAGCTCGACCACGCCCGGCAGCGCAGCCTCGCCGAGAGCGTGGAGCGGATCGCCGCCGTCACGCCGGAGGAGGTGGCGGCGCTCGCGGCCGAGCTGCTCGCGGCGCCGCCGACCGCCGCCGTCGTCGGCCCGTACGACGACGAGGCCGAGCTCCCCGCGGCCCTGCGCTCCCTGGCCTGACCCGCCCACCGGCACGGTCGTGCACGTCTGTTGCACGAGCGTGCCGTCGGGCGTGAGCGCGGGCGGGCATACTGCGCCCGGTGGACGTGGAGACGGCCCTCGCCGGTCTGCTGATCCTGGTCGGGCTGGTCGGGATCCTGCTGCCGGTGCTGCCCGGGCTGCTGCTTGTGGTCGCCGGGGTCGCGGTGTGGGCGGTGGCGCGTGGCGACCCGGTCGGCTGGACGGTGCTGGGGCTCGCGGTGGCGATCGCGGTGCTCGGCACGGTGGTCAAGTACCTGCTGCCGGGGCGGCGGATGCGCGAGGCCGGGGTGCCGGGCCGCACCATCGCCGCCGGCGGCGCGCTCGGCGTCGTCGGGTTCTTCGTGGTGCCGGTGATCGGGCTGTTCCTGGGCTTCGTCCTCGGCGTCTACCTCGCCGAGGCCGCGCGGCTGGGGGAGCGCGCCGCGGCGTGGTCGTCCACGCGGCACGCGCTGGCGGCCGTCGGCTGGAGCATCCTGATCGAGCTGGCGGCGGGGCTGCTGGCCGCGGCGGTCTGGGTCGGCGCGCTCGTCGCCCTGTGAGGCGTCCCGAATAGGCTGCCCGGCGTGAGCGGCGACGGGATCCGGGTGGGCGTCCTCGGGGCGCGGGGGCGGATGGGCACGCAGGTGTGCCGAGCGGTCGAGGCCGCCGAGGGGTTGGAGCTGGCCGCGGAGGTCGACGAGGGCGACCCGGCCGCGGCGCTCACCGACGCGGGCGTGCAGGTCGCCGTGGATTTCACCCATCCCGGCGCGGTGCTGGACAACCTGCGGTTCTGCCTCGACCACGGGATCGCGGCCGTGGTGGGCACCAGCGGCTTCGACGCGGCACGCCTGGACACCGTGCGCGGCTGGGTCGCGCAGCGGCCGGGCGCGAGCGTGCTGATCGCGCCGAACTTCGGCGTCGGCGCCGTGCTGACCATGAACTTCGCCCGCCGGGCCGCCCGGTTCTTCGACTCCTGCGAGATCGTCGAGCTGCACCACGCGGGCAAGGTCGACGCACCGTCGGGAACGGCCGTGCGCACCGCCGAGGTGGTGGCCGCGGCCCGCGCGGAGGCGGGCGCGGGAGCCGTGCCGGACGCCACCACCAGCGAGGTCCCGGGGGCCCGGGGGGCCGAGGTGGCCGGCATCCGCGTCCACGCCGTGCGGATGCCCGGCCTCGTGGCGCACCAGGAGGTGATCCTCGGCACCGACGGCGAGGTCCTGACGATCCGGCACGACTCGATGAACCGGACGTCGTTCATGCCCGGCGTGATCATGGCCGTGCGGGCGGTGCGGGACCGGCCCGGCCTCACGGTCGGTCTGGAACCGCTGCTCGGCCTGGAGTGACCGCCAGGTCCAGCGGCCCGCTGAGCCGCACCTCGCGCACCGTGCCGTCGCCGGTGTCCAGGGTGCGCACGGCGCCGTCGGGTTCCCAGCCGGCACGGGCGTAGAAGGAGCGCGACGCCGCGTCCGGGTCGGGGACCCAGACCCGCCCGCGCTCGCCGTCGCTGCCGCGCAGGGCCGCGGCGGCCGCCGCCAGCAACCGCCCGCCGTGCCCGCGCCGGCCCCACCGCGGCTCCACCACCAGCGTCCCGATCTCGGCGATCACCGCCCCGTCCTGCCCGGTGTACCGCGCCGCCGCGCAGAAGCCGACCGTCCACGCCCCCTCCGTCGCGACGAGCACGTGGTAGCCCTCACCGGCCGCGACGGCGTCGGACCAGGCCGCCCGCGCCGCGGGGGAGTCGAGCCGCTCCAGCGCGGCCGGCGGCAGGACGCCGGTGTAGGCGGTGCGCCAGGTCAGCGCCTGGATGCGGACGATCTCGTCGACGTCGGACTGCTCGGCGGGGCGGACCGCGGCGATGGTCATGCCCGCATCCTGACCCGCATGACGACGCCGCACCCGCCGGGGCGACCCGCGGGAGCAGCGCGCAGGCGGTCGTTCGCCATGGCAACGTCTGTGCGGTGACCGTCCGACGCGCCACTCCCACCGGCGCCCTCCCGTGGATCGCGCTCGGCGTGGTCTACGTCCTGTGGGGCTCGACGTACCTGTCCATCCGCTACACGATCGAGACGGTGCCCGTGCTGTTCACCGGCGGCGTCCGGTTCCTGGTCGGGGGTTCGCTGCTGGCCGCGGTCGTCGTCGCCGTCGCCGGGCGGCGGGCCCTGCGGATGACCCGGGCGCAGCTCGCGACGACCGCGCTGTCCGGGCTGCTGCTGCCGGCCTGGGGCAACGGCCTGGTCATGATCGCCCAGCAGCACGTCGCCTCCGGTCTGGCGGCCCTGCTCATCGCGTCGGTGCCGCTGTGGGTCGTGATGCTGCGGGCCGGGACCGGGGACCGGCCGCGGCGGGCCACGGTCGGCGGCGTGGCCGTGGGCGTCGTCGGGCTGGCGGTGCTCGTGCTCGCCGGCTCGTCGGGCGGCTCGGCCGGCGTCGTCGGCAGCGCCTGGTGGGGGCCGTGGGTGGTCCTGCTCGCGGCACTGGGCTGGGCGGGCGGCACGTTCGCGACCACCCGCCTGCCCGTGCCGCCGAACCCCTTCGCGCTGGCCGCGGTGCAGATGCTGGTCGGCGGCGCGGTGCTCATGGCGGCGAGCCTGCTGACCGGGGAGCGGTTCGACCCGGCCCGGGTCGCGCCGGAGGCCTGGTGGGCGTGGGGCTACATGACGATCGTGGTCTCGCTGATGGCGTTCAGCGCCTACGCCTACGCGCTCGGGACGCTGCCGGTGTCCACGGTCGCCACGTACGCCTACGTCAACCCGGTGATCGCGGTGCTGCTGGGCGTGCTGGTGGCGGGCGAGCGGTTCTCGGCGGTGCAGCTGCTCGGCGGCGGGATCGTGCTCGTCGCGGTCGTCCTGGTGATCGCGGCCGAGCGGGCGAACCGGCCGCTGCGGAATGGTCGGGGGCGGGTGGCAGCATCGCGGCTGTGAGTGCTCCGGCCGCGTCCGTGCCCCCGAGCGTCGACGTGCTGACGCCCGGGGCGGCCCGGCGCGCGGTCCTCGCGGCGCAGGGCCTCGCGGACGCGCGTCCCGCCGGTCCGGTCACCCGCCGCCATCTCGGGCGCTCGCTCGGGCGCATCCGGCTGCTGCAGCTGGACTCGGTGAACGTCGCCGTGCGGGCGCACTACATGCCCGTGTTCAGCCGCCTCGGGCCCTACCCGCGGGGCCTGCTCGACGAGGCCGCGTGGGCGCCCGGGTCGGCCCGGCGGCCCCGGCTGCTCGTGGAGGCGTGGGCGCACGAGGCGAGCCTGCTGCCGGTGGCGGACTGGCCGCTGCTGATGTCGCGGGCGAAGCGGGCCGGGTGGTGGCGGCACTACGCATCGCTGGTGGAGCGCGATCCCGGGCTGCTCGAGGACGTCCTCACCGCCGTGAAGGAGCTGGGGCCGGTCGGTGCAGGCACGCTGGAGGCCGCGCTCGGCGCGCCCGGGCGGCCGCGCCCGCCGGGCGGGTCGTGGTGGGAGCGCTCGGACGTCAAGCGGGTCTGCGAATACCTGTTCGGCACCGGCCGGCTCACCACCGGCACCCGCGTGAACTTCCAGCGCCTCTACGACCTGCCCGAGCGGGTGCTGCCGGCGGACGTCCTCGCCGCGCACCCGATGGATCCGCACGAGGCCGCGCGCGGGCTGATCGGCCGGGCCGCCGCGGCGCTCGGCGTGGCCACCGAGCCCGATCTGCGCGACTACTACCGCCTCGGGCCCGACGCGAGCCGCCGCGCCGTCGCCGAGCTGGTGGAGGCCGGCGAGCTGGAGCCGGTCACGGTGCGCGGCTGGGTGCAGCCCGCCTACCGGCACCCGGGGGCGCGCATCCCGCGGCGGGTCGTCGGGCGGGCCCTGCTGTGCCCGTTCGACCCCCTGATCTGGGAGCGCGCCCGCACCGAGCGGATCTTCGGGTTCCGCTACCGGATCGAGATCTACGTGCCGGAGCCGAAGCGCGAGTACGGCTACTACGTCTTCCCGTTCCTGCTCGACGGCACGCTCGTCGCCCGCGTCGACCTCAAGGCCGACCGGGTGGCCGGGCTCCTGCGGGTGCCCGGGGCGTTCGCCGAGCCCGGCGCCGACGCGCCCCGGGTCGCCGCCGAGCTGGCCGGCGCCCTGCGCGAGATGGCCGGCTGGCTCGGGCTCGACGGCGTGGCCGTCGGCGAGCGGGGCGACCTCGCCCGCCCGCTCGCCGCGGCCGCGCGCCCGGGGTGTGCCGGGGGCCCGCACACCTGACATACCGGAGCACTGCCGCGCCGGGCACCGGCCCGCTCGAGTCGGCAGGCGGCGGTCACCCTCGCGCGGGCACGGCGGCGCGGGTCACCAGGACGTCGCCGGAGCCGGTGCGGCCGCGCAGGTGCAGGGGCGCGCCGCCGGCGGGTGCCACGGCGCCGATCTCGAGCTCGCTGTGCGCGCGACCGGATCCGGACGAGAGGTCGAGCTCCGCGGCCACGCCCGGGTGCACGCCGATCCGCACGCTGCCCGAGCCCGCGATCACGGCGATCCGGCCGGCGCGGGCGTCGTCGACCGTGACGTCGCCCGAGCCGCTGCGCACGCCGAGGTCGGCGGCCACCGTGCCGACCGTGACGTCGCCGCTGCCGGCCTTGACCTCCGTCGGCCCGGCGGTCGCGGCCAGCCGGACGGCGCCGGAGCCGGTGCGCACCTGGGCCCGCGCGTCCAGCGGGCCGAGGTCGACCCGGCCGGAGCCGGTGGTGACGTCGACCTCGCCGGCCACCGGGCCGAGCCGCACGTTCCCCGAGCCGGTGCGCACCGCGGCCCGGCCGGCCCGGCCGTCGACCGTGATGTCGCCGGCGCCGGTGCGGGCCGTCAACCGCGAGCCGGCCGGCGCGGTGACGGTGACGGCGAGCGGCAGCGTGCGCAGTGTCAGGTCCTCCGAGGAGCGCACGACGAGCAGCCGCGCGCCCTCGCTCCAGGTGATCTCGGCGTCGCGGACGGCCGCGGCCGCGGTGTCCTCGGCGGTCGGGCCGTCCGGCCCCGCGCCGAGCCAGCCGAGGATCCCGCTGATGCCCTGGGTGAACGGAGTGCTCGCGGAGGGGTCGTGGCGCACCTCGACCCGGACCTCCGCGACGTCGTCGCCCAGCCGCACCGACACCCGGCCGACGTCGACCGTCAGCTCCAGCTCCGCGGGCCCGTCGGACGGCCAGGCGTGCTGCCGTACCGGTGCGGCCGCCGGGTCCGGGCGCGTCGACCCGTCCATCGCGCTCACCCCTCCACCCAGCCGCGCAGGTGCCGCCCGCGGCGGTCGTGGCCGCCGCCCGGCCGGCGGCCGTGCCCGGACAGCGCACCCTGCACCGCCTGGGCCACCCAGGCGTTCAAGGACACGCCCTGCGCGGCGGCGGCCTGCTCGGCCTGACTCTTGATCTGCTCGACGAGCCGCAGCGTGATGCGGCTGATGTCCCCGGCGTCCGGTCCCGTCGGGAACGGGCGCGTCGTCGACTCCGCGGCGGGGGCCTCGGTGGCGTCCGGGCCGACCGCGACCCGCACGTCACGGCCGTCGAGGCGGACCTCGACGACGCGGTCGCCCAGGGCGGCGGTGACCTCCGCGGCGAGGTCGGCGAGCGCGTTCATGATCGCCAGGCGGGCCGCGGGCTCGATCGCCGCGCCGAGCAGGGCGGCGGTCCGCCGGGTCTGGTCGTCGCCTGCGGCCCCGGCGGAGGTCAGGTCCTCCCGCAGCCGGGCGACGTACTGGCCGATGTCCATGACGCCAATATGACGTCTTTCTGACGTCACAGCAAGGGGACGGTGTCGAACCGCTCCGGCCGCAGCGCCCGGGGCCCGATGTGGACACATGTCGGGGACAGGCGGCCCCTCCGGGGCCCGACATGTCTCCATGACGGGGGCAGGGGCGGGCGTCGGGCGGGGATGTCCGGCCCACCGGCTACCCTGCCGCCATGCCGGAGACCGTGCCGCTGCGCGTCCAGCTCGTCGCCAAGACGGAGTTCCGAGCCCCCGCGGACGTGCCGTGGTCCACCGACGCCGACGGCGGGCAGGCGCTGGCCGAGTTCGCCGGGCGGGCCTGCTACCAGTCCTGGGGCAAGCCGAACCCGGCCACCGCCACGAACGCCGGCTACCTGCGGCACATCCTCGAGGTCGGGCACCTGTCGGTGCTGGAGCACGGGTCGGTGAGTTTCTACCTCACCGGGGTCTCCCGCTCGCTCACCCACGAGCTCATCCGGCACCGGCACTTCTCCTACAGCCAGCTCTCGCAGCGCTACGTGCCCGAGCGGGACGCGGCGATGGTCGAGCCCGGCGTCATCGCCGAGGACCCCGAGCTGCACGCCCTGTTCACCGAAGCGGCAGCCGCGTCGGTGAAGGCCTACGAGGAGTTGCTCGCCGGGCTCGAGCAGCGGTTCGCCGGCGTCCCCAACGCCACGCTGCGGCGCAAGCAGGCACGGCAGGCGGCGCGGGCGATCCTGCCCAACGCCACCGAGACGCGCATCGTCGTCACCGGCAACTACCGCGCCTGGCGGCACTTCATCGCCATGCGCGCGACCGAGCACGCCGACGTCGAGATCCGGGCGCTCGCGGTCGAGTGCCTGCGCCAGCTGCAGCGTGAGGTGCCCAACGTCTTCGGCGATTTCGACATCGCGGCGCTGGGCGACGGCACGGAGATCGCGTCGAGCCCGTTCGTGACCGAGGGGTAGCGGAGCGCCCGAGCATCGGCACGAGGGGTAGCGCTGCGCCCGAGCATCGGCACGAGGGGTAGCGCAGCGCCCGAGCACCGGGACCGGGCTACCTTGGCCGTATGAGCCTGGCCTCCGACGAGCGTGCCGCGATCTGCGAGTCCTTCGAGCACGCCGGTCCGGATCGCCGCACCCTGTGCGCGGGCTGGACGACGCGCGACCTGCTCGCGCACCTGCTCGTGCGCGAGCGGCAACCGTGGGTCGCACCCGGGATCCTCGTGCCCGCCCTGGCCCCGCTGACGGAGAGGGCGATGAACCGCTACGCGGGCACCCCGTGGAGGGAGATGGTGAGCCTGCTGCGCGCCGGCCCGCCGCGGTGGTCGCCCTACCGGCCCGGCGTGGTGGACGCGTTCGTCAACGGCGCCGAGTTCTTCGTCCACCACGAGGACGTGCGCCGCGGCGAGCCGGGCTGGGAGCCGCGCCCGCCGGACCGGGCGCGCGACGAACCGCTGTGGGCGCTGCTGCGGCGGGCGGGCCGGGTCCTCTACCGGCACAGCCCGGTGGGGGTGGCGCTGCGCCGCCCGGACGGCGCGCAGCAGGTGGTGCGTGCCGGGGACGGCCTGGTCACCGTGGTCGGCGAGCCGGGGGAGCTCGTGCTGCACGCGTTCGGGCGGGACGCGGCGCGGGTGGAGCTCGACGGCGCGCCGGACGACGTGGCGGCGTTCGCCACGGCCTCGCGCGGGGTGTAGCGCGCGACCTGCCGGGAGGCCGCGGGGTACCGTCGACCCATGAGTCCGAGTGCCGCAGACCCGCGTCCACCGGGGCGCCCGTTCGGCCGAGTGCTGACCGCCATGGTCACCCCGTTCGACGCCGGGGGGCGCCTCGACCTCGCCCGCGCGGAGAAGCTGGCGGCGCACCTGGTGGAGCTCGGCAACGACGGACTGGTGCTGAACGGGACCACCGGCGAGGGCCCCACCACCAGCGACGAGGAGAAGGCCGAGCTGGTGCGGGCCGTCGTGGGCGCGGTGGGTGAGCGGGCGACGGTGGTGGCCGGCGCCGGCACCTACGACACCGCCCACAGCGTGCACCTGGCCCGCACCGCGGAGAAGGCGGGCGCGCACGGCCTGCTCGTCGTCACCCCGTACTACTCGCGGCCGCCGCAGTCGGGGCTGGTGCAGCACTTCACGGCTGTCGCCGACGCCACCGACCTGCCGGTCATGCTCTACGACATCCCGCCGCGCAGCGTCATCCCGATCGAGCTGGAGACGCTGCAGCGGCTGGCGCAGCACCCGCGGATCGTCGCGGTCAAGGACGCGCGCAACGACCTGCGGGTGGGCACCGAGGTGCTCGCCACCACCACCCTGGCCTACTACTCCGGGGACGACCCGGTGAACCTGCCGTGGCTCGCGGTCGGCGCGGTCGGGTTCGTCAGCGTGATCGGGCACGTCTGCGCGGACCGGCTGCGGGCGATGATCGACGCGTACGAGGCGGGCGAGACCGACCGTGCCCGTGCCCTGCACTACACCATGCTGCCGATCATCCGGGCGATGGGACGGGTCGGCGGCGCGGTGTTCGCCAAGTGCGCGCTGCGGCTGCGCGGGCTGGAGGTCGGCGAGACGCGCCTGCCGCTGCCGCCGCCCACGGAGGAGCAGGTGGCCGCGATCGCGGCCGACCTCGCGGTCGCCGGGATCGCGCTCGACCCGGCCGCCCGGCCCGCGGACGCCGCGGCCGGTTACGGCGCGCTCGGCGCCCGGGCCACGGTCGACCTCGGTGCCGAGGTCGCGTACCGGTGACCCGCTGCGCGGCCGGGCCGGCCCCGACCGCCCGCACCGGCGCGGCGCACGCCCCCACCGACCCCACGCCGCCTCGCGGCGCGCACCGACGCGGTGCGCGGCCCAGCGGCGCACACCGCCACGACAAGGAGAACCGGTGAGCCGTCCGTCCTCGCGACCGGGCCGAAACCGTCCGGAC
>DATLGI010000002.1:0-5334 GCA_035540535.1 Pseudonocardia sp.
GTCAACCGCACCTGGCGCGCCGCCGCACCCCCCCTTGATCTCCGCCCCCTCCCCGGGGCGGTCTCAACAAGCCCGGGACGTCGTAACGACGCCCGGGCTTCCGCATGCCCGCAACGGGAGGACGCCGCAATGGCCGACAACAACAACACCGAGCCCGACGACAGCTCCGGCGACGTCGACACCAGCGAGCTCGACGGGCTCGACGAGGACGACGCGAAGCGGCTACTCGAACCCGCCGGTAAGCCTGCCCGGGACTCCGCAACGGATGACACGGACTGGCGCGCCGAGGCCGAGAAGTGGAAGCGGCTGTCCCGGCAGAACGAGCGGGCCGCGAAGGAACGCGCGGACAAGCTCCGCGAGTACGAGGACGCGAACAAGTCCGAGTCGCAGCGCCTGCAAGAGGAACGCGACTCGCACAAGACCCGCGCGGAGAAGGCTGAGGCGGCGCTGCGGCGCCGCGAGGTCGCCGAGGAACGCGCCCCCGAGCACGCCACCCCCGCGCAGATCCGCGCGGTCGCGAAACGCCTCGCCGGCGAGTCTGACGAGGAACTCGAGGCCGACGCCGACGAGCTGTTCGCGCTCCTCGCCCCGGCCCCGGAACCGCGGAAGGTCGCGCAGCGCCCCAAGGAACGCCTCCGCGGCGGCGGTGACCCGGACGACGAGCCGGACGAGACCGATCCCCGCAAGTTGGCCGACGCGATCCGCCGCGGCCACTGATCCCACCGCACGGCTCGCCACGGGCCGCTGGCGGTCCCCTCTTGATGACCTCTAGGAGGTTCCCGTGGCGAACACCTTCATCAAGGCCACCCGGGTCGCTGCGGCGGCCCTGGGCCTGCTCGAGCGGGAGATCGTGCTCCCCGGGCTGGTGTGGCGCGACGCCGGCGGTGACTTCCGCGGCGCCGGCGGCGACACGATCACCATCAAGGTCCCGGCCCGCACCCAGGCCCGGACGAGGCCGCTGCGCGGCGCCCGCCCGGCCGCGTCGGAGGGCACCGGCATCATCACGATGGACGAGCTGACGCAGACGTCCGTCGATGTCAGCCTCGACACCGACGTTTACAACGCCATCCCGGTCACCGACGAGGAACTGACCCTCGACATCGTCGACTTCGGCATGGAGGTGTTGGAGCCGCAGGTCCGCGCGGTCGCGGAGGGCGTGGAGAACGCGGTGGTCGCGGAGATGACCGGCGCCACCTACGCCACCAGTCTCACGATCGACACCGCCGACCCGTACAAGACCCTCGTCGACGCGCACGTCGCGCTGAACAAGGCGAACGTGCCCCGTTCGGAGCGGTTCGCGGTGGTCGGCGCCGACATCGAGGCGGTCATCCTCAAGTCGGACCACCTGTCGCGGGTGGACCAGTCGGGGTCGGACGCTGCGCTGCGCCGCGCGGAGATCGGGCAGCTCGCCCGGTTCCCGATCTACGTGTCGAACGCGTTGCCGTCGAACGTCGGGTTCGCGTTCCACCGCACCGCGTACGTGCTGGGGATGCGCGCACCGATGGTGCCTGACGGCGCCACGTTCGGGGCGTCCCGGTCGGCGTTCGGGCTGGCGCTGCGGTGGCTGCGGGACTACGACTTCCGCAACGTGCAGGACCGGTCCCTGGTCGACACCTACATCGGCACCAGCCACGTCGCCGACGGCCCGGACGGCGCCGACGCCGACACCGACCCGGACTTCGTCCGGGCAGTCAAGCTGACGTTGGCCTAAGCCGGTGCTGCCGCTCGCGGACGTCCACGAGCTGGAGGCCCGTCTCGGGCGGGTGTTCACCGGTGAGGAGACGGCCCGCGCGGCGGCGTTGCTCGACGACGCCTCCGCGCTGGTCCGCGACGAGGCCGGCCTCACCTGGGTCGGCGACGACGGCCTGTTGACCGTTGTCCCGGCGGCGGTGCGCGCGGTGGTGCTGAAGGCCGCCGAGCGCGCCGCCCGTAACCCGGACGGGTTCCGGTCGGAGTCGGCGGGGGACTACTCCTACCAGCGCGGCGACGCCGAGCCGGGTGTGTTCCTCACCGACGCGGAGCGGCGGATCGTGCGCCGCTCCGTCGGCCGGGGTGGCCTGTGGACGCAGCCGACCACCCGCGGCGACGACGAGTTCACCACCGTCTGGGTCGATGACCAGTTCGGGGCCGAACCGATCCCGTACGACGTGTACCGCAACTAGCCGGCAGGGGGTGGCGGTGTGGCCGTGTTCGTGTACCCGGACTGCAACGACACCGTCGCCCACCAGCCGGGGGTGATCGCCGCGGTCGCCGCGGTCGCCGCGGAACGCGCCGCGGTCGCCCGCGGGGTGCTGCTGACGAACCGCGCCGAAGGCTACGCCCAGATCGAACTCAAGCGCGGTGACGTGGACTCGTTCGTGGTCCTCGTCGACCGTGACCCCGCCGCCGGGTCCCCGGCGGCGGCGGCGATCGAGTTCGGGAACCGGTACGGCGGCGGCGGGATCGGCGCGCTGTCCAGGGCGTTCGGGCTGTGACCACGCCGGTGGTGCTGTGGTCGGTGTCGGGGCTCGATGTGGTGCTCGCCGTGTTCCGGGCGGCGATGCCGGACGCCCGGTTCGGCACCCGCCGCCCCGACGAGCTCCCCGGGGTCATGCCGTTCGCGGTGGTGCGCCGCACCGGCGGTTCGTCCCCGGCGCCCCGGTTCTACGACCGGCTGTTCTGCAACGTGCAGTGCTGGGCCGGTGAGGACCGGGCCGCCGGGGTGGACGCGGCCCGGGCGGCGGAGGTGTTCGCCGACCGGTGCCGGCGCGCCCTGTGGGAGGCGCAGCAGGCGCAGACCGTGACCGAGCACGGCTGGATTTGCCAGCTTTCCGAGTCGGAGGGCCCGGAGGACACCCCGGACCCGGGTTTGCCTCATCACGGCCGTTACGTCGCGACCTACCAGCTGCTGGTGCGCCGCTTCCCGCACAGCTGACCGGCGCCCCCCTTGGCGCGCTCTTTCCCCTCGTAGCCCTCTTGTTCCACGCCCCGGGTTGGGCGTGGCTTCGTCACGCTCCCCCCGAAAGGACCACCAGTCATGGCTGTGAACGACGCCGCCGTTTTCATCCCGGGAACCGGTTACGCCTACATCGCCCCTGCCGAGACCGCCCGCCCGGCGGACCTCGTGTCTCCCGCGTCGCCGTGGGTCGATCTCGGGCACACTTCCCGGGAGAACGGGCTGGGGATCGGCCGGGAGGGTGGGGACTCGGAGATCCTCGGCACCTGGCGTAACCCGTCGCTGCGGGAACGCCGCGACCCGATCTCCTACTACGTGACGATCAACCTGCTGCAGTTCGACAACCAGAACCTGCGGCTGTTCTTCGGTGGCGGCGACATCACCGGCGACGAGATCTTCGGGGTGCCGCTGAACCCGGCCGCGCAGGACCACGCCCTGTACGTGCGGATCGTGGACGGCGCGAACGCGCTGGGCCTGTACGCCCCGAAGGTGTCGGTCGCCCCGGAGGACGACATGGAGGTCGACGTCGAGTCGTTCCTGGAGATGCCGGTGCGCGCCACCATCCTCGGGGTCGAGGGGTCGAACCTGATGGAGTTCCTCGGCGCCGGGCTCGGCACGCCTGTGTGATCGGTCGGCCGGCGGGCGGAGGGGTGAGGACCCGGCCGCCCGCCCGGCCTCCCGCCGTGGTCCTCGTCGTGGTCCTCATCGCAGGGAAGGGTCCTCACCGTGCCAGCCAGATCCGAAGCCGTCGACAAGCCGACCCAGTTGGACGGCATCGCCGCCGACGCCGCACCGCCACCGGACTACCCGCCGGGGTGCCCTGCTCTGCGACCGGTGCTGGGGTTGCCCCGCGCCGCGCGGGCCGACTACTACGAGGCGATGGCGCGGGTGTCGGCGTTGCAGTCGTCCGCGACAGGGCTTGGTGCCCCTGGCGGGCAGGACCGGCCGATGGAGGTGCAGCTGTCCGAGGTCGCGGACATGATGCGGCTGCTCGCCGCCATCGAGGATCTTCTCGCGGTCGTCGCTGTCGACGCGGCGGCGTTGCGGGCGTGGGCGTTGACCGCCGATGACGCGGTCATCGCCGCCGCGTTCAACGCCTACATCGCCCGGACCCAGCCGGGGGAAGTTTCGAGCTCGGCAAGCTGATTGACGAGCACGGCCGGGCGTTGCAGTTCGATTTGCTCGAACGCGGCCTGGACCTGCGGGACCTGTGGCGGCCACCGGCCGAGCGGGTGTCAACGGTCCCGGTGACCCCCCGGTTGGTGCTCACCCTTGCCGAGCAGCTTCCCGATTCTTCGGCGCTACGTGCGTCGCAGCGCGGCGGCGGCGAGTTCCGCCCGTGGACGACCGAGGCGACGTTGCTAGCCGCGGCGGTGAACATCCTCGCGGCGGCGAACCATCAGCGGTCCGGCCGTCGCCGCGGGTTCGAACCGCCGGTGCACCTGCCGAACCGGCGCCGGCGCGGTGCCCGGGTGGTGCGGATCGCCGACGTCATCGCCCGCCGCGGCGGTAGCCCCCCCACGTAGGCCGTAACCGAGCGAACCACCGGGGGTGATCGGCAGGTGTCCTCTCCGGGTGGCGATGAAGTCGCCAGAGTCTCTGTGCGGGTCGTCCCGGACACCTCCCGGGTTGATGATCAGTTGCGCCGGGAGTTGCGGGACACCGAGATCCGGGTCCCGGTCGGTTTCGATGTGGATTCCGCGGATCTGCGGCGGCAGTTGGAGTCGTTGCGGGTCGCGTCGGTGGAGATTCCCGCGCAGGTGCGGGCGGACACGTCTCGGGTGCGCGCGGAGATCGAGGCGATCCGCCCGACGATCCCGGTCCGGTTGGACGCCGACGTCGCCGGGTTGCGGTCGCGGATCGCGGCGGTCCGCCCGACGGTGACGGTGCAGGTCAACCCGGATGTGCGGCGGTTGGCGGCGGTGCGGGTGCAGGCCCGGTTGGTGATCGACCGAGCGCAGTTGCGCGCCGAGATCGCCGCGATCCGCCCGGTGCGGTTGCGTGCGCAGCTTGACGTCGACCGGGATCTGCGGTTGCGCCGGATCCGGCAGGTCCGCATCCCCGCCCAGCTGATCATCGACCGGGCCCATTTCCGGGCGCAGGTCGCGGCGCTGCCACAGCCCCGCATCAACGCCCGCATCAACATCAACCAGGCGGCTCTGGCGGCGGCGGTCGCCGCCGCGGTCCGCGCCGGGATGATCGCCGGGGCGGCGGGCGGACTCCCCGGCGGCGCCGGAGGGTTCGGCGGGATCTTCGGGCGCGGCACGTTGGGGATCGTCACCCAGATCGCGGCGGCGTTGGCGAAGGCCGGCGCGGCGGCGTTCGCCCTGTCCGTGGCTGGTGCGGCGGTGACCGCGGCGTGGGGTGCGGCGGCGACGGCGGTCGCGGCGGTCCCGGCG
>DATLGI010000003.1:0-6341 GCA_035540535.1 Pseudonocardia sp.
GCCCGGCGTGGGCGAACCACCGATGCTCGCCGCCGGACCCGGTCCGCGCGGTTCGGGTCGCGGGCAGCCGCCCGTACCGGCGCTGCATGGAGGAGAGCTGGGCGTCGCCGCCGTGGCGCGGGTCGACGTCGAGGACGACAAGCCCGGGCGCGGGCCGGATCCCGAGGTTCGCCGCCGGCCACATCCGCCACCACCGCTCGATGATCTCGGGGTCGGTGGTCGCGGCATCCTTACCGCCCAGGACGCGAGGATGCTTCCCGGGGTGCGCGCAGCCTCGGGTCATGCACGAGCACGCACCGCCGACCGGAGCGTGCAGTGGCAACACCGCGGCCCCGCCCGCGGCGTAGCCGAGTGCGATCTCCAGCATCTCGGTCACGTTGCCCACCGCCAGCCGAGGATGTGCGCGACGGTCTCGGGGGCGACGGCGGGGCAGTCGGGCTCGTGTGCGATGTCGGCGATGGCGAACTCCTGGGCGCCGCCGCGCTTGAGTCGACGGCGCATCGCCCGGTTCAGCGGGGCCCGACGGCCACCGCACGGGCACACGGCGTTGATCATTGAGATCCGGCGGCGGGCGACGCCCTCGCGAACCAGCTCGGAGGCGTTGTCGGGCAGGGAGGGCACGACGAACGCGGTGTTGACGCCCTCCGCGGTGCCGGTGAACACGTCGAACTCGGGCATGCTCACGCCGCACCCGCCAGACGGCCGGCGGCGGGGCGCAACTGGTAGGTCCCGCGGCCGCAATGGGCCCGACGGAGCCCACCTGCCGCGCCGCCCCTGTGGTGGTGGACGACGCCGCACTCGAACGGGCAGGCGATCACGAGGTGCAGCCAGTACCGCCGGCCCGCGCCGGGCGGGAAGGCCCGGCTGCGGGCGACGACGGGCTGACGACGTCGGTCGGCTCGGTTAGGCTTCGGGTGCTGTGCCTTGATCGGGGCAGTGATCTTGATCGTGGCGGCGGGCCCTGCCGGGGGCCCGCTTTCGCGTGTTGGGGGTCCCATCAGGCTGCCCCCCCGTGCTCGACGGTGTTGGCCGCGAGGCACTCGCGCACGGCCTTGCGGGAGTACCGCACGATGCCGCCGGAGACCTTCACGTAGGGCAGACCGACGCGCCGCGACCGCTGGTTGGCCAATGTCTTCTCCGAGATCTGCAGCTCCGCGGCGACTTCGGCGGGTGTCATCAGGTCGCGTTCCTTCGCGGCGAGCTGGGCCTGCGCCTGCTTGGCGAGACCAGGCATGCGTACCTCCGTGTGCTAGCAAGACACTGAAACGTGTCTGTGGAGCACAGGGTGGCACGGGGATTGCCGGATGTCCAGCGGGCGTGGGAGAGTGTCTTGGTGACACAGGACAGCGGGGACGGCCTCGCCGACACGACTGGTAGATGGCGGCCGACCGCCACCGAGGTCGTCGCGCAGAGAGTCCGTGACCTGCGGACGCGGCACGGCTGGACGGCGGAGCAACTCGCCGACGAATGCGCCAAAGCGGGTGCGGAGCAACTCAACAGGTCGGTACTGGCAAACCTTGAGTCGGGTCGCCGCAAGTTCGTGACCCTCGACGAGGTGATCGCGTTGGCCTATGTCCTCGACGTCGCACCCGTGCACTTGCTGGTGCCGACTTCCGAAGTAGTGGACCACCGCAAGTTCGGACGCGTGCTGGTCGACGGGTATCGCCTAACGGACAAATTGTCGGCCGATTCGCTGCAGCGGGCGCGGGCCTGGATCAAGGGGGAAGCCGCGCTTCCGGGTGTGGACCGCCGGATGTACGACGCTGAACGCCCCGAGGGCGACCCACACCCCCCGAACGCGGCCGACGTGATCGCGTACCTGCAGGCGCTCAACGCCCCGACGGACGAGGCCTGAGGTGGGCCACATCCGCGACCGCTGGGGCGACCCGACCCGCGCCGGGCGCAACCCGAACAGCCGGTACCAGGTGAAGTACCGCGTTGATGGCCGCGAGAAGCAAGGCGGGTCGTTCCGCACGCTCGCCGAGGCCCGCCGGAAGCTGATCGAGCTGGAGGCCAGCGTGCACCGCGGCCAGTGGATCGACCCGAACGACCGGACTCTCGTGGCGGAGGAGTGCCGTGCGTACGCGGCGACCCGCCCCTACGGCCGGTCCACCGCCGAGCGGGTCGACGGGTACGTCCGCAACCACATCGATCCGACCGGCCTCGGTGCGCGCCGTTTGTCCTCTGTGCGGCCGAGCGATGTGCAGGTGTGGGTGACCGAACGCTCGACGATGATGGCGCCGAGCACGCTGCGAGCCCTGGTGAAGTTCGTCCGGTCGGTGTTCGCTGCCGCCGTGCTGGACAACCGCATCCCACGCTCGCCGTTCGTGCGGATCACCCTGCCCCGTCACGAGCAGGAGCGGATCGTGCCGCTCACCGTCGACCAGGTCCGCGCGCTGGCCGCGGCGATGCTGCCGAAGTACCGAGCCATGGTGATCACACAGGCCGGTCTCGGTGTGCGGATCGGCGAGCTGCTCGCGCTGCGCGTCGAGGACGTGTCGTTCCTGCGCCGGTCGGCGCGGGTCGAGCACCAGATCGACGCGCACACCCGCGAGCGGGTACCGCCGAAGACTCCGCGGTCGCGGCGGACGATCCCGCTGCCCGACGTGGTGTCCGCGGCCCTGGCCGAGCACCTGCAGTTGCAGCCGGCCGCGCCGGACGGCCTGCTGTTCCACACCCGCGCCGGGTTGCCGTACTGGCACGAGTACTACACGCAGAAGGTGTTCGCGCCGGCCGTGGCCAAGGCGAAGCTGCCGCCCGGCACGTCGAGCCACGACCTGCGGCATCACTACGCGAGCACGCTGCTGGCGGCGGGGGAGTCGGTGATCGCCGTCGCGGAGCGTCTCGGGCACGAGAACGCGACGTTGGTTCTCACGACGTACGGGCATCTCGTGCAGGGCGCGGAGGACCGGACGCGGAAGGCGGTTGACGGGGCCTGGAACGTGCGCTCGGACGCCTCGGAGGTAGCCGCCACGGCCCAGGGACGGCCCGGATGATCTACCGGAGTGCTGCGGTGCAGGTCAGCGGCACCTTGCGCGCCTGGCTCAGTAGTGCCACGGGTACGCCGACCACTCCGGCGCGCGCTTCTGCAGGAACGCGTCCCGGCCCTCGACGGCCTCGTCGGTCATGTACGCCAGCCGGGTCGCCTCGCCGGCGAAGAGCTGCTGGCCGACCAGGCCGTCGTCGATCAGGTTGAAGGCGTACTTGAGCATCCGCTGCGCCGTCGGGGACTTGCCGTTGATCTCCCGGGCCCATTGCAGCGCGGTGGCCTCCAGCTCGGCGTGCGGGACGACGGCGTTGACCATGCCCATCCGGTGAGCGTCCTGCGCGGAGTACTCGCGGCCGAGGAAGAAGATCTCGCGGGCGAACTTCTGGCCCACCTGCCGGGCCAGGTAGGCCGAGCCGAAGCCGCCGTCGAAGCTGCCGACGTCGGCATCGGTCTGCTTGAACCGGGCGTGCTCGGCGCTGGCGATCGTCAGGTCCGCGACGACGTGCAGCGAATGCCCGCCGCCCGCCGCCCAGCCCGGCACGACCGCGACGACGACCTTGGGCATGAACCGGATCAGCCGCTGGCACTCCAGGATGTGCAGGCGCCCGGCGCGGGCGGGGTCGACGGTGTCCGCGGTGTCGCCGGACGCGTACCGGTAGCCGGTGCGGCCCCGGATGCGCTGGTCGCCACCGGAGCAGAACGCCCAGCCGCCGTCGCGGGGTGACGGGCCGTTGCCGGTGACCAGCACGCACCCGACGTCCGGGGTCCGCCGGGCGTGGTCGAGGGCGGTGTGGAACTCGTCGACGGTGCGCGGGCGGAACGCGTTGCGGACCTCCGGACGGTCGAACGCGATCCGGACCGCGCCGGTGTCGACCGCGCGGTGGTAGGTGATGTCGGCGAACTCGAAGCCCGCGACGGGCTGCCAGGCGGCGGGATCGAACAACTCGGACGGCACGTCGGCGCTCACGGACGCCGACCCTATTGGCCCGTCAGCCCTCCGCGGACTGCTGGGCCTTCGCGTAGGCGAGCTGCAGGAAGTCCGCCCCGGTGAGCGCGGTGAACGTGCCGGCGACGACCCGGGTCAGCCGCGGGGCGAACACCAGGCCGATCGCGAACCCGGTGGCGATCCACATGTCGAGGCAGAAGGGGCAGCTCAGCAACTCACCGATCGAGTGGCGCCACCCGCTCGCGCTGCGCACCTCCTCCATCACCTCGGCCGGCCCGCCCGCGCCCGAGTAGCGGGTGAACGGAGCGCGCAGCGGGCTCGTGACGGCGTCCTTGGTGATCGTGCGGGAGAGCTTGTGGGTCCCGGCGGCGATCAGCAGGACGTCGTACGGGCCCAGGCCCGGTGGCAGGCGCCGCCCCTGCAGCGCCGCGAGACCCGCAGCGCCGGCGACGAACGCGGCGAACAACGCCATGACCGCCGCGTAGCCGCCGAGCGGGCGGTCCTCGCCCTCGCTGTAGGCGTCCGCCTCCTGTTGCGCCGCCTCCGTCACCCGGTTCTTCACGTCCTGCATCCCGAACTCCTCTCGACCCCCGACACGTACCCGCGAGCCGTGCGGCCAACCGCGCCCGTCGGATCCGGCCCGCGTCGCCCGTCAGCTCGCCCACCCGCGTCGAGGCGGTCGAGGACGGCGGCGGTGACCAGGCCGTAGGCGACGTGCGGCACCAGGTCGGAGAGCCAGGACGACGCGGACCAGTCGCGCGGGTCGGTGATGCCGGCGAGCGCCATCGGGCCGGTGGTCGCCACGTTGGCCGCCAGTCCGACCCCGGTGCCGAGCACCGTGAGCGGTAGCCGGCCCAGCCGGGGCCGCGCGAGCCCGTACACCGCGCCGGTGCACAGGCCCGCCGCGATCCCGAGCAGCGCGCCGAGCGCGGAGCGGCGGTTGGTGGCCGTCTCGCCGTCGGGGCCGTCGGCGGCGAGCTCGATTCCCGTCGCCTCCTCCGCCGTGCGCACGGTCTGCTCCGGGGTGGTGCTCGCCGGGCGTCCCCGCAGCACCATGTCGAGGTAGGTCACCGCGTTGAGTGCCGTCGTGCCGGCCGCGCCGGCGGCGAGCCCGTTGACGATCGATGTGGCAGGGCTTTCGCGTCGCATGGCCGGAGCTACCCGGGTGGACGGCGGGGGAACCGCACCTCAGCGGTCCAGCTGCGCGCGCCGCTGCTGCTCGCGGGTGCTGTAGGCCGCCCGGCGGACGGTGTCGTCGTCCTCCAGCCCCGACCCGACCGCCCCCGCGACGAGCCCCAGCACGGAGGCCATCAGCGCCACCCGCAGGTAGTCGGTCCAACCGACCGCGCGCCCGATGGTCCCCGCGAAGTAGTCCGGCGGGATGATCACAACGGCGGCCACCGCGTTCATCGTGACGAGGACGGTGTAGAAGGCCAGCACGCCGGTGACCACCGTGAGCACGGTGCCCAGGTTCAGCAGCCGGCCCAGCGGCCGGGACCGGGGGTCGCGCAGCCAGAGGCCGTGCCCGGAGATCAGCCAGCCGGTGAACACCGTGACCGCGATCATCGTCGCCGTCGCCAGCCGCCACGGCGCCAGCGCGGTGCCCAACTGCCAGACGTTCGAGTAGATGATCCCGAAGGCGCTTCCGGTGGCCGCGCCGGCCAGCGCGGTCGACAGGCCCAACGCCAGCTGCCAGGGCCGGTTGGCCCGGACCATCCCGGCCAGCAGCCGGGACCGGCCCCGCGCGGGCTGCATGACGAGCTCCACGTCGATGTCGATGTCGGTGTCGTCGGTCGGCGTCCGCCGCGTGCGGTGCGGGAGCCGGTCGACCAGCTCCGGGTGCCGCGGCCGGGCGAGGCCCGGCAGGCCCGCGACGAGCTCGGCCACGAGCGCGACGACGACCTCGCGGCAGCGCCGGCGCAACCGGATCCCGCCCAGGGCGGGGATCGACAGCAGCGCGACCCGGTCGGCGCGGCTCACGTCGGCGACGACGACACCGCTGTCCGTCGGCAGCGGCAGGTCGGTGAGGCACACGGCGACGTCCCAGGACGTCCCCTCCACCCGCGCCCGCGCCCTGTCGATCACCCGCTCGGCGCGCGAGGCGACCTCGAAGGGCTCGCGCGCGGTGCGGATCGTCCACTCGACCCGGTCGTCCACCGCCTCGCCCAGCAGCGCGGGCAGTTCGTCGGCGAGCCGGCGGGCCAGCTCGTCGGGCAGGCCGGGGTCGGCCAGCAACCCCACCACGACCTCGGCGCGCGCAGACACCGGTTCAACCACACGGGAGGCCCGGGCGGGCCGGCTCCGGCACCTGGCCTCCTTCGTCGGGCACGGCAGCGCTTACCCGGCCCGGACCGGGGCAAACGCCGCGGTTCGCCCCCGCCGACCGGGGTACGCCCGGTCCATGAG
>DATLGI010000004.1:0-22348 GCA_035540535.1 Pseudonocardia sp.
GTCGTGGACGGTGCGGGGGTGGGCGCCGCGGTGGCGGCGGGCTCCGCCGAGGTCCGCGCACCGATCAGGTACCCGCCCCCGAGCCCGATCACGAGGGCGGCGACGGCGGTACCGACGATCACCCACGGCGGGGCGCCTCGCTGGGCCGGGGCGGTGCCGGGCGCATCGCCCTCGGGTACGTCATAGTTCCCCATCGGCGTCGGACCGTAGCGCTCACCCTGCCGGCCTGCCACCGCTGCCGGTCCGGCCCGACCCCCTGGGGACCCCCAGTGCACGCACTCGCGCTCCTGCCCGGCCGGCACCTCCTGCGCCGGCTCGACCTGCTCGCCGCGGTCACCCTCGTGGTGTTCCTCGCCCTCGGGGTGCTCGCGGGTCTCGCCCTCGCCCGGCTCGCGCAGCTCGGGCCGGCGCTCGCGGACGTCGCGGGGTCGTTGGACCTCACCGCGCGGGCGATCGCGCTGGTGGGCGAGGTGCCCGTGGTCGGGGAGTCGGCCGACCGGCTGTCCGGCAGCGTCGCGCAGGCGGCAGGCAGCGTCGCCGCGAGCGCGACCGAGGTCGAGCAGGGCTGGTGGACGCTGGCCGGGGCGGTCGGGATCGCGATCGCCCTGTTGCCGATTGCCGCTGCTGGCCGGGGTGTACCTGCCGCTGCGCCTCGTCCGCCGCCGTGAGATGCGAGGCCTGCGCCGGCTGCTGGCCGGGTCCGTCGATCCGATGCTCGTCGAGCACCTGGCCCGGGCGGCGGTGGTCCGCGTGCCGTACGCGCAGCTGCGCGAGGTCAGCCGCACCCCCTGGGAGGACCTCGAGGCGGGCCGCCACCGCCACCTGGCGGCCGCGGAGCTGCGCCGGCTCGGCATCGCGCCGCCGGACGGCTGGGACGGCGACGCGACGTCGGCTCCCGCGCGAAGCGCCGCCGGCGAGCGGTGACGGCGACACCCTCGCCGACGGCGGCACCGACCCGGGCGCCCGGCCGGGCGCTGTCGCGGCGCTACGCCACCGTCGTCACCCGCTTCCGCTGGCTCGCTCTCGCGCTGGTCGGCGCGGTCACCGCGCTCGCGGTCGTCTTCCTGCCGAGCCTGGGTACGAGCGGTGGCGGGCTGTCCAACCTCGTCGGCACGGACGACCCGGCCGTGGCGGCGCAGGTGGACGCGGTGGAGCGGTTCGGGTTCCCCCTGCTGAGCCGGACGGCGGTCGTGCAGCGCAACCCCGACGGCCTGGGTGTCTACACCCGGGCCCGGGTGCCGGCCGCGGCGCCGTCACCGAGTACCTCCCGATCGTCGTCGTCGCCGGGCTCACCGTGGCCGCCGGCGCCGGGACGCTGCTGGTGGCCGAGTCGGGGCTGTTCCGCGCGTTCGGGCCCGGTCTGTCGATCACGGTGCTCGTCGCGCTCGCGGTGTCGGTGACGCTGGTGCCCGCGCTGCTGGCGATCGTCGGCCGGCTGGCCTTCTGGCCGACGCGGTTCGCGCGGCCCGCCGCCGGGATGGCTCCCGCGGAGGCCACGCCGACCCGGCTGCGCCGTTTCGCCGTCAGCGCCCGGGTGGTGCGGTGGGTCGCCGACCGGCGCGTCGCCGCGGGCGTCAGCGCCGTCCTGCTGGCGGTCCTCGTGGCCGCCACGGTCCCACTGCTGGGCCTGCGGGCCTCGGTGTCGCCGGTGGACGCGCTGCCCGCGGAGCATCCGGTGCACCAGGCCTACGACGCCGCGGCCGCCGGCTTCGCGGACGGGATCCTGTCACCGACCGGGGTGATCCTCACCGCGCCCGGGATCGCCGAGCGCCGTGCCGCGCTGGCCGAGCTGCAGGCGGCCCTGGCCGCGCAGCCCGGCGTCGCCCTCGTGCTCGGTCCGGCCGACCAGCCGCTGCCGGTGGAGACCGGCCTGTTCCTCGCGCCGGGCGGGGACGCGGCGCGCTACCTCGTCGTGCTGGACAGCGACCCGCTGGGCGCGGAGGCGATCGAGACGCTGCGGGCGCTGCGGGCGCAGCTGCCCGATTTCCTCGACGCCGTCGGCCTGGCCGGGGCCGAGGCCGCCTACGCCGGTGACACCGCGCTGGGGCAGGACCTGGTCGACACCGCCCGGTCGGACCTGCTGCGGGTGGCCGTCGCGGTGACCCTGGTCGACCTCGCCCTGCTCGTGCTGTTCCTCCGGGCCCTCGTCGCCCCCCTCTACCTGCTGGCCACCAGCCTGCTCGCGGTCGGCGCCGCGCTCGGGCTGACCACGTGGTTCTTCCAGGACGTGCAGGGCAGCGGCGGCCTCATCTTCTACGTGCCGTTCGCGGCGGCCGTGCTGCTGGTGTCGCTGGGCTCGGACTACAACATCTTCAGCGTCGGCTACGTCTGGGAGGAGGCCCGGCGCCGCCCGCTGGCCGAGGCGCTGGAGATCGCGGTGCCGCGGTCGACGCGGGCGATCAACGTCGCCGGGCTCACCTTGGCGGTCAGCTTCGCGTTCGTCGCCCTGATCCCGGTGGCCCCGTTCCGCCAGCTCGCGTTCGCGATGGCGGTCGGGGTGCTGATCGACGCGTTCCTGGTGCGCGCGCTGCTGGTGCCCGCCCTCGTCTCGCTGGTCGGCCGGGCGAGCGGGTGGCCGGGGAGTCGGCTGCGCGACGCCCCGGCCGCGTCCGGCTGATCACCCGGCGGTCAGGCGCCCTCGGAGCCGACGACGACCGGGAGGTCGAGCTGCTCGCCCCCGCGGACCACGGTGAGGACCGTCCGCTGCCCGGGTTCGACGCCGCGCAGGGCCCCGAGCAGGTCCTCGATGTTGCCGACCTCCTGCTCGCCGAGGGCGACCACCACGTCGCCGGGCCGCACGCCCGCCTCGGCGGCCGGACCGCCCGGCTCGACGCCGAGCACCAGGGCGCCACCCGCGGCGGGCACGCCGAGCTGCCGCTGCAGTTCCGGGGTGATCCGCCCGGTGGACACGCCCAGGTACGGGTGGGTGGCGGTGCCGTCCTCGAGGAGTTGGTCGGCGACGTCGACGGCCGTCGCGGCCGGGATCGCGAAGCCGATCGAGACCGCGCCCGCCGCCGGCGGGATGTAGGCCTCGTTGATCCCGATGACCCGTCCGTAGCGGTCGATCAGGGCGCCGCCGGAATTGCCGGGGGAGATCGCGGCGTCGGTCTGGATGAGGTCGACCAGCGCCCGGGACTGCGCGGCCGAGCCCGGGATCTGGCGGTTCAGCGCCGACACCACGCCGGCGGTGACGGTGCCCTCGAAGCCCAGCGGGCTGCCGATCGCGAGGACGGGCTCGCCCGGGCGGGGGAGCTCCGTCCGGTATTCCGGCACCGGCAGGCCGGTGCGTTCGGTGCGCACCACCGCGAGATCGGTGGTCACGTCGGTCGCGAGCACGGAGCCGGGCGAGGACGTGCCGTCGGCGAACTCGACGAGCACCTCACGCGCGTCGCCCACGACGTGCTGGTTGGTGATCACCACGTCCGGGCGGTACACGACGCCGCTGCCGACCCCTTGCCCGGTTCGGACGGTCACGACGCTCGGCATGAGCGCGGCCACGACGTCGGCGGTCGGCGGGGCCGGCGCCGCCGGGTCGAAGGTGGTGCCCGCGGCGGCGTTCGCCGCCGGGGCCGCCGGCTCGTCGGGCGCCGGGGTGCACGCTCCCAGCGCCAGCACGGCCGCGAGCCCGGCCACCGGCGCGCGCGCGACGACCGGACCGCGCGTCATCGCGGTACCTCCGGAGCCTCCGCCGGCGCCGGGACCTCGGCCTCGCCCACCGGCTCGTCCGCGTTGTCGAGGTCCGGCGGCCCCGCCCGCGGTGGCAGCACGTCCGGGTTCTGGACGGGCACCTCCAGGGTCAGGGTGCCCGCCCGCTCGAAGGCGAAGGTCATCGGGTAGGTCAGCCCGGCCCGCAGGGGTGTCGTCAGCTGCTGCAGCGTGACCCGCACCGTCGTGGCGTCGGGCAGGTCGATCGAGGCGACCGGATCGGTGTACCCGGCGACCAGCACCTGGCCACCCGGGACCAGCGCCTCGCCCGTCACCGCGACGGAGGCGGCGACCGGCGTGGTGATGCCGACCAGCCGGTCGGCCGCCAGGCCGGTGTTGACGATCGTGACCTGCAGCGGCGCGGACGCGCCCACGGGGTAGACCGCGCCGCCGGGCACCGGCCGGTCGTAGACGATCTGGACGTTCTCCACCGCCATCTCCCCGACCTGGCCGTTGGCCCCGCCGGCGTTCGTCCGCTGGTTCGCTGTCGCGGCCTCCTGACCTGCGCCGCAGCCCGCCGACACCACCGCCAGCAGCAGCGCCAGCACAGCGCTGACGGTCCACCCGGGGACCGGTCGCCCCGCACCCCACACGCTGACTCCCTCCGTTCGACCGTTCGTGCCTACCCACAACCGGGCCGGGGTAAGCCCCTGGTGCTCGCGCCCGCGCCCTGCCTACGCTTCCGTTGCGTGATCACACGCGAACCACCAGTGACAGGAGGAACCATGGCCGAACCCGGCCCCCTGCGGCACATCGCGACGTTCTGCGGCGAGTGCAACTGCGGATGTCCCGAGCTGTTCCTCGACGAGGCGGCTGCGCCGGAGAAGCGGGTCGTGGTCACCGACGACTTCGGTCAGCGCATCCAGATGAGCCTGGCGCAGCTGCACGACCTCGTCGCGGACGTGAAGGGCGGCGTCCTGGACGCCGTGCTGACCCCGGCCGCGCGCTGATCCGGCGCGACGAAGGGCGCTCCCGTCGGCCAGGGCGCGACGGGAGTGCCGTTCGTCGAGCGGGTGCGGGTCGGAGCTCGTCCCTCACGGCTCCTGCCCGGAACCCTTCCGGCTGCCGGCGCGCGTGCGCTGCGGGTCGGGCGCCGCCTCCGCGGGGAAGCGGCGCAGGAACTCCCGCTCCAGCGCCAGCATCCGTTCCGTGTGGGTTTCCAGCGCGGACTCGCTGCCGCCGAGCAGCGTGTCGTGCCGGGTCTCGTGCAGGTGGGCGAGCTCGCGGCGCAGGTCGTCGCCGGAGAGCTCGTCGGGCGGGACGCCGCCTGGACGCTTGGTCATGCCTTCCCATGCCCGCGACGGGGCCGTCCCATGCGTGACCGGCCCGATCGGCGCGCAACCCCCGCCCGAACGCGCGCCGATTGCGATCCTCGCAGCCCTCCGGAGGGCTGCGAGGATCGCAATCCGCGCGCGGAGCAGGCGACGGGGACCCGAACCGTCCTCCGCCGTCCCGCTCGCGGTGGCCGCCCGGCGCGGCGGTCGGCAGGGTGGACCGGTCCGTCGCGCCGGGAAGGGGGAACGAGCCGTGATCGTCCTGCGCAGCGGGGCCCACACCGCCGTCGTCGACCCGTCCGGGGCCGGCCTGCGGAGCTACCGCGCCGGCGACCGGGACGTGCTCGACGGGTGCACGCCGGGGCGGCCGTGCACCGCCGCCCGCGGTGACCTCCTGATCCCGTGGCCGAACCGGATCACCGGGGCCACCTACCGGTTCCGCGGCGTCGAGCATCGCCTGCCGGTGACCGAGCCGTCGACGGGGGCCGCGCTCCACGGCCTGACCCGCACGCAGCCGTGGGAGGTCGTCGTCCGGGAGCCGGACGGCGTGCGACTGCGCCATGACCTGATCGCGCGGCCCGGGTATCCGTTCGCCCTGCGCTGCGAGGTCGATTACACGCTCGGTGCGGCCGGGCTACGGGTCCGGACCAGCGCCACGAACGTCGGCGCCGACCCGGCCCCCTACGCGACGGGCGCACACCCCTACCTCGCCGCCGGCGGGGAGAGCGTGGACGGGCTCACGGTACAGGTGCCCGCGTCGCAGTTCTGCCCGGTGGACGGGCCGGCCGCGCGAGCACCCGTGGCCGGTACGCCGTTCGACCTGCGCGCGCCGACGCTGCTCGGGAACCGCCGGCTCGACCACACCTGGACCGCCCTGCGCCGCGACGCCGACGGCCGGGCGCGCGTCCGGGTGGGCCACCCCGACGGCGGCTCCGTCGTGCTCTGGCTCGACGGGGCCTACGGGTACCTGCAGGTCTTCACCGGCGACACCGTTCCCGAACCCGAGCGGCGGCGTCGCGGCCTCGCCGTCGAGCCGATGACGGCGGCGCCCGACGCCTTCCGCACCGGCGACGGCCTGCACGTGCTCGGGCCGGGCGAGACGCACGTCGGTGAGTGGGGGATCAGTCCAGGTAGTCCCGCAGCACCTGCGACCGCGACGGGTGGCGCAACTTCGACATCGTCTTCGACTCGATCTGCCGGATCCGCTCGCGGGTGACCCCGTAGACCTGGCCGATCTCGTCGAGCGTGCGGGGCTGGCCGTCGGTGAGCCCGAACCGCAGCCGCACGACGCCCGCCTCGCGCTCGGACAGCGTCGCGAGCACGGACTGGAGCTGGTCCTGCAGCAGGGTGAAGCTCACCGCGTCGACCGCGACGACCGCCTCCGAGTCCTCGATGAAGTCACCGAGCTGCGAGTCGCCCTCGTCACCGATCGTCTGGTCGAGCGAGATGGGCTCCCGGGCATACTGCTGGATCTCCAGCACCTTCTCCGGGGTGATGTCCATTTCCTTGGCCAGCTCCTCCGGGGTGGGCTCGCGGCCCAGGTCCTGGAGCAGCTCGCGCTGGATGCGGCCGAGCTTGTTGATGACCTCGACCATGTGCACCGGGATGCGGATGGTGCGGGCCTGGTCGGCCATCGCCCGGGTGATCGCCTGCCGGATCCACCAGGTCGCGTACGTCGAGAACTTGTAGCCCTTGGTGTAGTCGAACTTCTCCACCGCGCGGATCAGCCCGAGGTTGCCCTCCTGGATGAGGTCCAGGAACGCCATGCCGCGCCCGGTGTAGCGCTTGGCCAGCGAGACCACGAGGCGCAGGTTCGCCTCGAGCAGGTGGTTCTTGGCGCGCTCGCCGTCCCGGACGATCCAGCGAAGGTCCCGGCGCAGTTGGGGGGAGAGCTTCTCGCTCGCCTCGATCGCCCGGCGCATGCGCTCGGCGGCGTAGAGGCCGGCCTCGATCCGCTTGGCGAGCTCGACCTCCTCCTCCGCGTTGAGCAGCGCGACCTTGCCGATCTGCTTGAGGTAGGCGCGGACGGAGTCGGCCGACGCGGTGAGCTCGGCGTCCTTGCGCGCCTGCCGCAGGGCCTCGGACTCGTCCTCGTCCCAGACGAAGTCCGAGCCCTTCTGCGGGGTGGAGGACGGCCCGCGCGACGACGGGTTGCGCCGGTTCACCCCGGTGTTCGCGACCTCGTCGTCGTCCTCGTCGTCCTCGTCGTCGTCCTCGACCACCACCGCGGCCCCCACCGGTTCGGCCGGGTCCGGGACGACGAGGTCGGCGTCGTCGAGGTCGACCTCGACCTCCTCGAGGTCGACCGGGGCCTCGTCGAGCTCGACATCGGCGTCGAGGTCGGTCGGCTCCTCCCCGTTGGGGGAGGCCGTCACGGCGCCGGCCGGATCCGCGTCCTTGGCCGCCGGCTTGCGCGCGGCGCCCTTCTTCGGCGGGGTCTTGGTGCCGGTCCCGGCCGCGCGGGTCGACTGCCCCCGTCGCCGTGCGGGCGCGCCGCCCGCGTCCGTTTCGGCTGACGGGTCGGTCCGGGTTGCGGAGTCTGCGGCTGCCACTAGGCCCTCTCGCTACGGGTGCGCTCTGCGGGCAACCGGGGGCACGGAAAGGCCCGGTTGCGATCGAGATGTGTCGGTGCCTCGCCACGCAGGCCGTCGGCTTCTCGCTGGTGTCGGCGACCGCCCGGGCGGGGTACCGCTCCATTGTAACGGGGTGTGGTACCGACCCCCGCGCCTCGCACCGGTTGCCCGCCGGACGTGTCGCGGGCCGGGCCCCCGCGGGCCCGGTGTGGTCGGATTCGGGCATGGACGGGACCGGGACGGCGGCGACGGCGGCGCGGCTGCGCAGCGTGGCGGAGGCGGTGGCCGGCGACGCCGCCGCGCACCTGCGGGACCTGCCGCCACCCACGGGGGCGACCGCGACGAAGAGCTCCCCGACCGACGTCGTCACCGCGGCCGACACCGCCGTGGAGACGCTGGTCCGCGACCGCCTCGCGGCGCTGCGCCCGGGTGAGCCCGTGGTCGGGGAGGAGGCGGGCGGCAGCGCCGGCACCGCGGACGTCGCCTGGGTCGTGGACCCGATCGACGGCACCGTCAACTACCTCTACGGCCTGCCCTGGTACGCGGTGTCGGTCGCCGCGGTGCAGGCGGGCCGCACCGTGGCCGGCGCGGTCGCGGAGCCGGCCTCCGGGCGGCTGTGGAGCGCGGCCCGAGGCGGCGGGGCGACCTGCGACGGGCGGGCGCTGCGCGTCTCGACCGCCACCGACACCGCCCTGGCGCTGGTCGGGACCGGCTTCTCCTACCGCGCCGACCGCCGCGCGCGGCAGGCGCTGCTGCTGTCCGCGCTGCTGCCGCGGGTGCGCGACGTGCGCCGTGCGGGCTCGGCGGCGCTGGACCTGTGCGCGGTCGCCGCCGGCTGGCTCGACGGGTACGCCGAGCACGGCACGAACTGGTGGGACTGGGCGGCGGCCGCCCTGATCGCCGAGGAGGCGGGCGCGGTGGTGCGGGTCCCGGGACCGCCCGGGACGGAACCACCCGAGGACGGGCTCGGCGACGATCTCGTGCTCGCCGCCGCGCCCGGGGTGGCGGCCGGGCTGGCCGGGATGCTGCGCGAGCTCGGCGCGGCCGATGTCTGATCCCGGTGCCCCGGCCGCCCGGCGACGTCGTGTTCAGCAGCCCGCGGCGTCGCGGATCTCGACGCGGGTGTCCGCATCGGGCCCGGGCAGGGGTGGTGCGGCGGCGGGGTCGGCGTCGGCGGTGTTGCCCGAGCCGTCGGTGCCACCGCCCGGCGCGGCCAGGTCCTCCAGCGCGTCGGTCACCGTGCTCGACGGCGTGACGTCGCCGAACCCCGTCCCGACCACGACGTCGACGGCGTCGTCCCCGCGCCCGTCGCGGACGAGCTCGGTACACGGCAGGACCAGGGCGAGGGTGGCCGCGGGGCCCTCCCCGGCGGGCCCGAACCGCAGCTGCCCGCGGCACTCCAGGCCGCCGTTCGGGAACAGCGGGTCGTTGGCGGGCGGCGCGGCCTGGGCGAAGCCGAGGTCCGCGAGCTGGGCCGCGACCAGGTTCGCCTGGCCGCGCTGGCCCCCGGCGTTGAGCACCGTCACCCGGGCGAGTGCCGGTGCCACCGGCGGCACGGCGTCGAGCGCGTCGGCCGCGAGCACCTCACCGGGCAGCGGCGCGGCCGGCGGAGCCGGACAGTCGTCGGCCGCCGGCCGGTCGGTGTTCGTGAACACGACCGTCCAGGTCACGGCCGCGCACACCGCCAGCACGGCGACCAGGACCGCCACCGGCCGGGTGCGGCGGCGCTCGTACGGCCTGCTCCCGCTCACCTGCGGCCACCGGGACGGGGCATTCAGCGCAGCCCCTCGTCGAGGATGTGGTGACCCAGGGCGACCAGCGGGTCGACCGCGTCGTCCAGGCCCTCCGCCATCGACTCGGGCACCGAGCCCGCCCGTACCCGCGCGAGGATGCCGGCCAGCACGACGGCCAGCTTGAACGCGCCGAAGGCCACGTACCAGGGCAGGGGCTCCAGATCCAGCCCGGAGGCGCGCGCGTAGGCGGCGGCCACCTCGGTGCGGGTGGGGAAGCCCGGCAGCCGGGTGGGGCTGGGCAGGTGCTGGGCCGCGCGCCAGACCGGCTCCTCGTCGGCCTGGTACCAGTAGACGAGCAGCAGGCCGAGGTCGGCCATGGGATCGCCGAGGGTGGACATCTCCCAGTCGAGGACGGCCCTGATCCGGCCCGGATCGGCGCTGTCGAACAGGCAGTTGTCGATGCGGTAGTCGCCGTGCACGATCGCGTGCCGTTGGGTGGCGGGCATGGCCTGCGCGAGCCGCCCGGCGAGCCGCGTCAGCTCCGCGGCCGTCGCCTCGGTGGTGCCGCGCCCGTCGGCGCGGGCGGCCTCCCACTGGGAGCCCCACCGGCGGACCTGGCGGGTCATGAACCCCTCGGGACGCCCGAAGTCGGCCAGGCCGGCCCGCTCGACGTCGACGGCGTGCAACGCCACCAGCACGTCGACCAGGGCCTGACCGACCCGCGCCCGCTCGGCCTCGGTGGCCGCCCAGCCGGCCGGCAGGTCGCCCAGCGGGACGACGCCCTCGACCAGCTCCATCACGTAGCAGGGCGCGTCCACCGGCGGCCCGCCCGCGGACGCGGCGAGCACCCGGGGCACCGGCACCGCGCTGCCGGCCAGTGCGGAGATGATCCGCCGCTCGCGGCCCATGTCGTGCGCGGTGGCCGCGATCTCGCCGACGGGCGGGCGGCGCAGCACAGCCGAGCCGGCGGGGCTGTCGACGCGGTAGGTCAGGTTCGACCGGCCGGCACCGATCGGGCTCAGTCGCGCGGACCGCCACCGCGGCTCGCCGAGCTGCTCGGCGAGCCAGGCGCCGACGGCCGCCGGATCGGCTCCGCGCAGCGCGCCGGAGGGGGCGGGTCCGGGACCGGGAGGGGCTGCCACGACCGGCACAGTAATCGGGCGCGGCGTCCGTGCAGGCCGGGCCCCGCGGGCCGCCGCGCGCGCCGGCCCCGCCTGGGTTAACCTCTGCCGCCCGCAGGCGGACGGGGCGGACGCGGCGCGCGCGGATCAGGGGCTGCCCTGAGACCGGGGTCACTCCCGAGGCCGGGCACAAACGCGCCGGCCCCGACGTTCTCCTGCGGCACGACGACTAACGAAATCAGTGTGAACGAGGGTGGGGACGATGGCGACCGACTACGACGCACCGCGGCGCAGCGAAGCCGACGACCTTGCGGAGGACTCGCTCGACGAGCTCAAGGCCCGTCGCAACGAGGCGCAGTCGGCGGTGGTCGATGTCGACGAGTCGGAGACCGCGGAGAGCTTCGAGCTGCCCGGCGCGGACCTGTCGGGCGAGGAGCTGACGGTGAAGGTGCTGCCGAAGCAGGCGGACGAGTTCACCTGCGCGAGCTGCTTCCTGGTGCACCACCGCAGCCGGCTCGCCGAGGCGGACGGGTCGCGCTACATCTGCCGGGACTGCGCGGCCTGACGCCCGGCGCGGCGACGACGCGGCACCCCTGGCCGTCCGCGGCCCGGGGTGCCGTCGTTCACGCCCGCCCGAGCGCCGACACGAGCCCCTCGGCGTCGCGGACGCTGAAGATCCAGTAGGGCGGCGTCCCGTCCGGCTGCCCGACGACCTCGACCCGCACCAGCGACGGCACCCACCCCCGGTGCAGCATGAACGCCTCGGGGTCCAGTTCGGGTCCGAGCGCCACCTGCTTGTCCTGCTTGCGCACGATCTCCACCCGGCCCACGGCGTCGAGCGGCACCGACTCCTCGCCGACCTGCAGCCGCCCGTCGGCGACGCGCACGCGGGTGCGGCCCATCCGCCAGGTCAGGGCCAGGAACAGCGGGACGAGCACGACGTAACCGACCCATGCCCGCAGCCCCGGGTAGCCCATGTGCACCTCGGCGCCGAGGAGGACCCCGAGGCCGGCGGCGATGACGTACCACCACCAGGGCACGGACAACCGCTCGTCGAACCGGGACCCGCCGGACGTCGCACGTGGCAGGGGAGCGGGGCTCTCGGTCACGAGCCCGAGGGTAGCGTCGCCCGCCGTGGCCACGGGTGGGCGGGAGCGTCCTGACGCTCCCACAGCGCTGGAGGTGCTGCTCACCCGCCTGGATCCCGACGTCCCCGTGCCGGCCTACGCGCACCCGTTCGACGCGGGCACCGACCTCGTCTGCACCGCCGACGTCGTGCTCGAGCCGGGGGAGCGGGCCGTCGTAGGCACCGGCGTGGCGCTCGCCCTTCCCCCCGGATACGCCGGGTTCGTGCACCCGCGGTCGGGTCTCGCGGCCCGGGTGGGTCTGTCGGTGGTGAACGCCCCGGGCACGATCGACGCCGGCTACCGCGGCGAGATCCGGGTCTGCCTGATCAACCACGACCCGCGGTCGGAGCTGCGGCTGCGCCGTGGCGACCGGATCGCCCAGCTCGTCGTCCAGCGCGTCGAGCAGGTGCGGTTCGTCGAGGTGGCCGAGCTCCCGCCGGCCGGGCGGGGGACCGGCGGGTACGGCTCCACCGGCGGGCACGACCGGCTGGCCGGGGCGACGTAGTGCCGCGGCACGGCCGCACTGGGCTGGTCGACGGCGGCCGCCCGGCCGACGGGCCCGGGGTGGGCGGCACCGGGCCCTACGACGTCGACGACCTCCCGCCGGACCTCACCGACGCCGCCGGGCGGGTCGATTTCGGCGCCCTGCGCCTGCCGGTACCGGCGGCGGGATCGGTGACCGTCGAGCCCAGCGCCGGTGGCCGGCTGACCGCCGTGCAGGTCACCCTGCCTCGCGGGCACCTGTCGATCAGCGCGCTCGCGGCACCGCGTTCCGCGCGGCTGTGGCCCGAGCTGGTGCGCGAGATCGACACCTCGCTGCGCGACGGTGGGGCCCGCGTCTGGTCCTACACCGGCGAGTGGGGTCGCGAGCTGCACGCCCGCACCGGTCCGGCCGCGTCGATCTTCGTGGGCGTGGACGGGCCTCGGTGGATGCTCTACGGCGTCGCGACCGGCCCGACCGCCGCCGCGCCGGAGCTCGACGCGGAGCTGCGGCGGTTGCTGCGCGGCACCGTGGTGGTGCGCGGTCGCTCGCCCTACCCGGTGCGGACGGTGCTGCCGCTGACCATGCCCGAGGAGCTCGCGCCGGAGGTGCCGGGAACGGGTGTCCCGCCGCCGCCCGCCCTGGGCCCCGTCGTCGCGGGCGGGCCCGCCGGGGATCCGGAGCGGACCGGTGTGATCGAGCCGGTGGGTCCTGCTGCCGATCCGGAGCGGACCGGCGTGATCGAGCCGGTGGATCCTGCTGCCGATCCGGAGCGGACCGGCCCGATCGGACCGGTCGCCCCCGCCGTCTCCGGCACGACGGACCCGGTCACCGAGCCCCTGCCCGCCGTGCACCAGCCGCCCACCGAGCCGCCCACCGAGCCGCACCGCATCCCGCCCGGTACGGAGCCGGACCCGCCGACCGGTCCGGCCGCGACGGCGCCCGCCCGCGACCAGCCGGCGCTGGCGTTCCTCATGGGAGACCCGCTCGACCTGTTCGCCCCGCCACGCACCGGCCGCCACCACCGTCCCGACTAATGGGTGCTGCTCAGTCTGACCGCCCGCCGGGTCCGGCCACGTCTCGCCGGCACCCGGGCGCACGGCCGGGCACGCGCCCGACCGGCCCGCGACCACACCCCGTCGGACCCGACCCGGCCGGGACGCCGGGGATCGGCGTCGGACCGCCCGGCGACGCGGCGCCCCCGGTCGCCCGCCCGGCGCGTCCGGCTCGGGCCACCTGAACACTTTCTGACGAAGGCCGGGAGTGGTGTTTCCGGCGAGTTACGCTGGAGACGACATCGGCGCCCGAGCAGACGAGCAAACGGGAGAGACATGGGCGGCACCGACAGCGGGGTCTTCCGCCGGATGCTTCGGCGGCTCACCAGCGACGTGGAGTCGCTGGACGCCGACGACCTGTCCTCCGACTCCGAGCGCTCCGGGGCCCAGCGGGCCTCCGACTGTGCCTGCGGCCAGGAGGTGGAGGTCCTCGGTAGGGTGCGCACCGTGGAGTTCTGCCCGCAGGACGCGGAGGCGTCGCTGGAGGCGGAGCTGTTCGACGGCACCGAGGGAGTCACGCTGATCTGGATGGGCCGACGCCGGATCCCGGGCATCGAGCCGGGCCGGACGATGCGGGTGCGCGGGCGGATGGCCGTGCGAGAGGGCCGCAAGGTGCTCTACAACCCGTACTACGAGATCTGCCAGGCGCAGTGACGGCGGCTTCAGGACCTGCCGGCGAAGAGCGCCCCGAACGCGCGTTCCCCACCCTGTTCGAGCAGATGGGGGGCGTCTCCGGGATCGTCGCTTCCACCATCCCCGTCGTCGTCTTCGTCGTCGCCAACGTCGCGGCGGGGTTGCGGCCCGCGCTGTACGCCGCGCTCGGGGCGGGCGTGGCGGTGGCGCTCTGGCGGGTGGCGCGGCGGCAGGCGCTGCAGCCCGCGGCCTCCGGGCTGCTGGGCGTCGGGCTGTGCGCCTTCATCGCCTACCGCACCGGCGAGGCGCGGGGCTTCTACCTGCCCGGGCTGATCTACAGCGCGGTCCTCGGCACCGCGTTCCTCGTGTCGGTGATCGTCCGCCGCCCCCTCGCCGGGGTGATCTGGCACGCGATCAACGGTGACGGTCAGGGCTGGCGCCACGATCCCCGGCTGCTGCGCGCCTACACCTACGCCAGCCTGCTGTGGACCGCCGTGTTCGCGGCGCGGGTCGTCGTGCAGGGCCTGCTCTACGACGCGGCCGAGGAGACCTGGCTGGGCATCGCCCGGCTCGCGATGGGCTACCCGCTGGTGATCCTCGCGCTGCTCGGCACGGTGTGGGCGGTCCGCCGGGCCCGGCGCGCGCCGCTGCCCGCCTGACCCGCGCCGCACTCGACGTGGTCGCGGAGTGGCCGGCCATCAGTGCCCGAGCGCGCCGCGGATGTCCTGCTCGACGTCGGCGGTCGCGACGAACAGCAGCTCGTCGCCGGGCTCCAGCGCGTCGTCGCCCTGCGGCACGATCACCCGGCCGCCCCGCAGGATCGCCACGAGCGCCGAGTCCACCGGCAGGCGCAGCTGGCGCACCGGGCGCCCGGCCAGCGGGGTGTGTTCGGGCAGCGTGACCTCCACGAGGTTGGCCTGCCCCTGCCGGAAGGTGAGCAGGCGCACGAGGTCGCCGACCGCCACCGCCTCCTCCACGAGTGCGGCGAGCAGTCGCGGGGTGGAAACCGCGACGTCGACGCCCCAGTTCCCGCCGAACAACCACTCGTTGCGCGGGTCGTTGACCCGGGCGACGACGCGGCGCACCGCGAACTCGGTCTTCGCGAGCAGCGAGACGACCAGGTTGACCTTGTCGTCACCGGTGGCGGCGATGACGACGTCGCAGCTCTCCAGGCCCGCGTCCTCCAACGAGGCGAGCTCGCAGGCGTCGGCGTGCACCCAGTCGGCCGCCTCGACGGCCTCGGGCTCGATGTTCGCCAGGTCCCGCTCGATCAGCATCACCTGATGGGCGTTCTGCACCAGCTCCAGGGCGATGGACCGCCCGACCGCTCCGGCTCCCGCCACCGCGACCCGCACCGCTCAGTCCTCCTTGGGGGGCGCCGCTGCCGCGGCGGTGACGTCGCTGACCGTGCCCGAGACCGCCGCCACGTACACCGTGTCCTCGGCCTGCACGGCCGTGTCCGGCTTGGGCAGCACGCCGGTGCCGAAGCGCACGATGAACGCCACCCGGCTGCCGGTGGCCTCCTCCAGCTCGCGCACCGGCCGGCCGACCCACTCCTCGTGCACCGGCAGCGGCAGGACCGCGACGGTGCCGGCCGGCTCCCGCCAGGCCGTGGCCACGCCGTCGGGCAGCAGCATCCGCATCAACCGGTCGGTGCTCCACGGGACCGTGGCCACCGTGGGGATCCCGAGCCGCTCGTACACCCGTGCGCGCTTGGCGTCGTAGATCCGCGCGACGACCCGCTCGATCCCGAAGGTCTCGCGCGCCACCCGCGCCGAGATGATGTTGGAGTTGTCCCCGCTGGACACCGCCGCGAACGCCTGCGCCTTGTCCACGCCCGCCTCGATCAGCACCTCGCGGTGGTAGCCCTCGCCGATGACCTGGCGGCCCCGGAAGTCCGCGGAGAGCCGCCGGAAGGACTGCGGGTCCCGGTCGATCACGGCCACCTCGTGTCCCAGCCGCTCCAGGCCCGCGGCGAGCGACGAGCCCACCCGGCCGCAGCCCATGATCACGACATACACCGCGGAGCCTCCCGGGACCTGCGCTCTCGAAGACTCGACGCTATCGCGTCCGGCCGCCGGGGCGCGCATAGGCTTCATCCGTGTCCAAGCTCGCCGTCGCGGTGAAGCGCATCCTCGTCGGCCGCCCGCAACGCAGCGACCGCCTGAGCCGCCAGCTGCTGCCGAAGCGGATCGCGCTGCCGGTGTTCGCCTCGGACCCGATGTCCTCCGTCGCCTACGCCCCGGAGGAGATCTTCCTCACCCTGTCGATCGCGGGGATCGCCTACTACGCGTTCGCGCCCTGGGTCGGGCTCGCGGTGGCGGTCGTGCTGCTGACCGTCGTCACGAGCTACCGGCAGAACGTGCAGGCCTACACCTCGGGCGGCGGCGACTACGAGGTCGCGACGGTCAACCTCGGCCGCCCCGCCGGGCTCACCGTGGCGAGTGCGCTGCTGGTCGACTACATCCTCACGGTGGCGGTGTCCATCGCGGCGGCGGCGGCGAACGTCGGCGCGATCGTGCCGGTGGTCGCCGAGCACAAGGTGGCGTTCGCGGTGGGCGCGATCGTCCTGCTCACCGCGGTGAACCTGCGCGGGGTCCGCGAGTCCGGCGTCGCGTTCGCCGTCCCGACCTACCTGTTCATGCTCGGCATCGGGTCGATGGTCGTCTGGGGGCTCACCCGGATCCTGCTGCTCGGCGAGGACGTGCGCGCGGCGAGCGCCGACCTGGAGCTCGTCGCGCAGGGGGACGCGTTCACCGGGCTGGCGCTGGCGTTGCTCGTGCTGCGCAGCTTCACCCAGGGCAGCGTCGCGCTCACCGGCGTCGAGGCGATCAGCAACGGCGTGCCGGCGTTCCGCAAGCCGAAGGGCCGCAACGCCGCCGCCACGCTCGCCGCGCTCGGTGCGATCTCGGTGGCCATGTTCTCCGGGCTGATCGCGCTGGCCCTGCTCACCGACGTCAAGGTCGCCGAGGACCCGCAGGTGCAGCTGCCGACCGCCCCCGCGGGCTACGTCCAGCCGACGCTCGTGGCCCAGCTGGCCGACGCGGTCTTCGCCGACTTCCGGATCGGGTTCTTCTTCGTCGTCGTCGTGACCGCGCTCATCCTGGTGCTGGCGGCGAACACGGCGTTCAACGGGTTCCCGGTGCTCGGCTCGATCCTGTCGCAGGACCGGCACCTGCCCCGCCAGCTGCACACCCGCGGCGACCGGCTGGCGTTCTCGAACGGCATCGTGTTCCTCGCCGGGTTCGCGATCATGCTGGTCGTCGGTTTCCAGGCCGAGGTCACGCGGCTGATCGCGCTCTACACCGTCGGGGTCTTCACCTCGTTCACGATCAGCCAGACCGGCATGGTGCGGCACTGGACGCGGCTGCTCGCCACCGAGACCGACCCCGCCGCCCGGGCCCGGATGCGGCGCTCGCGGCTGATCAACGGCTTCGGTGCGGTGCTGACCGGCGTCGTGCTCGTCACCGTCCTCATCACGAAGTTCACCCGCGGCGCCTGGATCGCGATCGTGGCCATGGCATTCTTCTACACGATCATGCACTTCATCCACCGTCACTACGACCTCGTGGCCGCCGAGCTGGTGGCCGGGGAGTCCGACGGCGTACTCCCGTCCCGCAACCACGCGATCGTGCTGGTGAGCACGCTGCACAAGCCCACACTGCGCGCGGTCGCGTACGCCAGGGCGACCCGTCCCGACGTGCTCGAGGCCGTCACCGTCAACGTCGACGACGCCGACACCCGCCGGCTGGTGCGGGAGTGGGAGCGGCGCAGGCTGCCGGTGCCGTTGAAGGTCGTCGAGTCGCCGTACCGGGAGATCACGAAGCCGGTGCTGGACTACGTCAAGCGCATCCGCAGCTCCAACCCCCGCGACGTCGTGACGGTGTTCATCCCGGAGTACGTGGTGGGGCACTGGTGGGAGCAGCTGCTGCACAACCAGAGCGCGCTGCGCCTGAAGGGGCGGCTGCTGTTCTCCCCGGGGGTGATGGTCACCAGCGTGCCGTGGCAGCTGCGGTCGTCCGAGCGCGCGAAGCCGCAGGGGCCGGCGCCCGCGCCGGGCGACGCGCGTCGGGGCTTCCCGGCCGAGGGCGGCGCGGGGCCGGACCGGGTGGGCGACCGTGGCCGCTGAACCGGGCGCCGACTGGACCGACCGGATCCTCGACCTCGACGTCGGGCCCGTGGCGCACGGCGGCCACTGTGTCGCCCGCGCCGCCGGCGCCGAGGTCGCCTCCGGCGAGGCCGGCGCACCGGGCCGCGGGAGCGGCCGGGTCGTGTTCGTCCGGCACGCGTTGCCCGGTGAGCGGGTGCGCGCGGTCGTCACCGAGGACGCCGGCGGGTCGTTCTGCCGGGCCGACACGGTGGCGGTGCTGGTGGCGTCCCCGGCGCGGGTGGCCGCGCCGTGCGGCTGGGCCCGCGCGGGCGGCTGCGGCGGGTGCGACCTGCAGCACGTCGAGCCCGCGGCGCAGCGGGAGCTGAAGGCGGCCGTGGTGGCCGAACAGCTGCGCCGGCTCGCCGGCGTCGAGCGGGAGGTGGTCGTCGAGGAGCTGCCGGGCGGTCCGCTGGGCTGGCGCGGGCGGGTACGCCTGGCCGTCGACGACGAGGGGCGCGCGGGCCTGCGCGCCCATCGCAGCCATGACGTGCTGCGCATCGCGGACTGCCCGCTCGCCCCGCCCGGGACCCTGCCCGGGGTGCTGGCGCGGGAGCACCCGCCGGGGGAGATCGAGGTGGTGCGCGACGCCGACGGCACGGTGCACGCCGGCCCCGGCCCCGGCCCGGTCGTCCAGCGGGCGGCCGGGCGGGAGTGGCGGCTGTCGCCGGGCACGTTCTGGCAGGTGCACCCGGCACTGGCCGACGTCCTCGCCGGGGTGGTGGGGGAGTGGGCGGCCGCCCCGGCCGGCGGGCGGGCCTGGGATCTCTACGGCGGCGTCGGGCTCCTCGCGTCGGTACTGGCGGGGCAGGTCGGCGCTGCGGGCGAGGTGACGGTGGTGGAGTCGGCCCGCCGCGCCGTCGACGACGGGCGGGTCGCGCTCGCCGACCTGCCGCAGGTGCGGTGGCGGGTCGGCCGGGTGGAGCGCGAGCTGCCCGGGCTGCCGGGCCCACCGGACGTCGCCGTCGCCGACCCGCCGCGCAGCGGGCTCGGCCGGGCGGTGGTCGACGGGCTGGCCGCGGCGGGTGCCCGCCGGGTCGTGCACGTCGCCTGCGATCCGGCGGCCCTGGCCCGCGACGTCGCGCTGCTGGCCGGGCACGGGTACGGGCTGGCGCGACTGCGGGCCTTCGACGCCTTCCCGATGACCCACCACGTCGAGTGCGTGGCCCTGTTCGAGCGCGGATGACCCGCATCCCCCGGCAGTGATCGGCGCGACGTCTCAGGGTACGACGCTCGTGCGGCCGCTCACGTGACCCTGCCGGGGATACCGTGGCGGGGTGGGTGACCTCGACGAGCTCGTCGCCGGGTGGGCGCCGGAGCCGCTGGAGGCGGCGGGGCGGCTCGACCCCTGGCCGGTGCGCGCGTTCGCCGGGCTGCTCGACGTGCCGGCGCCCGGGCCGGAGCTGCCGCCGCTGTGGCACTGGTTCCAGCTGCTGGAAGCCCCGGCGCAGGCCGAGCTGGGCGAGGACGGGCACCCGGCGGACGGCCGGTTCCTCCCGCCGCTGCCGCACCGGCGGCGCATGATCGCCGGCGGGCGGCTGGAGGTGCGGGCGCCGCTGCGGATCGGCGAGCACGTGGTGCGCCGCTCCGAGCTGGTCTCGGCCGTTCCGAAGCAGGGGCGCAGCGGGGCGATGCTGTTGGTGACCGTCCGGCACACGTTCCGGGTGGTGGGGGCCGGGCCTGCCGTCGTCGAGGAGCAGGACGTCGTCTACCGCAGCCAGGAGCCGGGCGCGGCCCGACCCCTGCCCCCGCCGGAGCCCGCCGACCCGGGGCCGGGGCCGTGGCGGCTCGCGCTGCGGCCCGACCCGGCGCTGCTGTTCCGGTTCAGCGCGCTGACCTACAACACCCACCGCATCCATTACGACCTGCCCTACGTCACCGGGGTCGAGGGTTACCCGGGGCTGGTGGTGCACGGCCCGCTGCTCGCGCTGCTCCTGCTGGAGCTGCCCCGCCGGTTCGCCCCGGACCGGCCCGTCCGCGCGTTCGAGTACCGGCTGCGGCGGCCGGTGATCGCGGGCGCCGAGGTGGTCGCGGTCGGGGCGCCGGGCGAACTGGGGGCGGGCGAGCCCGGCCTCGCCCCCGCGGTGACCGGTTCCGTCCGCCTGGCATGAGCACGTCACCGACGATCCGGCCCGGCGGGCGCGCCACCCGTCCCGCCGCACCGCCCGAGGGACCGGCACCATGTCCGGGTGCCTGCAACCCTCTCCACGCCCGGCAGCACCCCGCCGAGCGGTGCCGAGTCCGTCAGCCTGCGCATCGCCGACGAGCTCGGCGTCGGCGCCCACCAGGTGCGCGCGGCCGTCGGGCTGCTCGACGGCGGTGCGACGGTGCCGTTCGTCGCCCGGTACCGCAAGGAGGCCACCGGCGGCCTCGACGACGCCCAGCTCCGCACGCTCGACGAGCGGCTGAGCTACCTGCGGGAGCTGGAGGGCCGGCGGGCGGCGATCCTGGAGGAGATCGGCCGCCAGGGCCGGCTCGACCCGGGGCTGGAGGAGCGGGTCCGCGCGGCCGACTCGAAGGCCCGCCTCGAGGACGTCTACCTGCCGTACCGGCCCAAGCGCCGCACCCGCGCCACCGTCGCCCGCGAGAACGGCCTCGAACCGCTGGCCGACGCGCTGCTGGCGGACCCGTCGCTGGACCCGCAGACCGCCGCGGGCGGATACCTGTCCGAAGCCGTCCCCGACCCCGCCGCGGCGCTCGACGGTGCCCGCGACATCCTCGTCGAGCGCTTCGGGGAGGACGCCGACCTCGTGGGCGCGCTGCGCGAGCGCATGTGGACCCGCGGCCGGCTGGTGAGCCGGGTGCGCACGGGCCGCGCGGACGATCCGAAGGCGGCGAAGTTCGCCGACTACTTCGAGTTCGCCGAGCCGTTCACCCGCCTGCCCTCGCACCGGATCCTGGCCGTGTTCCGGGGTGAGGCCGAGGAGGTGCTCGAGGTCGAGCTCGAACCCGGCGGCGAGCCCGCGGAGCCCGGCGGGATGTCGGAGCAGGAGCGGGCGGTCGCGGCCGCCTTCGGCATCGCCGCAGCAGGCCGGCCCGCCGACGCCTGGCTCGCCGGCGTCGTCCGGCGGGCCTGGCGCACCCGCATCCTGCTGCGCCTCGCCGTGGACGTCCGGGTGCGGCTGCGCACCGTCGCGGAGGAGGCCGCGATCGCGGTGTTCGCCGCCAACCTGCGCGACCTGCTGCTCGCCGCCCCCGCCGGGAACCGCACGACGATGGGGCTCGACCCGGGCCTGCGCACCGGCGTCAAGGTCGCGGTGGTGGACGGTACCGGCAAGGTGCTCGCGACGGACACCGTCCACCCGCACGAACCGCGCCGCGACCGGGCGGGCGCGCTGGCCACCCTCGGTCGGCTGGTCGCGGCGCATCACGTCGAGCTGGTCGCGATCGGCAACGGCACCGCGTCGCGCGAGACCGACGCGCTCGCCGCCGAGCTGGTCGCCGACCACCCGGGCCTGACGAAGGTCATGGTCAGCGAGGCGGGGGCGTCGGTCTACTCCGCGTCGGCCTACGCCTCGGCCGAGCTCCCCGACCTCGACGTCTCCCTGCGCGGCGCGGTGTCCATCGCCCGGCGGCTGCAGGACCCGCTGGCCGAGCTGGTGAAGATCGACCCGCGCTCGATCGGCGTGGGCCAGTACCAGCACGACCTGCCGGAGTCGGCGCTGTCGCGCTCGCTGGACGCCGTCGTCGAGGACTGCGTCAACGCGGTCGGGGTGGATGTCAACAACGCCTCGGCGCCGCTGCTGCGGCGGGTCTCCGGGGTCGGCGAATCGCTCGCGGGCGGGATAGTCGCGCATCGCGACGCGCACGGGCCGTTCCGCAGCCGCGCGGCGCTCGCGCGGGTGCCGCGGCTCGGATCGAAGGCCTTCGAGCAGTGCGCGGGGTTCCTGCGGATCCGCGGCGGCGACGAGCCCCTCGACGCGTCGGGCGTGCACCCGGAGGCCTACCCGGTGGTACGCCGCATCGTCGAGCGCGCCGGCGGTGACGTCACCGACCTGCTCGGTGATGCCCGGCGGCTGCGGACGCTGCGGCCCGAGGAGTTCGTCGACGAGCGGTTCGGGCTGCCGACGGTGACCGACATCCTCGCCGAGCTCGAGAAGCCCGGCCGCGACCCGCGCCCGGCGTTCCGCACCGCCACCTTCGCCGAGGGCGTGCAGAAGGTCGCGGACCTGCGCCCGGGGATGGTCCTCGAGGGCGTGGTCACCAACGTGGCGGCGTTCGGGGCGTTCGTCGACGTCGGCGTGCACCAGGACGGGCTCGTGCACGTCTCCGCGATGTCGACACGGTTCGTCTCGGACCCGCGCACGGTGGTGCGGTCCGGGGACGTGGTGCGGGTCAAGGTGCTCGCCGTCGACGACGCCCGCAAGCGCATCTCCCTGACGTTGCGCCTCGACGACGAGCCGGGCGCGGGCCGGCGCGGTGGCCCCGGTCGCGACACCGGTGCGCAGAGGGGCGATAGCGGGACCGGCAAGGGTGGCGCCGGGGGCAAGGGTGATGCC
>DATLGI010000005.1:0-18566 GCA_035540535.1 Pseudonocardia sp.
CGACACCGCGCGTCGGACCGGGTCAGAACGGGACCTGCTGGGTGAGCAGGCCGGCGCCCGCCGCCCGGCCGGAGAGTATGCGGCAGAACTCGACGGCGTCCACGGTGAGCTCGTCCCCGCCGGAGCCGCCGACGAAGCTGCCCCCGGCCGGGCCGGTCAGGTGCAGCGTGAACGGCTGCCCGTGCCGGCGCGCCCACTCGGCGACGACGTCGGCGACGATCCGCCCGTCGTGCGCGGCGGTCAGCTCCTGCGGCCGGCCGGTGGCGTGCGCCAGGTCGACGCGGTGCATCCAGGTGTCGCGGGTGAGGATCACGTCGAAGATGTAGCCCATCCGCCACGTCTCGACGGTGCCGTCGGGCATCTTCTCCTTGTCCGGCATGGCCCGCAGCAGCCGACGGCCGGCGCGCCACCGGGCCTGAGCGGGGCCGGCCGCGGCCATACGCTCGACCAGTTCGTCGGTGCCGAGATGCGCGTTCTCCTCCACCTGCAGGGCCGTGACGCCGTCCACGAGCGGCCCGTCGCCGGCCCGTTTCGCGCCGGCCCGGAACCTCGACACCATCCGCCGCAGCCCGGTGAAGTCCTCCGTCATCCCGAGTACGTGCCCGGCCATGGCGCGAACGTCCCACGCGGGGCAGTCGGTCTGCCGGGACCAGTCGGCCGGGTCGAGGGCGCGCAGCGCGGCCACCATCCGGGCCGTCTCGGCCGCGGCCAGGGCCTCGGTCTCGGGCCGGGCGATCGGTGCGATCTCGCGGACGTCGGTCATCGCCGTGGTCATACCGCCACCGCCTGCGCCCGCACCGACTCGGTGAACCGCGCCTCGTAGGCGTCCGCGAGGTCGCGCAGCGCCGCCGCGCAGTCACCGGCGAAGGCCGGGCCGTGCATGAGGGCCAGCGTGCGGGGCTGCAGGTCGGCGAGGCGCCGCAGCGTGGGCGCGGTGGTCGCCGTCAGGCAGGTCGCACCGAACAGGTCGTCGGCCGCGAGCGCCGGGGTGACGAGGTCGTCGTCGTGTACCAACGCCGGGCCGTCGCCGGTGCGGCTGAACAGGTCGCCGCACAGCAGCGTGCCGGTCGTCTCGTCGTAGAGCACCTGCGCCTCCCAGCCGTGCGGGAAGTGCGGGGTCGGGATGGCCCGCACCCGGTGCCCGCCGAGGTCACGGACGTCGCCTTCGGCGATCGGCTGCGGCGGACGGTCGGCGAGGTCGTCGAGCGAGACCATGCAGCCCAGGCCGTTGAACAGCACCTGGGAGCGCGGAGCGGCGGCCAGCCACTCGTTCATCGCGCCGCATTCGTCGGACTCGACGTGCCCGAAGCTGACCCAGCGCAGCCGCTCGATCGCGACGACCTTCGCCGCGGCCTGCGATACCAGGGGGAACATCCGGCGCGGACCGGTGTGGAAGACCAGCGGCTCGTCCCCGTCGACGAGGTACTGGTTCATGACGAAGCCGCCGGGGGCGACGTCGGGCAGCGTGGTCGACAGGCGGTACACGCCGTCGGCGATCTCGTGGACTGTGGTCTGCATGTCGGGGAGTCTCCGCCCGCGACCGGACCGTCCGCATCGGCCGCGCACCCGCAGTTAGCGGCGCCGCAGCACCCAGTTTGGGCGTCAGACGGCGTGCACACCGTGGGCGCGCGCCAGCTCGCCCAGCGCGGTCCGGTCGCGCACGCCGGTGCGGTCGAAGAGGTTGCCGAGATGGCGCTCGACGGTCCGCGCCGACAGGTACAGCCGCTCGCCGATCTCCCGGTTGGACAGACCCGCGACGACGAGGCGCAGCACGTCGACCTCGCGGCTGGTGACGCCGAGCGCACGCAACGACGCCGGTACCGCCGAAGCGCCCCGACCCCGGCGGGGTACCGGCTCCCCGGCCTCGGCCAGCAGGAGCCGGCAGCGGCGGGCCGTGCGGTCGTAGCCGGCAGCGGCGAAGAACGCCTCGCACTCCCGCAGCCACGCGCCCGGGTCGCCCCAGCCGTCGCGCAGCGCAGCCCGCGCGACGAGCAGTTGCTGGACGAGCACCATGCCCCGACCGAGCACGTCGCGCAGCCCGGCCCGGGCCTGTTCCATCAGCTCGGTCGCGCCGGCCCTGTCGCCGGCCCGGCCGAGCGCGACGGCCTCGACAGCGTCGCCCCCACGATCGAAGACCCGCAGGCCGATGCCGGCCGCGGCCTCGGCGTACTCGGCACGGGCCGCGGCGCCGAGGTCGTCACCGTCGGCGGCGTGCAGCACCGCCCACAAGGCGCGACCGGGGAACACCGAGGTCTGGGGGTTCGCGAGCCGCGCGTGCTCGAGGCTCGTGTCCAGCAGGCCGGGCAGCGCCCCGAGGTCGTCGGCGACGACCGCCCGGGTGACGAGCACCCGGCCGTAGAGGTCGCCGAGGATGCGCGGGTCGCCCGGATCGCGCTCCAGCGCCCGCTCGATCGCCGCCTGCATGGCCGCGTCGTCGCCGGCGAGGGCGTACGCGCCGGCGAGCCAGAGATGGGCAACCGGCTCGGTGGCCAGTCCGAAGCGCCGGCTGGCGTCGGCGCACGCCTGCGCCGAGGCGAGGCACTCGGCGCGGTCGAACGACGCGAGGGCGACGTCGGCGAGGCTGAGGTCCATCACGGCCTGGGTGACCAGCGCCCCGTACCGTGCGGCGAGGTCGCGCGTCTCGCGCATCGGCCCGAGGTCGCACGCGTCCCAGGCCAGCAACGCCAGCTCGTGGCGCGCCCGCAGCTCCCAAGCGGCCAGCCCGTGCCGGGCGGCGACCTGCGCGGCACGCTCGAACCACGACCGCGACGCGACCGTGTTGTGGACGGCCCGACCGCGCACCTCCAGCGCCTCGCACTCCACCTCGGGCTGTCCGCCAGCCGCGGCCAGGGCGATGTCGGCCAGTGCGGTCGCCTCGTCCAACCGGCCCCGATCGAACGCCACGTACGCCGCGATCGCGTCGACCCGGGCGCCGAGGGTCGGGTCCGGGTCCTCGGCGAGCGCCGTGCGAGCGGCCTGCACGTCCTGCTCCGCGGCGCCCGCGTCGCCGGCGGTCAGCGCGGCCCGGGCCGTGACGACCAGCAGGTCCGCGCGACGCCGCGCGGTCAGCCCGCGTTCGGCCAGCCCCCGTCCCAACTCCCGCGCCTCGACGGGCTTCCCGGCGGCGACGAGCACCCGCACCAGCGTCTCCGCGGCGTCGAGCGCCACCGGGCCCTCGGGTGGAGCGGTGCGCACGGCGCGGCGTGCGGTGGCCTCGGCGCTGGTCAGGGCCGCGGCGGCGAGCGCCCGCCGCGCGCTCTCGACCAGCCGCTGGGCCGCGCTCGCCGCGTCCCCGGCGGCCTCGGCCAGCTCCGCCGCCAGCTCGCAGACGGCGCCGGGCAGGCCCGGGTGCGCCCGCTCGATCGCCGGCCATGCGCGGCGGGCGAGCTCGCGACGGTCGGGCGGCAGCAGATCGTCGAGCACGGCTTCCCGAGTGAGCGAGTGCCGGAAGGCGAAACCGCCACCGTCGACGTCGACGATCTGCTCCGCGACCGCCGTCCGCAGCGCGTCCGCCGCCGTGCGACCGTCGACCTCGGCGACGGCCGGCAGCAGCTCCCAGTCGAACCGCCGGCCGAGCAGCGCCGCCGCGCCGACCACCCGGCGCGCGTCCGGGTCCAGCCCGGACAGCCGCCGCCGTACCGACTCGCGCAGGCTCGCCGGCACCGCGGGCGTCAGCTCGGCGTCGCTGGTCCAGCCGTCGTCGGTGCGGCGCAGGCTGCCCGCGGCCACCAGCCCGGCGAGCAGCTCCTCGACGAGGAACGGGTTGCCGTCACCGTGCGCCCGCACGAACGGCGCGAGCCCTGGCGGCGCGGTCGGCGTGCGCAGGCAGGCTGCGACCATCCGGTCGACGTCGTCGCCGCCGAGGGGCGCCAGCCGGATCGTCGACGCCGGGTCGCGCCGCTCCAGCCGCTCCAGCGTCTCGGCGGCCGCACCGTCCGGGCGGGCGGTGCAGAGGCACATGACCGGTTCGCCCGGCGCGGCGTCCCCCAGATGGTCGAGTGCGGCGAGCGTCTCCGCGTCGGCCCAGTGCAGGTCCTCCAGGACGAGCAGGCACCCGCGCCCGTTCCCGTGCCGGCGCAGCAGGCGCAGCACGGCCTCGCCGAGCAGCATCGGTGACTCGTCGACCCCCGGCGTGTGCCACGCCGGGACGAGTCGACCGAGGTGTGCACCCAGGCCGGCCAGCTCGGGCGCGTCCGGCAACGGCGCCGAGCGGAACGCGCCGAGGAACGCCTCGGTCAGCGGCCGGTACGGCACCGGGTGCGCGCCCGGCACCGCCCGCCCGGCCAGCACCGTCACCGCGCGCTCGGCCGCAGCGGCGGACGCCTCGCGCGCCAGCCGGGTCTTGCCCGTGCCGGCCTCGCCGACGAGCACCACGACCCCGCCGCCGCCGCGCGCCAGGCGATCGACGCGGGCACGCAGGGCCGCGACCTCGCCCGCGCGCCCGATCAGCTCGGGGCACAGTACCCGCCGCCCCCCGCCGTCCTCGGCCATGTCCGTCCGATCGATCGTCCGCGCGACGATGGTAGGGGGAACCCTGGGTCTGCTGGTGGCTGGAGATGGGTCCGCCACACGGGACCGGACGGCCAGGATTCCACTGGGTGGAAGACGACGGTCACCCCGTCGACGATGGCGTGCATAGCCTCCGCCGATGACCACAGCACGGGCAGGCGGTGACGCGTCCGCGGCCCCGACCCAGGCCGACGTCAGCGCCCAGATCGCCGAGCTCGCGGGCCGGCCGCAGCGCGATCAGCCACGACTCGACTATCCGGCGTACCGCAGTAGCGCCCTGCGCCACCCGCGCAGCGAACTGCAGCAGGTGGACCCCGAGACGGTCGAGCGGCATGCGCCGGTGTTCGGCGCCGTCGACGCCGACCCGCTGGACGCCGACCTCACGGCCCGGCACGGTGGCGAGCCGATCGGCGAGCGGATCGTGGTCGCCGGGCGGGTGCTCGACGGCGACGGCCGCCCGGTCGCGGGGCAGCTGGTGGAGATCTGGCAGGCCAACGCGGCGGGCCGCTACATCCACCGCCGGGATCGGCACCCGGCCCCGCTGGACCCGAACTTCAGCGGCGTCGGCCGGTGCCTGACCGGCCCCGACGGCTCGTACGCGTTCACCACGATCAAGCCGGGCCCCTACCCGTGGCGCAACCACGACAACGCCTGGCGGCCGGCGCACATCCACTTCTCGCTGTTCGGGCGGGCCTTCACCCAGCGGCTGGTGACGCAGATGTACTTCCCCGGCGACCCGCTGCTCGGGCTCGACCCGATCTACCAGTCGATCACCGACCCGGGCGCGCACGAGCGGCTGATCGCGACCTACGACCACGGCCTCACCAGCCCCGAGTGGGCCACCGGGTACCGCTGGGACATCGTGCTGTCCGGGACGGGGCGATCGTGGACGGAATGAGCCACCCGTCGACCCCGGGCCAGACCGTCGGCCCGTTCTTCCACGACGCGCTGCCGTTTCCCGGTGGTGAGCAGCTCGTGCCGCACGGCGATCCGCGGGCGATCCGGCTGCACGGGCGGGTCATCGACGGCGCAGGGGAGCCGGTGCCGGACGCGCTGCTGGAGATCTGGCAGGCCGACGAGCGAGGCCGGGTCGTGCGCGAGCCCGGGTCGCTGCGCCGCGACGGGTACACGTTCACCGGATGGGGCCGGGCCGCGACCGACAACGACGGCCGGTACACCTTCACCACGGTCGAGCCGGGTCCGACCGAGCCCGGGGCAGCCCGGTTCATCGCGATGACGGTGTTCGCCCGCGGCCTGCTGGACCGGCTGTTCACCCGCGTCTACCTCCCCGACGACGAGGCCCTGGCCCGCGACCCGCTGCTCGCCGCGCTGCCCCCGGCCCGCCGCCGCACGCTGGTCGCCGCGAGCGACGCCGCAGGGCTCGTCTTCGACGTCGTCCTGCAGGGCTCCGGCGAGACGGTGTATCTGCGGCACGCGAGGGCGTAGCCGTGGCCCACGACCTGCTCTGGCCCGGCACGCACCGCGCGGGTGAACTCATGAGCGATCCCGCGCTGCTGCGGGCCATGGTCCGGGTCGAGGCGGCCTGGCTCGCGGAGCTGGTCGCGGCCGGTGTCGCGCCGCCCGACGCGGCGGACGATCTGGCCGGGCTGGTGGACGGCGGCGACGTCGCGCAGGTGGCGGCCGCCGCCGAGGCCGGCGGAAACCCGGTCATCCCGCTGCTCGGGCTGCTGCGGACCCGGCTCGCGGCCCGCAACCCCGCCGCCGCGACGTGGGTTCACCGCGGCCTGACCAGCCAGGACGTGCTGGACACCGCGCTCGCGCTCGGCGCGGCCGACGTCGTCGCGCGGCTTCGCGCCGAGCTGCGCGCCCAGGTCGCGTTGCTGTCCGCGCTGGCCGACGCGCACCGCGGCACCGTCATGGTCGCCCGGACCCTCACCCAGCACGCGGTACCGACGACGTTCGGTGCCAAGGCCGCGGGCTGGCTGCACGGCGTGCTCGACGCCGCCGAGTCCCTCGCGGCCTGCGCGGGCCTGCCGGTGCAGATCGGCGGCGCGGCCGGCACGCTCGCCGCGTCCGCCGAGCTCGCGGCGCTGCGCGGGAGCGCCGACCCGGCGGGGGCCGCCATCGAGCTGGCCGCCCGCACGGCCGAGCGGCTCGGGCTCCGCGCGGCGCCGCCGTGGCACACCGCGCGGGCGCCCGTCGCCCGGCTCGGCGACGCGCTCGTCGCGTGCACCGACGCGTGCGGCCGGATCGCCAACGACGTGCTCACGCTGGCCCGCCCCGAGATCGGGGAGCTCGGCGAGCCGCGGGCGCCCGGGCGGGGCGGCTCCTCGGCGATGCCGCACAAGGTGAACCCGGTGCTGTCGGTCCTCGTCCGGCGGGCCGCGCTCGCGGCGCCGCACGGGGCCGCCGCGCTGCACACCGCCGCCGCCGACGCCCGTGACGAGCGGCCGGACGGAGCCTGGCACCTCGAGTGGGCGACACTGCGCACGCTGGCTCGCCGCACCGTCGTCGCGGCGAGCCAGACGGCGGAGCTGCTCGGCGGCCTGCGGGTGGACGTCGAGCGGATGCGGGCCACCGCCCGCGGCGCGGCGCCCGCCATCCTCGCCGAGTGGCGCGACCTGCGGGACGCGGCGGGCGCGCCCGGACTCGCGGAGGACCTCGCGGAAGACCCCGCCCGGTACCTCGGCGCGACGGACGCCCTGATCGACGCCGCGCTCAGCCGGGCGCGCGACCTGGAGGAGCCGCCGTGAGCCGGACCCCCACCCCGCCCGCGGTCGCGGTCACCGCGCTCGCCGCGCCGGACCCGAACCGGCCGCTGCTGCTCCTCGGCCCGTCGCTGGGCACGTCCGCACGTGCGCTGTGGGGCGCGGCGGCCGCCCGCCTCGCCGAGCGGTTCCACGTCGTCGCCTGGGACCTGCCCGGGCACGGGGAGAGCGCGCCCGCCGCCACCGGATTCACCGTGGCCCAGCTCGCCGAGGCGGTGCTGGCAGCCGTGGAGCCGGTGCTCGAGGCCCGCCGGGCGCCGGGCGGCGCGTTCGCCTACGCCGGCGACTCGATCGGCGGGGCGGTCGGGCTGCAGCTGATGCTCGACCACCCGGAGCGGGTCACCGCAGCCACCCTGCTCTGCACGGGCGCGCGCATCGGGACGCCGCAGGCGTGGGCCGAGCGCGCCGCCCTGGTCCGGGAGTCGGGAACGGACGCGGTCGTCGAGGGCTCGCGTGGCCGCTGGTTCGGGCCCGGCTTCACCTTCCGCCGGCCCACGGTGGCCGAGGCGTTGCTCGACGCGTTGCGGGTCGCGGACGCCGACAGCTACGCGTGGGCCTGCGAGGCGCTCGCGGGCTTCGACGTGCGGGCGCGGCTGGAGCGGATCGCCACGCCCGTGCTGGCGGTGGCCGGCTCCGATGACGAGCCGACCCCGCCGGCGAGCCTGCGTGAGATCGCCGTAGGCGTGCGCGACGGCTGGATGGTGGTGCTCGACGGGGTCGCCCACCTGGCGCCGGCCGAGGCACCGGCCGAGGTGGCCCGGCTGATCGCGGCGCACTGCGACCGCGCACCGACGATGGACGACGTGCGTGTCACCGGGATGCGGGTCCGCCGCGCCGTGCTCGGTGATGCGCACGTCGACCGGGCGGCGGCCGCCACGACCGACCTCACCCGCGAGTTCCAGGAACTCGTCACCAGATACGCGTGGGGCACGATCTGGACCCGCCCCGGCCTGGACCGGCGCAGCCGGTCGCTGATCACGCTGACCGCGCTGGTCGCCCGCGGCCACCACGAGGAGCTGGCGATGCACCTGCGGGCTGCCCGCACCAACGGCCTGACCGACGACGAGATCAAGGAGCTGCTGTTGCAGACCGCCGTGTACTGCGGCGTCCCCGCCGCCAACACCGCCTTCCGCATCGCCCAGGAGATACTCGCCGAGCCGAGCGGCGGTAACGCGCCGGGGGACGCCCGATGACACCGGCGGGACAACCCGTGGACCTGACCGACGCGCGGATCAGAAGCCGATGGGAAGGCCCGCGTAGTTCTCGGCCAGGCCGGTGGCCGCCGCGGCGCTGGCGGCGACCCAGCGCAGCTGGGAGAGCTGGAGCTGCTGCTCGAACTCGTCGTGACCGGTGTGCAGCATGGTGGTCATCCACCAGGAGAAGTGGGTGCAACGCCACACCCGGCGCAGGGCGGTCTCGGAGTACGCGTCCGCTGGGCCCGCGTCCCGCCTGCGCAGCAGCGCGCTGAGCGCGGGCGCGAGCAGGGCGACGTCGGCCACCGCCAGGTTCAGGCCCTTGGCGCCGGTCGGCGGCACGATGTGCGCCGCGTCGCCGGCGAGGAAGAGCCGCCCGTGCCGCATCGGCCGCTGCACGAAGCTGCGCATCGGCAGCACGCTTTTCTCGGTGATCGGCCCCGGGGTGAGGGTCCACCCGTCCTGTCCATGGCCCAGCCGCATGGCGAGCTGGTCCCAGATGCGCTCGTCCGACCAGTCGGCGATGTCGGTGTCCGGGGGTACCTGGAGGTAGAGCCTGCTGACCGTGGCCGAGCGCATCGAGTGCATCGCGAACCCGTCGGGGTGCCAGGCGTAGATGAGCTCGTCGGTCGAGGGGGCGACGTCGGCGAGCACGCCGAGCCAGGAGTAGGGGTAGGTGCGCTGCCAGGTCCGCTTCGCCGTCTCGGGCACCGCCGCTCGGGACGGCCCGAACGACCCGTCGCAGCCGACGACCACGTCGGCGTCGAGCCGGACCTCGACCCCGGCGGCGTCGCGGAACGCCACGAACGGATGCTCGGACCCGATGTCGTGCACCGCGGTGTCGGACACCTCGTAGACGATCTGCTGGCCGGCGGCGTCGCGGGCGCGACCGAGGTCCTTCTGCACCTCCGTCTGCCCGTAGACGGTGACGCTGCGACCGACGCGCTCGACGAAGTCGACGTGGTGGCGCTCACCGGGCCACTGCAGGTAGATCCCGCGGTGCTCGTCCCCCTCCCGGCGCAGCCGGTCGCCGAGTCCCACGTCGGTGAGCAGCTCGACGGTCGAGTGCTCGAGGATCCCGGCACGGATCCGCGACTCCACGTACGCGCGGCTGCGGGTCTCGACGACGACGGACTCGATGCCGTCGTGCGCGAGCAGGTGGGACAGCAGGAGCCCCGCGGGGCCGGCGCCGATGATGGCGACCTCGGTTCGCATGGACGGGAGTGGACCGGACGCGGATCGCCCGGCCAACCTGCCGTCTCCGTTCAGTGGAAACCCGAGGGGAGGCTGCGGCTGATCCCGCGCGCGGCGACGTCCAGCGCCGCGACGAGCCGCCCGCGGTCGCGCCTGAGGTCGGGCACGACGATGCCCAGCGCAGCCACGACGTCGTCGTCCGGACCGTGCACGGGGACGGCGACGGAGCAGGCGCCGATCGTCATCTCGTCCACGGTCTGCGCGAAGCCCTCCTCCCGGACCTGTCGCAGCTGCCTGGCCAGGCGCCCGGGCTGGGTCACGGTGTAGGGGGTGGCGGCGACGAGGTCGTCGAGCACGCTGCGCACCACCGGCGCCGGGGCGTGGGCGAGCAGGACCTTGCCGACGCCCGTCGCGTGCAGCGGCAGCCGCGAGCCGACCTTGCTGACCACCGGGACGGACGCGTGCCCGGCGAGCCGGTCCAGGTAGAGCGCCTCGTGGCCGTCGCGGACCGCGAGGTGGACGGTGGCGAGGGTGGCGCCGTAGATGTCGTGCAGGAAGGGCGACGCGACCTCGCGCAGGTCGGCCTGGACCGGCGCGAGCAGCCCGACGTCCCAGAGCCGCCGGCCGACGACGTACTCGCCCGACGGCCGGCGGACCAGGGCCCCCCAGCTGACGAGCTCCCGGATCAGCCGGTGGGCCGTCGCCAGCGGAACGTCGGCGCGCTGCGCGATGGCGGTGAGCGACAAGCTGCGGTGATCGGGGTCGAAGGCGGCCAGCACGGCGAGCAGCCGGGCGGAGACGCTCACGCCCGGCGTGGTGCTGTTGCCTGCCATCGCGATCTCCTCCGTCCGTGTCCGTGACGGGACCCGGAGATAACACACTCGAGCGTTCCACGCCGAACGCGAGGAGCAGGTCAGGACGACGAGGCCGGACCGCCGTCCTGGCCTGGGCGTGGATCGGTCGCCGTGAACCGAGGGCCGCCATGAGATACGCCCGGGGGTATGCTGTCGGGCGTGGAGGGTGCGACGTGGAGATGACTCCCGCCTTGGTGGGCGACGCTCTGGTTCGGTTGCGGCGCGCGCAGGGGCAGCTGGCCGGCGTGGTCCGGGCGATCGAGGGGGGTGGGGACTGCGCCGAGGTGCTGACCCAGCTCGCCGCGGTGTCCCGCGCCCTGGACCGGGCCGGTTTCAAGATCGTCGCGAGTGGCATGCGCCACTGCCAGGCGGCCCGGGACCGGGGCGAGCAGCCGCCGATGACCGAGGACGAACTGGAGAAGCTGTTCCTGTCGCTGGCCTGATCAGCGGGTTCGGGCCCTGCCCGGGATCGTCCTCGGCGGCGAGCCGAGACCAGCACTGTGCTTCTGGGATACCCCGCCGGGTATCCCCGATGAGGCCGAGGAGCTCGCCGGCAACGCGACCGGACCGACGAAACGAAGGAGATCTGTCGTGATCGACGTCGAGGTGATCGAAACGTCCTCGCTGGGCGACCGCAGCTATCTCGCCTCCGACGGCGAGGTGGCGGTGGTGATCGACCCGCAGCGCGACGTGGACCGGGTCCTGGCCCTGGCCGGGCGGCTCGGGGTGCGGATCTCGCACGTGGCGGAGACCCACGTGCACAACGACTACGTCTCCGGCGGGCTGGAGCTCGCGCGTCTCACCGGCGCCACGTACGTGATGTCGGCCGAGGACGACCTCGCCTTCGACCGCACCGGCGTGGTCGGCGGGGACGTGCTGGAGGCCTCGCCGCGGCTGCGGCTGCGGGTGCTGGCCACCCCCGGCCACACCTTCCATCACCTGTCCTACGTGCTGGAGGGCCCGGACGGGCCGCAGGGGGTGTTCACCGGCGGGTCACTGCTCTACGGCACCACCGGGCGCACCGACCTGCTCGGCGACGAGCACGCGCAGACCCTGGCCCGCGCCCAGCACACCTCGGCCCGGTTCATGGCCGACGCGCTGCCGGACGGGGCGCAGGTGTGGCCGACCCACGGGTTCGGCAGCTTCTGCACCGCCGGCCCCGGCTCGGGACACGACTCCACGCTCGGGCACGAGAAGGAGGTCAATCCGGTGTTGCGGCTCGCCCGCGACGAGTTCGTCCGGCGGACGCTGTCCGGGTTGGGCGCCTACCCCGCCTACTACGCGCACATGGGCGCGCTCAACGCCGCGGGGCCTGCTCCGGTGGACCTGCGCCCGGCGACCACGGCCGACCCGGCCGAGTTGGCACGCCGGCTCCACGACGGCGAGTGGGTGGTCGACCTGCGCCACCGCAAGGCCTACCTCGACTCGCACCTCACCGGGACGGTGAGCCTCGGCCTGGACGGGCCGATGGCGACCTGGCTGGGTTGGATCGCGCCTCATGACGCCCCGATCACTCTGCTCGGCGAGGACCGCGCGCAGGTCGCGCGGGCCCAGCGGGAGCTGGTCCGCATCGGCGTCGACCGCGTCGCGGCCGCCGCCACCGGTGACCCCGAGGATCTTGCCGAGGACGCCGGACAGGTGGTCGGGTTGCCGAGCGCGAGTTTCGCCGACCTGGCCGCGGAGCTGTCCGGAGGGCGGAATACGGACCTGCCGCCCGCTCAGGTGGTCCTCGACGTCCGGTTGGGCACCGAGTGGGACGCCTCGCACGTGCGTGGCGCGGTGCACGTTCCGTTGCCCGAGCTGGGCGACCGTCTCGCCGAGGTGCCCGACGGCGCGGTGTGGGTGCACTGCGGCAGCGGGTACCGCGCCACCGCGGCCGCGTCGCTGCTGGCCCGCGCCGGGCGGACAGTGGTGGTCGTCGACGACATGTTCGGCGACGCCCAGGACGCCGGTGTCCCGCTGACCGCCACCGCGTGACAGATCGTGGTGTAGAAGGAGAGGGCGTCGGACGTGCCGCATGCTCGCACAGGTCCTCACGACCGGCCGGCAGCGCCCGGACGGCTACCTCGGTGACTGCCGCCTGGTCCGGCGCCGTCGTCAGAGATACTCCGGGCCGGTGTGGTGTCCGGGCGCGGGATCGGTGAACGCGACGAACCGGAACCGCACCGCCCCGGGCTCGACGGCCCCGTCCGCCGTGGTGCGCTCCTCGCGGGTGGTCACGATCACGCCGGTCGCGCTGACCAGGTCGAGCTGGGTGAGCAGGCGGGCCAGCATGTGCGGTGCCTCTCCGGGGTCCTCGCCGGTCTGGATCAGGGTGCGGTGCAGCACCGAGACCGACCACCCCTCGCGGCTGCCGCTGCCGGTCGAGGCGGGCAGCACCACGTCCAGCAGCCAGCGCGACGGCTTCCCGCTCAGCGTCGGTGTCCGATGGGCCTCGATGCCGACCACCTGGTCGGCTCGGATCAGCCCGTCGGCCTGGGTCTGCACCCACACGTTCGACAAGCTCACCGCACTCTCCCCACACTCGTCCAGTCAGTCACGGCGCCGGGCGACACTAGCACTTGCAACAGAGGAAGTCTGTATCTAACATAGCAGTTATCTGGAGCGGGCCCGGGTCACCCTTCCGAGCCGCTCCAGTGCATCGCCGCCCTGTAGTCGATCACGAAAGGAGCTGGCCCGCGATGCTGATGCGTACCGACCCGTTCCGCGAGCTGGACCGGTTGACCCAGCAGGTGTTCGGCAACACCCACGGCACCTGGTCACGGCCCACCCCGATGCCGATGGACGCCTACCGCGCCGGCGACGAGTTCGTGGTGGCCTTCGACCTGCCCGGGGTGGATCCCGACGCGATCGAGCTGGACGTGGAGCGCAACGTCCTGACCGTCAAGGCCGAACGGCGTCCGGTCGCGTCGGGCGACCAGGTCGAGATGCAGGTCGCCGAGCGCCCGCTCGGGGTGTTCTCCCGGCAGCTGTTCCTCGGTGACACCCTCGACGCCGACCACGCCCACGCGCACTACGACGCCGGCGTGCTCACCCTGCGGATCCCGATCGCGGAGAAGGCCAAGCCCCGCCGGATCACCATCGACGGTGCCGCCGACGACCGCAAGCAGATCAACGCCTGATCGCACCGCACGCACCGGACGGGTGCGCACCGGCCGGCCCGGCCGGATCGGAACCGGGGCAGCAGCGACGCGAGCGACCGCCCCGGATCCGGCGGGCCGGCATCGTGCGCAGCGGCGCCCGGCGCCCACCGCGGCGCCGGGCGCCGCTCGTCAGGAGTCGGCGCGACCGCCGCGCGCGTCGCCGGCGGCTCCTCCGTCGGGCCGGGACCGGCGGTCAGAGGTTCGTCGATCCGGTCATCGGGCGCCCTTCGCCCCCGCGCCGTCCGGAGCCGGCGCAGCGCCGTCGCCGCCCCGCTGGTGCTCCAGCTCCGCGATACGCGACCGGGCCGCGTCGAGCTCGTCCTGCAGCCCGACGATCCGGGCCGCCGCGTCCAGGGTGAGACCCTCGTCGAACAACGTCCGCATCCGGGTCGCCAGCTCCAGTTGGCGGCGCGAGTAGCGGCGGTGCCCCCCGCTGGATCGCTCCGGCCGGAGCACACCCGCGGCGTCGAGGCGGCGCAGGAACGCCGGCTGCACCTGCAGCAGCTCGGCCGCCTGGCCCATGGTCACCGCCGGGTAGTCCTCGTCGTCGAGCCGGCGCACGCTCACCCGACGGTCCCTTCTCCAGGCTCGATCACCGTGAGTACAGAAAAATTATAGCCGCTGGTGCAAAGAAGGTCAACCACGACGCGGGCAGCCCCCTGCGCCTTCTCGCGCCGTTCGGGATGGACTGATGCTGCTGCCCCACCGGGAGTCGCGGGGCTGCTGCGGGATCCCACCGTCGACGCGAGATGATCCTCGGCGACGTCGCCCGGCACGACCCGGGCCTGCCGCGGTTCTACCAGGAGGACGTAGTCCGATGACACCCCTGCGGTCGAACCTCGACACCGCGTCCGAGACCTACGCGAGCAACCGCGGAGCCCAGCTCCAGCTGCTCGCCCGGCTCGACGAGCAGCTGGAGCTGGTGGTCGCGGGCGGTGGTGAGCGCTACCTGCAGCGGCACCGCGACCGCGGCAAGCTGCCCGTCCGGGAGCGGGTGGAGCTGTTGCTCGACCCGGACAGCCCGTTCCTCGAGCTCTCGGCGCTCGCCGCGTGGGGCACCGAGTTCACCGTCGGAGCGACGGTGCTCACCGGCATCGGCGCCGTGGAGGGCGTCGAGTGCATGATCATCGGGCACGACCCCACGGTGCGCGGGGGCGCGATGAACCCGTACTCGCTGCGCAAGACGCTGCGCGCCCTGGAGATCGCGCGGGTCAACCGGCTGCCGGTGGTGAACCTCGTCGAGTCCGGCGGGGCGGACCTGCCCACCCAGGCCGACCTGTTCGTCCCGGCCGGGCGGATCTTCCGCGAGCTCACGGCGCTGTCGGCCGCGGGCGTGCCCACCGTCGCGCTCGTGTTCGGCAACTCGACGGCGGGCGGGGCGTACGTGCCCGGCATGTGCGACCACGCCGTGCTCGTCGACCGGCGGGCCAAGGTGTTCCTCGGCGGCCCCCCGCTGGTGAAGATGGCGACCGGCGAGGAGTCCGACGACGAGTCGCTCGGCGGCGCGGAGATGCACTCACGCGTGTCGGGCCTGTCCGACTACTTCGCAGTCGACGAGCACGACGCGATCCGGCTCGGCCGCCGCATCCTGGCCCGGATCAACTGGCGCAAGCTCGGGCCGCGGCCTGCACCGCACCCGGAGCCGCCGCGCTACGACCCCGAGGAGATCCTCGGCATCGTCCCGCCCGACGCGAAGGTGCCGTTCGACCCGCGCGAGGTGCTCGCCCGCATCGTCGACGGCTCCGACTTCGACGAGTACAAACCGCTCTACGGCACTGCGCTGGTCACCGGGTGGGCGAGCATCCACGGCTATCCGGTCGGCGTGCTCGCCAACCACCGCGGGGTGCTGTTCGGCGAGGAGGCGAAGAAGGCCGGCGAGTTCATCCTGCTGGCCGACCAGACCGACACGCCGCTGGTGTTCCTGCAGAACACCACCGGCTACATGGTCGGGGCGAGCTACGAGCAGGGCGGGATCATCAAGGACGGCGCGAAGATGATCAACGCGGTGACGAACAGCACCGTGCCGCACCTGACGGTCATCATGGCGTCGTCGTTCGGGGCCGGGAACTACGGCATGTCGGGGCGCGCCTTCGACCCGCGGCTGATCTTCGCCTGGCCCGGCGCCAAGCTCGCGGTCATGGGCGCGGCGCAGCTCGCCGGCGTGCTGTCGATCGTGGGCCGGGCGTCGGCGGAGTCGCAGGGCAAGCCGTTCGACGAGGAGGCCGACCGTAAGCGGACCGCCGCGATCGAGGCGCAGATCGAGGCCGAGTCGCACTCCTTCTTCGTCACCGCCCGGCTCTATGACGACGGCGTCGTCGACCCGCGCGACACCCGTACGGTGCTGGGGATGTCGCTGTCCGCCGTCCACTCGAACCGCGTCGAGGGCCGTCGCGGCTTCGGCGTCTTCCGGATGTGAACAGACGGGGGCTCCGCCCCCCGTCGACCCCCCGGTCACCAGACGGGGGCCTGGCCCCTGGTCGACCCCCGAAGGGCAGCGATGATTCGGAAACTGCTGGTCGCCAACCGCGGCGAGATCGCCGCGCGGGTCATGCGCACCGCCCATGCCATGGGCATCGCCACCGTCGCGGTGCACGCCGACCCCGACGCCGACGCGCCGTTCGTCCGGCTCGCCGACGAGGCGGTCCGCCTGCCGGGTGCGGCCCCCGCCGACACCTACCTGCGCGGCGACCTGATCATCGCCGCGGCCCGGGACACCGGCGCCGACGCCGTGCACCCCGGGTACGGCTTCCTGTCCGAGAACGCCGACTTCGCCCGGGACTGCGCCGCGACCGGGCTCACGTTCGTCGGGCCCTCGCCGGAGGCCATCGCGGCGATGGGGTCCAAGCTCGAGGCCAAGGCCCTGATGGAGCGGGCCGGGGTGCCGGTGCTGGCCGGCGCCGCCGTCACCGAAGACACCGACCTCGCCGCCGTGGCCGAGCGGATCGGGTTCCCGGTGCTGGTCAAGGCCGCGTTCGGCGGCGGCGGGCGGGGCATGCGCGTGGTGCACCGCGCCGCCGAGCTCGCCGACGCCGTCGCCGGCGCCCGCCGCGAGGCCGCGTCCGCCTTCGGCGACGGCACGGTGTTCCTGGAGCGGTACGTCGTCGACCCGCGGCACGTCGAGGTGCAGATCCTCGGCGACACCTCAGGCGAGGTCGTGCACCTGTTCGAGCGCGAGTGCTCGATCCAGCGCCGCCACCAGAAGGTCGTGGAGGAGGCGCCGTCCCCGGCCGTCGGCGACGCGCTGCGCACCGAGCTCGGCGCCGCCGCCGTGACCGCGGGCAAGGCGATCGGCTACGTCGGGGCCGGCACCGTCGAGTTCGTGCTCGATCGCGCCGGCCGCTTCGCGTTCCTCGAGGTCAACACGCGGCTGCAGGTCGAGCACCCGGTCACCGAGCTCGTCACCGGGCTCGACCTCGTGCAGCTGCAGCTGCGGGTGGCCGAGGGTGAGCCGCTGCCGCCGGAGGTCATCGGCGCGTCGATCACCGGGCACGCGATCGAGGTCCGGCTGTACGCCGAGGACGTCCCGGCCGGTTTCCTGCCCGCCACCGGGGTGCTGCACCGCTTCCGGATCCCCGAACTGCCCGGGATCCGCGTCGACTCCGGCGTCACCGACGGGTCCGTCGTCGGCCCGCACTACGACCCCATGCTCGCCAAGGTGATCGGGCACGCGCGCACCCGGCACGAGGCCGCCCGCACGCTGGCGCGGGCGCTGCAGCACGCGGAGCTGCACGGCGTCACCACCAACCGCGACCTGCTCGTCGGCATCCTGCGCGAGGACGACTTCCTCGCCGGGCGCACCGACACCGGCTACCTCACCCGGCACGACCCGGCCGCGCTCGGCGCCGTCGAGGGCGACGGGGTGCGGCAGGCGGCGGCCGCCGCGCTGGCCCGGCAGGCGCGCAACCGGCGTACGGCGCGGGTGCTCGCGGGCATGCCGTCCGGCTGGCGCAACGTCGGCGGCCCGCCCCAGCGCGTCGCGTACACCCGCGGCGAGCAGACGCACGAGGTCACCTACGCCCTCGGGCGCGCCGGCCTGCACCTGGAGGTGGACGCAGCGCCGCTCGGCGGGTCGGTGCGCCTGCTGTCGGCCGCCCCCGACGCGGTCGAGCTGGAGATCGACGGGGTGCGCCGCGGCTACGCCGTCCACACCGTGGCCGGGGTGTCCTACGTGGACGGGGCCGACGGGTCGGCCGCGCTGACCGAGGTGCCGCGGTTCGCCGAGCCCGACGCCGCGGCACTCGCGGGGTCGCTGCTCGCGCCGATGCCGGGTGCGGTGGTGCGGGTGCTGGCCGAGTCCGGCGAGACCGTCGCCGCCGGGCAGGCGCTGGTCGTCCTGGAGGCGATGAAGATGGAGCACACGGTCGCCGCCCCGGTGGACGGCGTGGTCGCCGAGCTGCGCGTCGGTCCGGGCGAGCAGGTGGTGACGGGCCAGGTGCTGGCCGTCGTCGACACGACCGCGGGGAGGTAGACGTGCCGGTCTCGATGGCCGCACCGGCCGACGACCTGGCGCCGGGCGTTCGCGGGCCCGCCCGGGCCGGGACGCGCACCGGGAGGACGGCATGACGCGTGCGGTCCGGATCGCCAACTGCTCCGGGTTCTACGGCGACCGGCTCGCCGCCGCCCGCGAGATGGTCTTCGGTGGTCCGATCGACGTCCTCACCGGGGACTACCTCGCCGAACTGACGATGCTGATCCTCGCCAAGGGGCAGGCCGAGGATGCCGGCGCGGGGTACGCGAGGACGTTCCTCACACAGGTCGAGGACGTGCTCGGCAGCTGCCTGGAGCGCGGGATCCGCATCGTCGCCAACGCGGGCGGGCTCAACCCGGTGGGGTGCGCGGGCGCGGTGCGCCGGGTCGCCGAGCGGCTCGGCCTGGACGCGAAGGTCGCCCACGTCGAGGGCGACGACCTGCGCCGCTCGCTGGGGGCGATCATCCCGCCGGTGT
>DATLGI010000006.1:0-23104 GCA_035540535.1 Pseudonocardia sp.
CGCCCGGCCCCTCGCCCCGCAGTTCGCCGACGGCGTCGCCGATCGCGACGGCGCCGCCCCCTCCGTACCGTCGGGTGGGTCGGCGACTCCCGGCCGGCGCACCGGTGCGCCCCGCACCACCCCTGGTGGCACCGGCCGCGACCCGGATCAGGCCCGACCGGTCCGCGGTGCCGGCCCGCCCCGCGCGCGGTCCCGGCGCGACCCGCGCGCGGTCCCGGCGCGACCCGCGGACGTCGAGGCCCGCCGCGCCGCCGTTCCGGCGATCAGCTACCCCGAGTCCCTGCCGGTCAGCGCGCGGCGCGCGGACATCGCCGCCGCGATCCGCGACCACCAGGTCGTCGTGGTCGCCGGGGAGACCGGCTCGGGCAAGACCACCCAGATCCCCAAGATCTGCCTCGAGCTCGGCCGCGGCGTGCACGGGATGATCGGTCACACCCAGCCCCGGCGGCTCGCCGCGCGCACGGTGGCGGCCCGGATCGCGGAGGAGCTGGGCGTCGAGGTCGGCGGGGCCGTCGGGTGGAAGGTGCGGTTCACCGACCACGTCGGCGAGAACACGCTGGTCAAGCTGATGACCGACGGCATCCTGCTGGCCGAGCTGGCCGGCGACCGGGACCTGCTCCGGTACGACACGCTGATCATCGACGAGGCCCACGAGCGCAGCCTCAACATCGACTTCATCCTCGGTTACCTGACGCAGCTGCTCCCGCGCCGCCCCGATCTCAAAGTGGTCATCACCTCGGCGACGATCGAGCCGCAGCGGTTCGCCGGGCACTTCTCCGCGGCCCTCGACGCAGAGGTGCCGATCGTCGAGGTCTCCGGGCGGAGCTACCCCGTCGAGATCCGGTACCGGCCCGTCGTGGACCCGGACGATCCGGAGGCGGACCCGGACCGGGACACCCTCGACGCGATCGGCGACGCCGTCGGCGAGCTGCGGGGCGAGGGGCCGGGCGACGTCCTGGTGTTCCTGCCCGGTGAGCGCGAGATCCGCGACGCCACCGACGCCCTGGCCCGCCGCTACCCGGACACCGAGATCCTGCCGCTGTACTCGCGGCTCTCGGCCGCCGAGCAGCACCGGGTGTTCGCCCCGCATCCGGGCCGGCGCGTCGTGCTCGGCACGAACGTCGCCGAGACCTCGCTGACGGTGCCCGGCATCCGCTACGTCGTCGACGTCGGCACGGCGCGGATCTCGCGGTTCTCCCGGCGGCTCAAGGTGCAGCGGCTGCCGGTCGAGAAGATCTCGCAGGCGTCGGCGAACCAGCGGGCGGGCCGCTGCGGACGCGTCGCCGACGGCGTCTGCATCCGGCTCTACGGCGAGGACGACTTCGACGCGCGCCCGGAGTTCACCGAGCCGGAGATCCTGCGCACCAACCTCGCCTCGGTGGTGCTGCAGATGATCGCGCTGGACCTCGGCGACATCGCGGATTTCCCGTTCGTCGAGCCGCCGGACCCGCGCGCGGTCGCCGACGGCGTCGCCCTGCTCACCGAGCTCGGCGCGCTGCGCCCGGGCCGGCGCGCGCTCACCCCCGTCGGGCAGGCGCTCGCCCGGCTGCCGGTCGACCCGCGGCTGGGCCGCATGCTCGTCGAGGCCGACCGCACCGGCTGCCTGCGCGAGGTACTGGTGATCGCCGCCGCGCTGTCCGTGCAGGACCCTCGGGAGCGCCCGGCCGAGCAGCGCCAGGCCGCCGACGCCAAGCACGCCCGGTTCGCCGGGGAGCTGGAGGCGGGCGGGGTGGTCCTCGACGCCGCGGGCTCGGACTTCCTCGCGTTCCTCAACCTGTGGCGATGGCTCGGCGAGCAGCGCGCCGCGCTCACCGGCAACCGCTTCCGCCGGCTGTGCCGCGAGGAGTTCCTGCACTTCCTGCGGATCCGCGAGTGGCAGGACCTGCACGCGCAGCTGCGGGCGGCGGCGCGCAGCGCCGGGATGACCGTCGACGCCGACAGCGCAGGGGCCGATCCCGACCGCATCCACACCGCCGTGCTCTCCGGCCTGCTGAGCCAGGTCGGGCTGCGCCTGGACACCGATGCCGAGCCGGGCGGGCGGAAGGGCCGGGCCGGCACCGGACGGGAGTTCCTCGGCGCGCGCGGCGCGAAGTTCATGATCTTCCCCGGCTCGCCGCTGGCGCGCCGGCCCCCGCGCTGGGTGATGGCCGCCGAGCTGGTGGAGACCTCGAACCTCTACGCCCGCACCGTCGCCCGCATCCAGCCGGAGTGGATCGAGCCGCTGGCCGGGCACCTGGTCAAGCGCACGTACTCGGAGCCGCACTGGTCGCGAAAGCGGGCCGCGGCGGTGGCCACCGAGCGGGTCACCCTGCACGGCATCCCGATCGTCGTCGGACGGACGGTGGACTACGGGCGGATCGACCCCGAGGTCTCCCGCGAGCTGTTCATCCGGCACGCGCTGGTGGAGGGCGACTGGGACACCCGGCACCGGTTCTTCTCCGCCAACCGGGAGCTGCTCGACGACGTCGAGGACCTGGAGCACCGGGCGCGCCGGCGCGACCTGGTGGTCGACGAGGACACGCTCGTGGCGTTCTACGACGAGCGCATCCCGGCCGACGTCGTGTCCGGGCGGCACTTCGACACGTTCTGGAAGAAGCAGTCCCGGCGCACGCCCGAGCTGCTCGACCTCACCCCGGAGTTCCTCGCCACCGCGGCCGCGGACGACGTGGACCGCGGCGCGTACCCCGACCACGTCGAGGCGGGCGGGCTGACGCTGCCGCTGTCGTACGCGTTCGAGCCGGGCCACCACACCGACGGCGTGACCGTCGACGTCCCGGTGGCGGCGCTGCACCAGGTCGACCCGACCCCGTTCACCTGGCAGGTGCCCGGCCTGCGCGAGGAGCTCGTCACGGCGCTGATCAAGACGTTGCCCAAGCCGCTGCGCCGCCTCTTCGCTCCCGCGCCGGATCACGCCCGGGCGGTGCTCGCCCGGTTGCGGGCAGGGCAGGAGGCGCTGCTGGACGGGCTGGAGCGCGAGCTGGGCCGGATGCGCGGGGTCGAGATCCCGCGTGACGCCTGGGACCTAGCCCGGCTGCCCGATCACCTGGCGGTGACCTTCCGCGTCGTCGACTCGGGCGGCCGCGAGATCGCCCGCGGGACGGACCTGGAGGCGCTGCGCCGCGAGCTCGCGCCGAAGGTCCGCGCGGAGCTGGCGAGTGCGGGCGCCGACATCGAGCGGACCGGGCTCACCACGTGGACGATCGGCACGCTGCCGCGGGAGCACCGGATCCGGCGCGGCGCGCACGTGGTCACCGGCCATCCGGGGCTGGTGGACCGCGGCGAGACCGTCGACGTCCGCGTGTTCCCGACGGCCGCCGAGCGCGACCCGGCGCACCGGCGCGGGGTGCGCAAGCTGTTGCTGCTGGACACCCCGTCGCCGGGCAGGCAGGTGCAGCGCGGGCTGGACAACCGCGCGAAGCTCGCCCTCTCGCGCAACCCGCACGGCTCCGTCGCGGCGCTGGTGCAGGACTGCGTCACCGCCGCGGCCGACGCCCTCATCCCCGGCCCGGTATGGGACGAGGCGACGTACGCGCGGCTGCGTGCGCGGTTCCGGGAGCACCTCGCGCCGACGACGCTGGACGTGCTGCACCGCGTGCGCGACGTCCTCGCGGCCTGGCACCGCGTGCAGGGGATGCTGGCCGAGCTCACCGCGCCGGTGCTGCGTGCGGGCGTCGCGGACGTCCGGGCGCAGGTGGACGCGCTGGTGCGGCCGGGGTTCGTCACGGAGGCGGGCGCAGCCCGGCTCGGCGACGTCGCCCGCTACCTCGAGGCGGCGCAGCGGCGCATCGAGAAGCTGCGGGCCGACCCGGTGCGCGATGCGGCCTGGACCGCACAGGTCACCGCCGTCGCCGACGAGTACGCGGCCGAGCTGGCCGTGCTGCCGCCAGGGCACGAGCCCTCACCGCAGCTGCGGGAGATCCGCTGGATGCTCGAGGAGCTGCGGGTGAGCCTCTACGCGCACCCGATGCGCACGCGCTACCCCGTGTCGGTGAAACGGATCCAGCGCGCGATCGACGAGCTGCCCGGCTGATGCCGCCGACGACCGGCCCGGTCGGACGCTGCTGGCGTCCGACCGGGCCGCTCCTGGCGTTCGGAACGGGGGTGGCTCGGAACCGGCTCAGCCGTCGGGCGCGTCCGGGTCGGGCTCCCGGCGGTCGATGCCGGTGCCCTCGCTGTCCGCCTGACCGTACGGCCGGCCCGACGGGCCCTTGTGGCCCTCGGTGCCGCCACCACCGGCGGTGTCCTCCCCCCGGCCACCGCGCGTCGTGCCGACGCCCAGCGGTGTGCGCCCCGTGGTGTCGGTCGGCGGCACGCCCTCCCGCTCGGTCTCGGACTCGACGCCCCCGGGCCCGGGCGGGGCCGCGTTGGAGGCGTCGAAGGCCTTGGCGACCCGCTCGTCGGTCTGCTCACCGCCCCGGGTGCGGTCCTCGTAGGGCGGCACCGGGACCTGAGGGCCGGAGTCGTCACCTCCGGCGTCGACCTCCGGCCCGCGGTGTGAACGGCCGCCGGCCTGCGGGGCCCGCTGCTGCTGCCGGCGGACGTCGTCGAGGTCTTCCTGCGTGGGCTCGGCCATCACGCGCACCTCTCTCATCGGGATCATCTGCGTTACCCCGATCCGCGGCCGCTCACACCTCACCGGGCGAGAAGTCGCCCGAAAGTGCAGTCCCTGCGGGCGCCGTACCGGCATGCCAGGATCGGCCGATGACCGACTACGGCCACCTCGGGGAAGCGCTCGGTACCGACTTCTTCTCCGTCCGGGAGCAGTTCACCGCCGAGCAGTGGGAGAAGTTCATCGCGGTGCGCCGGTTCGTGGACGAGGAGGTGTTGCCCGACATCGGTGACCACTGGGAGCGTGCCGAGCTGCCGTGGAACCTGTTCCGGCGGCTGCCAGAGCTGAAGATCGTCGGCGAGGACATCCACGGCTACGGCGCGGCCGGGATGAGCCCGACGACGTGCGGCCTGGTGCACATGGAGCTGCACCGTGGCGACGGGTCGCTCGGCACGTTCCTCGGCGTGCACGCGGGGCTGGCGATGCAGTCGATCGCGATGTGCGGCTCGGAGGAGCAGAAGCAGCGCTGGCTGCCGGCGATGTCGACGATGGACAAGCTCGGGGCGTTCGCGCTGACCGAGCCCGAGCACGGCTCCGACTCCATCGCCCTGGAGACCACCGCGCGCCGCGACGGCGACTCCTGGGTGCTCGACGGCACCAAGCGCTGGATCGGCAACGGCTCGGTGGCCGACCTGGTGATCGTCTGGGCGCGCGACACCGAGTCCGGTGACGTCTTGGGGTTCGTCGTCGAGACCCCCGCCGACGGGTACTCCGCCACCCCCATCTCGGGGAAGGTGTCGCTGCGCGCGCTGTGGCAGGCCGACGTCGTCCTGCGCGGGGTGCGCGTGCCGGAGGAGAACCGGCTCGCGAACGCGCGGTCGTTCAAGGACACCGGTCGGGTGCTGGCGAACACCCGCGGCATCTGCGCGTGGATGGCGCTGGGGCACGCCACCGCCGGCTACGAGGCGGCGCTGCGGTACACGAAGGAGCGCCACCAGTTCGGCCGGCCGCTCGCGTCGTTCCAGATCGTGCAGCAGCGCCTCGTGCACATGCTCGCCGACCTGACCGGCATGCAGCTCTACTGCATGCAGATCGGCAGGCTCGCCGACGCCCGCTCGCTGTCCCCCACCGTCGCCGGGCTGGCGAAGATGCACAACACGCGGACCGCCCGCAAGATCCTCGCCGAGGCCCGCGACCTGCTCGGCGGCAACGGGATCCTGCTGGAGAACCACGTGGCGCGGCACTGGGCCGACATCGAGTCGATCCACACCTTCGAGGGAACCGAGACGATCCAGACCCTCATCGTCGGCCGGGACATCACCGGGATCGGCGCCTTCACGTGACGACGGGCGGGCCCGCCGCCCATGGACACTGACCGCCATGGCGACGCGACGCGACGACGGCACATGGGAGATCCGGGGGCGCACGGTCGGGTTCCCGGTGCGGATCGGGTCGGCGTCGGCGGCCTGCGCGACCTACCTCGTGCCCGTCCGGCGGGTACGACCGTTCACGGGCGGCACCGGCCTGCAACCAGTGACGGTGGCCGGCCGGGTGCCGGTGTTCCTGCTCCTCGTCGAGTACCGGGTGAACGACCTCGGCGCCTACGACGAGGTGGGCCTGGCCTTCCTGGTCCGCCACCGCGGGCGGATCGGCACCTACGTGCACCAGCTCCCGGTGACCGAGACCTTAACGATGGAGGCGGGCCGCGCGCTGTGGGGGCTGCCGAAGTGGCTCGCCCGGGCTGCGCTCGCCATCGATCGCGGTGACGCCGGTTGCCGGCTCGACGTCGAGGGCCGGCACGTGCTCACGGTCGCGCTGCGGGCCGCCCGGTGGCCGCTGCCCGTGCGGGTGACGGGTCCGCTCACCGTGCTCGCGCCGCGGGCGGGATCGATCCTGGCGAGCGCGGTGCGGATGCGGGCCCGCGGGGTGCGGCTCGGGTTCGGCCGGGCGCTGCTCGAGGCCGGCGACGGGCACCCGATGGCCGACGATCTGCGTGCCCTGGGCCTGCCCGGCGCCCGCCCGCTGGTGACGACGGTGGTGGACGACCTGGCCTTCGAGATGGACGCCGCCGTCGAGCGCGCGCCGTGACCCCTCAGCGGTGCGCGGCGAGCCACTCCCGCAGGTCGGCGAGCGGGGCGCCGCGCTCCGGCTCGTTGAAGATCTCGTGGAAGAGCCCGTCGTACCAGCGGACGGTGAGGTCCGGCGAGCCGCAGGAGGCCTCCAGCGCGCGGCTGCCGGCCGGGTCGGTGAGCTCGTCGGCCGTGCCGTGCAGGAGCAGCACGGGCAGCCGCAGGCCGCGGGCGCGCTCGGGCAGCACGGCGAACTGGGAGAGCAACCCGACCGACAGCGCCGTGGTGGGGTGGCCGTGGAAGACGAGCGGATCCGCCTTGTACGCGGCCACCACCGCCCCGTCCTTGCTGATCTTCTCGACGTCGATCACCTTCTGCCGCAGCGTCGGCGCGACCTTCGCCAGCACGCGGGCGGCGGGCCGCAACGCCTTCGGGAACGACGTGTTCTCCAGCGCGGGCGCGGAGAGGACCAGCCCGGCGAGGTCGTCCTGGTGGTCCAGGGCGTAGGCGAGCGCGATCTGGCCGCCCATGCTGTGGCCGAGCAGCATCACCGGCAGGCCGGGGTGGCGGGCGATCACCGTGCGGCGGAACACGTCGAGGTCGGTGAGGAAGTCCTCGTAGCGCTCCAGGTGCGCCCGCCGCCCACCGGAGCGGCCGTGCCCGCGGTGGTCGACGCCGTACACGGCCCACCCGTCGGGCAGCACCGCGTCGACGACGTTGCCGTAGCGGCCCGAGTGCTCACCCAGGCCGTGGCAGACGAGCAGCACCCCGGACGGTGCGCCGGGTGGCAGCCAACCCTGCCAGTAGAGCTCGACGTCGCGGGCGCCGCCCAGCCGGCCCTCGACGTGCGTCGCGTCAGTCACCGGTTCTCCCCCAGGTCGACGTCGTGGCGCTGCGCCGCGCCCTCGGCGAGCCGCAGCACGGCCCGCCGCGCCGGGCGGGGGCCCACCCGCACCGTGAGGTCGTAGTCGTCGGCGGGCAGGTCGGTGAACGCGAAGCGGCCGTCGGCGCCGGTGGTGTGCTGCTCGACCAGCTCGCCGGCCTGCATCAGCGACACCGTCGCTCCGGCGTGGGGGCGCCCGGCCGTGCGGACGGTGCCGGTGAGTGTCGCCGACGCCGCGAGCAGCACGGCGACGTCCACGGGCTCGTCGCGCACCGACAGCGCGACCGCGCCCGGCTGGTGCCCGCTCGCGCTGCAGACCAGCACGAAATCGCCCGGGTGCGGAGCGGTCAGCCCGCCGGGCCCGCGCGCCTGCGCGACGACCGCCCCCGCGTCGTCGAGCAGGGCGAGCGCCGCGTCGGCGACCGGCGCGCCGTCCCGGGTGACGACGCGGGCGTGCACCGGCTGCGACCCGCCGCGGTGCCCGTCGACGGCGCGCGGCGGTGCCGGGATCTCCGGCGGGGCGAGCGCGACGACAACCGCGCCGGCCGAGCCCGCACCGAAGGCCCGCCGCAGCGCGAGGTCGGCGGCGGCCTGCTCCTCGGGTGTGGCGGCGCGGTGCCGGGCGTCGCGCGGAGCGGGGGGTGGCGGGTCGGCGTCGACCACGCGACCCGGTACGTCCGCACCCGGAGAGCCGGCCGCGGCGGGCGGGCCGAAGCCGAGATCGATGCCGCCGCCGGCGGGGGTGGCCGCGCCGGGTCCACCACCGGTCCAGTCCGGCCAGGAGTCCCAGTCCGCGCACCGCTCGGGCAGGTCCGGCCCCTCGCCGGCCGGCGGCTCCGTGGCGGCCGGCGGCTCCGTGGCGGCCGGCTGCGGGACAGCCGGCTCCGTGGCGGCCGGCTCCGTGGCGGCCGGCTCCGGGACGGCCGGCTCCGTGGCCGTCGGTGCGGAAGCGGCCTCCCCGGGCGCGGCGCCCGCCGTGGCTGCCGGCTCCGTGGCGGCACCGTTCGAGCCCGCCTCGACCTCGCGCGCCGCGGGCAACGCCGCGCCCGCCGCGATCCGCGCACCCCGCGCCCAGGGTGTGTCCGCGCCGTCCAGCATCGCGCCGTCCGGCGGGCCCCCCAGGGCGCTCGCGGCGGCCCCGTCCGGCCCGGCGGGCTGCGGCGGATCCGGGGCGGCCACCGGCACGCCGGCCGGCGGGGACCCCGGCGCGCACAGGCCGGCCCCGTCCGACCGGGCGGGCTGCGACGGGCCCTGGCAGGGCATCGGCTGGGGATCCGCGGGTGCCGCCTGCTGCCCACCGCCGGCACCGCAGTCCTCGTCGCGGCCCGGCACCCCCGCGCGGATCGGCCCGTCCGCCTCGGTGTCCTCTCCCGGCGGTGGCCGTTCCCCGGCGGGGCCCGGCGCGACCGGCGGCGGGTGCCCGCCGCGTTCGCGCAGCAGGTCGGCCACCGTGCGCGTGGACACCGCCGAGACGACCGGGACCGCCCGCCGCCGACGCCGCCGCCGGGCCAGGAGCAGCAGCGCGACCACCAGGACCGCGGCCAGGACCAGGCCCACGACGATCGGCTCCCGCATCGCATCCCCTCGCCACTCGCCCGGCCGCGTGACCGTAGCAGCCCGGACCGACGGTTCACGGCCGGCGGGCGGGCGCCGATCGTGGCTGGTCAGCAGGTGCTTTGCGCGGAGCGCCGGGTGGGTCGGGACGGCCGCTCCGGCACGCGCACCGGACCGGCGGCGGGCATCCTCGCGGGCGTGGATGCCGAACTCGCCGAACTCGCCGCCGCCCACGGCGTCGCCATCGACTACCGGGACGGCGAGCGCCGGCCCGTCACCGTGGACGAGGACGTCGTCGTCCGGGTCCTCGGGCTCCTCGACGTCGACGCGGCGAGCCCCGCGGCCCGCAGGGACGCGCTCGCCGCGGTGCGCCGGCGCCCTCGGTCGCCCGCGACGATCGCCGCCCGCACCGACCGGCCCCGGCCGGTGCCCACCCGGGGGGTGCTGGTGCCCGAGGACCCGGCGGCCGCCGCCCGGCTCGACGTGGACGGCGAGGTCCCGGCCGGCCTCGCCCCCGGCTGGTACCGGCTCGAGGCCGACGAGCGGGTGACGACGGTCGTCGTCGCACCGCCGGCGCTGCCGGAGGTTCCGCGGTCCTGGGGCTGGATGCTGCAGCTCTACGCGCTGCACTCCGCGTGCTCGTGGGGCATCGGTGACCTCGGCGACCTGCGCACGCTCGCCGACCGGGCCGGGCGCGAGCAGGGCGCGGGCGCGGTCCTGCTCAACCCGCTGCACGCCGTCACGCCGGTGCCCCCGGTGCAGCCCTCGCCCTACACGCCGTCGAGCCGCCGCTTCGCCACGCCGCTCGCGCTGCGCGTTCCCGATCTCGACGCCTACGCGCGCGCCGATCCCGCCACCCGCGCCGAGGTCGATGCGCTGCGCCCGCGGACCGTCGGCGGCCGGATAGAGCACGACCGAGTCTGGGCCGCGAAGCGCGCCGCACTGGAACTGCTGTGGCGCGCCTGCGGCCGCCCCGAACCGCGCGACGCGCAGCTGCAGGAGTTCGCCACCTTCTGCGCGCTGGCCGAGCGGTTCGGCGCGCGCTGGAGCCGCTGGCCCGAAGGCCTGCGCCACCCGCACGGACCCGACGTCGCCGCGGCCCGTCGCGAGCTCGCACCCCGCGTCGCCTTCCACGCATGGGTGCAGGAGCAGGTGCAGGCCCAGCTCGGCGGGGTCCGCGAGGCGGCCCGCGCGGCCGGGGTGCGGGTCGTGCACGACCTCGCCGTCGGCTGCGACCCGGAGGGTGCCGACGCCTGGGCTTTGCAGGACGTGCTCGCCCTCGGGGTGCGGATCGGCGCCCCACCGGACGCGTTCAGCCGCCGGGGCCAGGACTGGGGGCTGCCGCCGTGGCGCCCGGACCGGCTCGACGCCACCGGATATGCCGCCTACGCCGGCCTGCTGCGCGCGCTGCTGCGCCAGGCCGACGGTCTGCGCGTCGACCACGTCGCTGGACTCTGGCGGCTGTGGTGGGTGCCGCCGGGCGAGCCCGCCGACCGCGGCACCTACGTCGCCTACGACGCCGACGTCATGCTCGCGGTGCTCACGCTCGAGGCGTCCCGGGCGGGCGCGCTGGTGATCGGCGAGGACCTGGGAACGGTGGAGCCGGAGGTCACCGATGGTCTGGCCGAGCGGGGCGTGCTCGGCTCCGCGGTCCTGTGGTTCACCCGCGACCACGACGATGCCGGCGGCCGCGAGCGACCCGTCGGCGACGTTCCGGGGGAACCCCTGCTGGCGCCCGAGGACTGGCCGGAGCGGGCCGTCGCCAGCATCTCGACGCACGACCTGCCGACGGCGTCCGGGTTCCTGCGCGGCGAGCACGTGCGGGCCCGCGCCCGGCTGGGTCTGCTGCCCGACGTCGCGGCCGAGGAGGAGAAGGCCGGCGCCGAGCGGGCGGAGCTGCTCGAGCTGCTGCGGACGGAGGGCCTGCTCGACGGGCCCGACCCGGCCGAGGACGAGATCGTCACCGCGATGCACGCGCTGCTCGCGCGCAGCCGGTCCCGGCTCGTGCTCGTCTCCCCGTACGACCTGGTCGGCGAGGCGCGCCAGCCCAACCTGCCCGGAACCGTCGACGAGTACCCGAACTGGCGCCTGCCGCTGCCGGTGACCGTGGACGAGCTGCTCGCCCACCCGCTGGTGACGCGCGTCGTGGCGGCGCTGCGGGCGGGTGCGCGGTAGCCGGGTCGCGGTCGGGCAGGATCGGGCCGTGACCTCGGAACCGGACCGGGCGGCGGCCGCCGCGCAGCTGCTCTGGGCGGCGTGGTGCAGCGGGCAGCGCGTGGACGCGCTGCCGGCCGGGATCCGCCCCCGCGACGCGGCCGAGGGCATGGCCGCGCAGGCCGCGCTGCGCGAGCACGGCGGCGCGGCCTACGGCTGGAAGATCGCGGCGACGGCGACGGCGGGCCAGGCGCACATCGGCGTCGACGGCCCGCTGCCCGGCCCGCTGTTCGACCGCTTCCGGCACGAGCCCGGCGACCGACTGCCCTCGGCCGACCTGCACATGCGGGTCGTCGAGGCCGAGTTCGCGTTCGTGCTCGCCAAAGACGTCGCCCCGGGTGACGACGTGCTCACCGCCGTCGACGCGCTGCACCTGGCCGTGGAGGTACCGGACTCGCGGTTCACCCGGTTCGAGCGTGCCGGCGAGGCGCAGCTGCGCGCCGACGCCGCGTGCGCGAGCCGGTTCGTCCTGGGTCCGGCGGTGCCCGGTTGGCGCGAGCTCGACCTCGCCGCCGCCGGCACCGCGTTGTGGATCAACGGGGCGCACGTCGCGAGCGGCACGGGCGCGAACGTGCTCGGCGATCCCCGCACCGCGCTGACCTGGCTCGTCACCGACCTCGACCGGTTCGGGCTCGCCCTGCGCGCCGGCGACGTCGTCACGACCGGCACCACGACCGTGCCGGGCACGATCGGTCCCGGGGACACGGTGCGGGCGGAGTTCGGCGCACTCGGGTCGGTGGCGCTGTCGCTCGCCCGCTGACCCGCGCCCGTCACCGGGTCACAGGACGGTCCGCAGCGCCCCCGGCAGGATCTCGACGTGGACGTCCGCGCCGGCGTCGAGCTCGTGCACCTCGCCGTCCACCTGCACCGGCACCGGCTTCACCGTCCGGAACCGGTACTCGCGCACGCTGGGCTGCGGCCCCAGCCCGCGCACGGCCGCGCGGACGGCGGTGGCGAGCACCCGCCACTTCGCGGTGTGCGGCAGCAGGATGACCTCGAAGCGGCCGTCGTCGGGGCGCCCGTCGTCCGACAGCGTCGCGTACTTCGCCATCTCGTCGAGGTTGGCGAAGATCAGGCTGTCGAAGCGGGTGCGGCCCCGGTCGGTGTCGATCTCGAACGGGCGGAACCGCGCGAAGGTGCGGATCGTGGTCGCGATCTCCCGGAGCGAGCCCTTGCCGCCCTTCTCCAGCTCGATCGCCACCGTGGGGGTGATCCCGAGGCCGATGTAGGAGTGCGCGTGGCGGACCTGCCCGTCGACGGTCATCCGGAGCAGGTCGATCCGGCGCACGTCGCCGGCGACGATCGCGTCGGCCAGCGGCCGCTCGCGGGTGACGCGGCGGTGGTCGTTGGCGTTGCCGGCGGCGAGCACCGCGCAGACGGCGCTGTCGCCACCGGCCTGCATGACGCCGTCGACGACCTCGTTGTAACCGCCGTCACCGCTGACGGAGACGATCAGCGGCAGGCCGGTGCCGGCCGCCTCGCGCGCCAGGTCACGGGCGTGGCCCGCGTGCTCGGTGGGACGCAGCGTCACCGGCAGGTCGGGCACGCGGGCGGCGAGCTCGGCCCGCAGCTCCCCGGCCAGGGCCGGCGCGTCGCCGGTGCTGTGCGGGTTGAACACGACAACGACCCGGTCGTACGGCAGCCCCACGGGCGCAGCGTACGGTGCGACACGGGCCGCGTCGCGCTCAGCGCTGGTCGCGCTGGAAGACGTCGGGCACGCCGTCGTGGTCGGCGTCCACGCTCTCCTCGGCGAGGATCTCGCGGTAGAAGCGGTTGCGCCGGCGCAGGACGATCGTCGCCAGCAGCGCCGCCAGCAGCGAGCCGGCCAGCACGCCGACCTTGGCCTGGTCGTCGCCGTCGGTACCCACCCCGAAGGCGAGCTCGCCGATGAGCAGCGACACGGTGAACCCGATCCCCGCGAGCAGCGCGAGCCCGACGACATCCCACCAGCTCAACCCGCTGTCGAGCTCGGCGTGGGTGAACCGGTGCAGCAGCCAGGTGGAGCCCAGCACTCCCACCACCTTGCCCAGCACCAGGCCGCCCGCGATACCGAGCGTGATCGTCTCGGTCAGGACGTCGAGCCCGCCGGCGTCGGCGACGGAGACCCCCGCGGCGAAGAACGCGAACACCGGGACGGCGACGCCGGCCGACAGCGGCCGCCAACGGTGCTCGAAGTGCTCCGCGAGGCCGGGCCCCGGCCCGGCGGAGCGGCGGATCACCGGCACCGCGAACCCGAGCAGCACCCCGGCGACGGTGGCGTGCACGCCGGACTCGTGCACCAGCACCCACGTCGCGACCGCCAGCGGCAGCAGCAGCCACCAGGACCGCACCCGCCGCTGCACGAGGATCGTGAAGATGCCCAGCGGGATCAGGGCCAGACCCAGCGGGGCGAGCGCCAGGTCGTCGGTGTAGAAGATCGCGATGATCGAGACGGCCAGCAGGTCGTCGACGACGGCGAGGGTGAGCAGGAACGTGCGCAGCGAAGCGGGCAGGTGGGTGCCGATCACCGCCAGCACGGCGAGCGCGAAGGCGATGTCGGTGGCCGTCGGGATCGCCCAGCCGGACAGCGCCTCCGGGTTGCCGAGATTGATCACCGTGTAGATCAGGGCCGGCACCGCCATCCCGCCCACTGCGGCGGCGATCGGCAGCGCGGCCCGGCGGGGATCGCGCAGGTCACCGGCCACGAACTCGCGCTTGAGCTCCAGCCCGACGACGAAGAAGAAGATCGCGAGCAGGCCGTCGGCCGCCCAGGTGGCCAGCGACAGGTCGAGGTGCAGGGCAGCGGGGCCGATCTCGAGCCCGCCGAGCGCGAAGTACGCCTCCCGCCACGGCGAGTTCGCCCAGATCAGCGCGACGGCCGCGGCCAGGACGATGATGAATCCGCCGACCGTCTCGGCCCGCAGGATGTCGCCGATGCGCTGGACCTCCGGCCACGAGCCGCGCCGGAACAGACGGGGAGTCTGGCCACCGGGGGACGAGGTCATCGGCTACCTCCGTGCGGGGCGGGTGAACACGTGCCGACCAGACTTCCCGGCGCACCGCGGGTAACCCTACCCGCCGAGCCCCGGTCCGGCCTGCCCCAGCCGGCCACCCGGTTCCTACCCGATGCTCATCCGCCCAGGTCAGGGGTACCGCAACCCGGCGATCCAACGGCCGGCCGAAGGCTGACCCGACGCCTGACCGACCTTCCCTCCGCCGGGTCGGGCCGAGGTCGGCCCTGGCGACCCCGCAACCGGCCCTCACCCGCGCGGGTTGTACCGTCCCGGTCCGTGACGACTCCGGTGGCGCTGCCGATGCCGCGGGCGGCGCGGCGACGGCTCGACGGCCCGCACCAGGAGATCGGTGCCGCCGGGGTGGGCACCGGACCGGGCGCGGACCTCCCGCCCGCGCCGGCCTGACCGTGCCCGCCACCCCGCCCGGGGCAGCGGGCGCCGCTCCCGCGGCCCGGCGGTCGCTGGCGGCGGCGTTCGCGGTGGGGGTCGGCGCGGTGGCCGCGTTCGACCTGATCGTGTTCCACCAGCTGCTCGGCTGGCACCACCTCGACGACCGGTCGACGCTGCAGGCCGCGCTGCGCTCGGACGGTCTCCTGCACGTCGCCGAACTCGTCGTCCTGGTCGGCGGCCTGCTCGCTCTCGCGGCGCCGGGCCGCCGACGCGCACCGGGCCGGGGGCTCGTGTGGGCCGGGATCCTGCTCGGCGCGGGCGCCTTCCAGCTGTTCGACGGCGTGGTCACCCACAAGCTGCTGGGTCTGCACCAGGTGCGTTACGGCGTGGACCCGTTGCCCTACGACCTGGCGTGGAACGGTGCGGGCGCGCTGCTGCTCCTGGCCGGGGCCGCGCTCGCCTGGCGGGCGCGGGACGAGATCCGGCGTCGCTGACCGGCGGTGGCCACGACGGGCCGCCCCTGGAGGGGGCGACCCGTCGGGGCCGGTGGCAGGCTCAGCCGCCGCCGACCTTGCGGGTGCCGAACATCAGCACCCGGCGGTCGATGTCGTAGTGCACGTTGCTGCTGCGGCGGAGCAGGTTCTGCAGCACCTCGGCGTCCTCCGCCGCCAAGCTGACGACCTCCTCCCAGGCGCCCTCGTCGAGCACGAGCTGCAGGGTGAAGGTGCCGGGGGTCTTGGCGTTCTCCGGGATGAAGCTGAACTGGTGGTGCGTGACCTGACGGACCTTGATGCTGTCGTCGGTGAGACGACCGGCGGGAGCGTTCACGGATTCCTCCTCGGGTTGCCGGAGCCCCTCGGGTACCCCGCCGCGTGCGGCTCAGCCCTCCTTCGGCATGAGGATCCAGAGCACGATGTAGGCGATCTCCCCGGCGCCGACCAATCCGAACACGATGAACGCGAACCGGATGAGACCGGTGGAGAGGCCGAACCGCCGGGCGAGGCCGGCGCACACCCCGGCGATGATCTTGCGGTCACGGGGACGGGCGAGACGAGTGGTCATCCACCCGTTGTACCCGCGAACACCACGGCGCACCCGGCCCCCCACCCCGCCCGGCCGTGGCTTCCCCGGCCGGTCACCCGGGTACTGCAGCAGGGTGAGCACCGAGGTGAGCTCGACGGCACCGCCCGAGGGCCCGCGCGCAGTGGAGCGCGACCCCGCCCGGGCGGAGGCGCTGGCGCGCCGTCTCGACCGGCCGATGGGCGCGCTGGGGCTGGTTTTCCTGCTCGTCGTGCTGGGCCAGTCGCTCGCGGAGGACCCGTGGCTGGTCCGCGCACTGGCCGCCGTCGGCTGGCTGATGTGGCTGGTGTTCGTCGCGGAGTTCGCGGTACGTGCCTACCTGGCCCGCGACCAGCGCCGGTTCTGGGCGCGGAACTGGTGGCAGGTGGTGTTCCTCGCCGTGCCGTTCCTGCGCTTCGCCCGCGCGCTCTCGCTGCTGCGGACCGCACGGGTCGGCAGCGTGCTCTCCGCGGCGGTGCGCGGATCGCGCTCGGCCGGGCGGCTGCTCACCGGGCGGGTCGGCTGGCTCGCGGTGGTCACGGTGGTCGTCGTGCTCTCGTCGAGCCAGCTGCTGTTCGTCCTCGGCGCCTACGACGACTACCGGGTCGCGCTGCACGACGCCGCCCTCGCGACCGTCACCGGCGAACCGCTGACGGCCGCGGGCGGCCTGGCGCGCGCGCTGGAGGTGGCGCTCGCCGTGTACTCGGTGGCCGTGTTCGCCACCCTGGCCGGCGCGCTGGGCGCGTACTTCCTCGAGCGCTCCGACGGCGCGGTGACCGGTCAGCGGCCCGGTCGCTGAACGGGCGAGGACCACCCGCCCCACCCCGCCGTCGTCGTCCGCGTTCCCACGGTCAGCGCGCCGCGTACGGCCCGGCCTGCTCGGCGTGGGAGGAGTCGACGTACACGTCGTAGCGCTGGGCGCGCAGCGTCTGCACGCTCGAGAAGTCGCGCTGCCCGCGGGTGGCCCGGTGCGCGATGAACCCGAACACGGCCCCCCAGAGCGCACCGACGACCAGGCTGAACAACAGGATGCTCAGCCACCCCGGCCCCACCGCGAACAGCCCGAACAGCAGACCGATCAGGAGGCCGAACCAGGCACCGCTGCCGGCGCCGGCAAGGGCCGCGCGGCCCTTCGTCATCCGGCCGGTGACCTGCTCGACGGTCCGCACGCCGTCACCGATGATCCGGACGTGCTCCACCGGGAAGCCGTCGTCGGACATCCGGTCGACGAGGCGCTGCGCGTCGAGGTAGCCGCGGAAGCTCGCGATCCGCTGCTGGTGCGCGTTCAGGGGATCGGTCTCGGTCGCCGCGGAGGCGGGGTGGGGATGGCTCATGGTGTCCTCCTGGGATCGCTCGGAGATCGGATACCCGCCGCCCGGACCGGCGAACCCGGGGCCGGCGGCCGCCGGGGAGGTGTCGGACACCACGCCGTTGCGGTCGGTCGACCGCCGCCGATGCTGGCCGCGGCCACCGACGATCCCACAGCAGCGCCTCCGCCAGCTCCCCCACAGCCGCCTCCTCGTGCACCACCACCCCTGCCGTGCCAGTCGCTACGCGGCGCGCGACGACGGGGACGAACGCCGCGGCGGCGGTGCAGAATCACCCGTCATGGGTGCCGAGATCACGGTGGAGCAGGCGTTCCGGCTCGCGCACCACGACCTTCCGCGCGAGGCACCCGGCTCCGCGGCGACGACGGAGCTGTTGCTCGCCCTCACCGGTGACCTGCCCACGGCCCCCCGCATCGTCGACATCGGCTGCGGCACCGGCCCCGCCACGGTGCTCCTGGCCGCGCGGACCGGGGGCCGCGTGACCGCCGTCGACCTGCACGAGCCGTTCCTCGACCGGCTGAGGCGGCGCGCGGACGCGGCCGGGGTCGGCGAGCGGGTGCGGGTCCTCGCGGCGTCGATGGACGACCTCCCCCTCCCGGACGGTGGAGCAGACCTGGTGTGGGCCGAGGGGTCGGCGTACGTCATGGGCTTCGACGCCGCCCTGCGCGGGTGGCGGCGGCTGCTCGCACCGGGCGGCGTCGTCGTGCTCACCGAGGCCGAGTGGACGTCGCCGGACCCGTCACCGGACGCGCGGGCCTTCTGGGCACAGAGCTACCCGGCGATGCGGACGACGGCGGGCAACGTCGCCGCCGCGCTCCACGCCGGCTGGACCGTCGCCGCCACCTACCTGCTGCCCGACTCGGACTGGGACGCCTACTACGGGCCGCTGGCCGCGCGCCTGGACGAGCTTGCCCGCGACGACGTGGACCCGGCGGTGCTGGCCGAGGTGGGGCGGGAGATCGGGATCCGCCGGGCGCACAGCGGCGACTACGGCTACACCGCCTACGTCCTGCGTCCCCGGGGGGGACCGGGTCGGCGCGAGCGAGGGAGGACGGCATGACCCGGCCGGGACGGACGGCGACGATCGCGGTGGTCGGCCTGGTCGCGGCCATGGTCGCGGCATGCTCCGCCGCCCCGGCGGACCCGCGGCGGCACCCGTTGCCCCGCCTGCCGGAGCTCGGCGGTGTCGTGCTGCCGGGTGGCTTCGTCGCCGACGAGCAGGCCACCGCACCGTTCGCGTCCGCGCACCCGATCCACGTCGGGTCGATCGGCTGAGCGCGGTGCCCGACGGGGGCGCCTCGCGAGCACCTCACCCGGCGCGCTCGCGCACCGCTCGGGCGACCTCCTCCGGCGCCTCCAGCGGCACGAAGTGGCCGACGCCGTCGAGCAGCCGCAGGTCGACGTCGGTGAACCACTCGCCGAGCCGGTCCGACCACCCGCGGGGGAACAGCGGGTCATGCTCGGGCCACAGCACGGTGGTCGGCACCGTCGTGCGGTCCGCGGCGTCCGGTGGCCGTTCCGCGAGGGAGCGGGCGACCATGCCCGAGCCACCGCGATACCAGTTGATCGACGCGACGAAGGCACCCGGCCGGGCGTAGTCGGCGGCGAGCCGGTCCAGCTCGGCCGTCTCGATCGTGTATCCGGGCCCCGACCAGTGCCCCCAGAAGTGGGCGAGGTAGGCCCGCACGGCGGCGCGCGAGCCGTCGAGTAGCTCGGTCGCGAGCGGCAGGCGGTGGAACGCCTGGTACCAGAACTCCGGCTGGGCCTGCGGGGAGAGCACCCGGGAACCCGCGCCGGGAAGCGGCGGGGCCAGCACGAGTGCGCGGACGAGGTCCGGACGCGCTCGCGCCGCGGCCTGCGCGACCCGCGAACCGACGTCGTACCCGGCGAGGACCACCGGGCCGAGGTCGAGCTCCTCGACCAGCCCGAGCACGCTGCGCGCCTGCGCCTCGGCCCCGAAGTCCGCCGGGCCTGCGCCCTCGGGATGCTCGGAGCCACCGAACCCGCGCAGGTCGGGCAGCACGACCCGGCAGGAGCCGGCGAGCAGGGGCACGACCGCGCGGTGGTCGCGCCGGTCCCCGGGCCACCCGTGCAACAGCACGGCCGGGCTGCCACCGGGATGGTCGTCGTAGGCGAGGCGGAACCCGTCGACGGCAGCGCTGAGGGGCATGACGGCACGATAGGGCGCCCCGGCCCTACCGAGTCGTGCCGACTCCCGACCGGGGGTGAGCCCGCGGCGCCCCGGTTCTCCTGCCCACCACGCTCCGCCGCGCGACGTGGCACCATCCTGCAGGTGACCAGCCGGCCCGCCGCGGCGCAGCACCTGCGTGACCTCGCGCTGCTGCGGCGCGTCCGTGACCGGATCGACCGGGAGTACGCGCAGCCGCTGGACGTCGAGGCGCTCGCCCGCGGAGTGCACATGTCCGCCGGGCACCTCAGCCGCGAGTTCCGGCGCGCCTACGGCGAGTCGCCGTACTCCTACCTCATGACACGCCGCATCGAGCGCGCGATGGCGCTGCTTCGCCGCGGCGACCTCCGCGTCACGGAGGTCTGCTTCGCCGTCGGCTGCACGTCGCTGGGCACGTTCAGCACCCGCTTCACCGAGCTGGTCGGTGTGCCGCCCAGCGTCTACCGGCGCCGGGCGACGCGCGCGACGGCGGGCATGCCGCCGTGCGTGGCGAAGCAGGTGACCAGACCGGTCAGGAATCGAGAAGCACCGGTCGCCGAGCCGCACCTAGCGTGCCATCCATGAGCAGCCCCGTGAGCATCACCATCCACCAGACCCTCCTCCCGCACGACGATCCGAGCGCGTCGCTGGCCTTCTACCGCGACACCCTCGGCTTCGAGGTCCGGGGCGACGTCGAGTACGGCGGGATGCACTGGATCACCGTCGGCCCGCTCGACCAGCCCGGCACGTCGATCGTCCTGTACCCGCCGGCCGCCACCCCCGGCCTCACCGACGACGAGCGCCGCACCATCGCCGAGATGATGGCCAAGGGCACCTTCGCCAGCATCAACCTGGCCACCACCGATCTCGACGGCACGTTCGCGCGCCTGCAGGCCGGCGACGCCGAGGTCGTCCAGGAGCCGGTCGAGCAGCCGTACGGCATCCGCGACTGCGCGTTCCGCGATCCCGCGGGCAACCTGATCCGGATCCAGGAGCGCCGCTGAGCATGGCCACGACGACGCAGGAACGCCCGCCTGTGCTGCACCCGGCGGACAGCCACGACCTGATCCGCGTCCAGGGCGCGCGGGAGAACAACCTCAAGGACGTCCACGTCGAGATCCCGAAACGCCGGCTGACGGTGTTCACCGGCGTCTCCGGCTCGGGCAAGAGCTCGCTGGTGTTCGGCACGATCGCCGCGGAGTCGCAGCGGATGATCAACGAGACCTACAGCGCCTTCGTGCAGGGCTTCATGCCGACACTGGCGCGGCCCGAGGTGGACCTGCTCGACGGCCTGACCACCGCGATCATCGTCGACCAGGAGCGGATGGGCGCCAACCCCCGCTCCACCGTCGGCACCGTGACCGACGCCAACGCGATGCTGCGCATCCTGTTCAGCCGGCTCGGGCAGCCGCACATCGGCTCGCCCCAGGCGTTCTCCTTCAACGTCGCCTCGATCAGCGGGGCGGGCGCGGTCACCATGGAGCGCGGCGGACAGAAGGTGAAGGAGCGCCGCGAGTTCAGCATCACCGGCGGCATGTGTCCGCGCTGCGAGGGCATGGGCAGGGTGAACGACATCGACCTGTCCGCGCTCTACGACGACAGCTTGTCGCTCAACGAGGGCGCGATCACGATCCCCGGCTACAGCATGGACGGCTGGTACGGCCGCATCTACCGCGGCTGCGGCTGGTTCGACCCGGACAAGCCGATCCGCGAGTACACGAAAAAGCAACTGCACGACCTGCTCCACAAGGAGCCGACCAAGATCAAGGTCGAGGGGATCAACCTGACGTACCTCGGCCTGATCCCACAGATCCAGAAGTCGTTCCTGTCCAAGGACGTCGACGCGCTGCAGCCGCACATCCGTGCCTTCGTGGAGCGGGCGGTGACGTTCACGACCTGCCCCGAGTGCGACGGCACCCGCCTGTCCGAAGGGGCCCGGTCGTCGAGGATCAGGGGGAAGAACATCGCCGACGTCTGCGCGATGCAGATCAGCGACCTGGCCGACTGGGTGCGGGGGCTCGACGAGCCGTCGGTGGCCCCGCTGCTCACCGGTCTGCAACACCTCCTCGACTCGTTCGCGGAGATCGGGCTGGGATACCTCTCACTCGACCGGCCGTCGGGCACGCTGTCCGGGGGGGAGGCGCAGCGCACCAAGATGATCCGCCACCTCGGCTCGTCGCTCACCGACGTCACCTACGTGTTCGACGAGCCCACGATCGGCCTGCACGCCCACGACATCGAGCGGATGAACCGCCTGCTGCTGCAGCTGCGGGACAAGGGCAACACCGTGCTCGTCGTGGAGCACAAGCCCGAGACCATCGGGATCGCCGACCACGTCGTCGACCTCGGCCCGGGCGCCGGCACCGACGGCGGCACCGTCTGCTTCGAGGGCACGGTGGAGGGGCTGCGGTCCAGCGACACCGTCACCGGCCGCCATCTCGACGACCGGGCGGCCCTCAAGGAGTCGGTGCGTGCGCCCTCCGGGTCGCTGCAGATCCGCGGCGCGTCGATGCACAACCTCCGGGACGTCGACGTCGACATCCCACTCGGGGTGCTCTGCGTGGTCACGGGCGTCGCCGGCTCCGGCAAGAGCTCGCTGATCAACGGCTCGGTCGCCGGCCGCGACGGCGTGGTGGTGGTCGACCAGGGCGCGATCCGCGGTTCGCGACGGAGCAACCCGGCGACGTACACCGGGCTGCTCGACCCGATCCGTAAGGCGTTCGCGAAGGCCAACGGCGTGAAACCGGCCCTGTTCAGCTCCAACTCGCAAGGAGCGTGCCCCACCTGCAACGGCGCCGGGGTCATCTACACCGAGCTGGGCGTCATGGCCACCGTCGAGTCCACCTGCGAGGAGTGCGAAGGGAGGCGCTTCCAGGCGTCGGTGCTGGAGTACACCATCGGCGGCCGGAACATCGCCGAGGTGCTCGCGATGTCGGTGACCGAGGCCGAGCAGTTCTTCGACGCGGGCGAGGCACGCACCCCGGCCGCCCACAAGACCCTCGACCGGCTCGCCGACGTCGGGCTCGGCTACCTCTCGCTGGGTCAGCCGCTCACCACGCTGTCCGGCGGCGAGCGGCAGCGACTCAAGCTGGCCACCCGAATGGGCGACAAGGGTAGCGTCTACGTCCTCGACGAGCCGACCAGCGGCCTGCACCTCGCCGACGTCGAGCAGCTGCTCGATCTGCTCGACCGGCTCGTCGACTCCGGCAAGTCGGTCATCGTCATCGAGCACCACCAGGCCGTCATGGCGCACGCCGACTGGATCGTCGACCTCGGCCCCGGCGCCGGCCACGATGGCGGCCGGATCGTCTTCGAGGGCACGCCCGCCGACCTCGTCGCCGCCCGCTGCACGATCACCGGCGAGCACCTCGCGGCCTACGTCGGCCGGTGAGCCGACGCTTCGGGCGCTACCACCCTCCCTGCGCCCGCTGACGGTAGGCGCTGGGCGTGGTGCGGTACGCGGTGCGGAAGGCCCTGCTGAACGTCGCGGGGTCGGCGAAGCCCCAGCGGCGCGAGATGTCGGAGATCGACGCCGTGCTGCGCGGATTCGTCAGGTCGCGACGGCATCGTTCGAGCCGCTGTCTCCGGATGCTTCGGGTCACGGAACTGCCCTGCTGCGCGAAGAGCCGATGGAGTTGGCGGGTCGAGATGTAGTGCGCGGCGGCGATGGCGGCCGGGTCCAGATCCGGGTCGGCCAGGTGCTCGGCGATGTAGGCGTCGATCCGACGGAGGTCCTCGTCGCCGGCGCGGCCCGGCGGTTCGGGTCCGGTGCGCTCGGTGGCGACCGTGGTGACCAGCTCGCCGACCTCGTCGGCGAGCCGGACGCCGCCGGCCGCGGTCAGCGCCGGGGGCGCCGTCACGAGCTCGCGCAGCATCCGCCCGACGATGCCGCCCAGCC
>DATLGI010000007.1:0-9136 GCA_035540535.1 Pseudonocardia sp.
AACCGCAACAACGTCGTTGTCGACGGTCTGCGGCGGTCACTGGTCCACGGCCCGCGCGGCTCGCAGGGCGCGGCGGGCGGCGGGGTCGGGCCGGCGGAACGTGTGGAAGTGGCCGGGATGGTAGAGATGGCTTCGGGTGCCGCCCGCGGCGAGTGCCGCCCCGACCAGGAACAGCGTGTGCCGCCAGAGCTTGCGCTCCTTGCACACCGCCTCCACCTCGTCGAGCCGGCAGCGCAGCACCAGCTCGTCGGGCCAGCTCACCCGGTGGGCGACGACGACCGGGGTGTCGTCCGGGTAGCCGCCCGCGCGCAGCTCGTCGACCAGCTGCCCGGTCCGCGCCGCCGACAGGAAGATCGCCATCGTGGTGCCGTGCCGGGCGAACTCGCGCAGCCGCTCCCGCTCCGGCATCGGCGTCTTGCCGCCCTCGAGCCGGCACAGCACGACCGCCTGCGCCACCTCCGGGATCGTCAGCTCGCGGCCCGCCGCGGCCGCCGCGGCCCCGAACGCCGACACGCCGGGAACGATCTCGACGTCGAGGCCGAGCTCCTCCGCCGCGTCGTACTGCTCCTGCACCGCGCCCCACAGCGACGGGTCGCCGGAGTGCACGCGGGCGACCGCGAGCCCCTCCGCGGCGGCCCTGCGGTACAGCGCGAGGACGTTTTCGTGCGACAGACGCGAGGAGTCCACCACCTCGGCGCCGGCCCGGGCGTGCTCGGTGATGCACTCCTGCGTCACCAGGCTCGCGGCCCACACCACGACGTCGGCCTCGGCGATGCGCCGGGCCCCGCGCAGGGTGATCAGGTCGGCCGCGCCCGGCCCGGCGCCGACGAAGCTCACGCTGCCGCGCTGCTCGGGGGGACGGTTCATGGCGGACAGTCTGTGCGCCCCGGGCGCCGCGGTCACCCTCGCCCCGCTGAGACGCTGCCCACCCGGCCGGCGCCGGCCGGGCGAAGATCGCCGCGAGATCCACCACGTCGGCCCCGCGACGCGCCGTGACGGGACGCTCGACCCGATCACGACGGGCCGGCCCCGGCGCTCACCGCACCAGCGTCGCGACCTCGCCGACGACGTCGGACCACAGCTCGCGCGGCAGGTTGTGCCCCATTCCCGGGTAGGTGACCAGGCGCGCGCCCGGGACGGCGGCGGCGGTGGCCTTCCCGCCCGCGAGCCGGACGAGCGGGTCGGCCTCGCCGTGCACCACGAGCGTCGGGACGCGCACTCCCCGCAGCCCTCGCTCACGCGAGGGGGAGGCGTTGATCGCGGCGAGCTGGCGACGGGCCCCGGACGCGCTGTGCCCGCGCGCGTACGCGCGCCGGCCGTAGGCGCGCAGCCAGTCCTCGTCCAGCGGATAGGCCGGCGAGCCGATCACCCGGAAGGTGTTGACCACCCGCTCGGCGGCCTCGTCGGCGCTGCGGGCGGGGCGGGCGGCGAGCGCCGCGGCGGCGGTCAGGGACGGGCGGCCGATCCGCGGCGACGGCGTCGACATCATCGAGGTCAGCGAGCGCACGCGGTGCGGGTGCTGGATCGCGACGGTCTGGGCGATCATCCCGCCCATCGACACCCCGAGCACGTGTGCGGACTCCCAGCCGAGCGCGTCGAGCACCGCGACGGCGTCGCCGGCCATGTCGGCGACGAGGTAGGGCGCCACCCGCCGCGGCGCCGCGAGCAGCGCCGGCAGCGACGGCACGCCGACCTCCCGCAGGTGCGTCGAGGCGCCGACGTCGCGGTTGTCGAACCGGGCCGGCGAGAACCCCTGGCGGACGAACTCGGCGACGAGCTCGTCGTGCCAGAAGTGCATCTGCATGCTCAGGCCCATGATCAGCAGCAGCGGCTCGCCGCCGGGCGGTCCCACCCGCTCGTAAGCGATCTCCACGCGCCCGTGCACGGCGCGGTTCTCCGGGGGGTGCTCGGGGGGCGGAACCCCCCGGGTGTTCGAACTCATGCCGCCTCCGGTCCTGCGTCGACGGCAGCCAGCGCCGCGGCCGAGGTCTCCGCGGAGACCTCCAGCACGCGGGCCCGCCACCGCGGGTTCATGAGGTTGCCGCCCATCGCGGTGAGGTCGGCGGGTCCCGGCGCCAGCACGGTCACCAACCAGCCCGACCCACCGGCCGCGACGGGCCGGCACGAGTTGTGCACAGCGGTCTCCCTGGGCCGGTCGGGAAAGTTACTCAACAGTAGCAGCGGCCACCGCGTCGACGAACCGCGCGACCGCGCGCGGAACGCCGGCCGGATGCGTGTGCAGGAACGAGGCGTGCACGCCGCCGAGGATCCAGCCCTCGACGACCCGGCCCTCCGGACCGCCCCGCCACGCCCAGGCGGGCTCGGCACCGGCGCGGGGGGTCACGGCGCACCGGTGGAACTCGTGTGCGGCCACCCGCTCACCGGCGGTGAACGCCGCCGACCCACCCGGCGCCACCGCGTCCCGGTAGCCCAGGGTGAGCCGGCCCGTCAACGCGGCCGTCGCCGGGAGCACCCCGCACAGCGGGGCGCCGTCGAGCTCGCGGCAGAGGTAGAGCAGCCCGCCGCACTCGGCGTGCACCGGCGCCCCGGACGCGGCCAGCACCGTGACCGCGGCCCGCAGCGGGACGTTGGCGGCGAGGTCGGTGACGTGCTCCTCGGGGAAGCCGCCGGGCAGCACCAGCCCGGCGGTGCCGGGCGGCAGGGCCTCGTCGCGCAGGGGGTCCACGATCGCGACCTCGGCGCCCACCGCGCGCAGGAGCTCCACGTGCTCCGCGTAACCGAACGTGAAAGCCACTCCCCCGGCCACCGCCACCACCGGGCCGGTGCGCGGAAAGGACGGCTCGGGCCCGCCCTTCCGCGCACGAGCCTCGTCCACGGCGGACCAGACGGGGCCCGACGGCAACGGCTGCGCGAGCCGCAGCACGGCGTCGAGGTCGACGTGCCCGGCGACGAGGTCGGCCATCGCGGCCACGGCCGCCGCCGCTGCCGGCCCGTGCTCGGCGGCCGTGACCAGGCCGAGGTGTCGCGACGGCACGGCCAGGGCGGGTGCCCGCGGCAGCGCGCCCAGCACCGGCAGCCCGACCTCCTCGCACGCCGCGCGCAGCACCTCGACGTGCCGCGCGCTGCCGACCCGGTTGAGCACGACGCCGGCGATGCGGGCCGGACTCCCGCCGCCCGGGTCGAAGGAGCGGAACCCGTGCAGCAACGCCGCGAGGCTGCGCGACTGCCCGCGGCAGTCCACCACCAGCACCACCGGCGCACCCAGCAGCGCGGCGACCTGCGCCGTCGACCCGGCACCGTCGGCGATCCGGCCGTCGAAGAGCCCCATCACGCCCTCGACGACGGCGATCTCGGCCGCGGCCGCTCCGTGTCGGGCCAGCGGCGCGATCCGCTCCTCGCCCACGAGCACCGGATCGAGGTTGCGGCCCGGCCGCCCGCTCGCCAGCGCGTGGTAGCCGGGGTCGATGTAGTCGGGTCCGACCTTGAACGGGGCGACGACCGTCCCCCGCCGGCGCAGTGCCGCCATCAACCCCGTCGCGACGGTGGTCTTCCCCGAGCCCGACGCCGGCGCGGCGATCACCACCGCGCGCGCGCTCACCGGCTCACCACTCGATGCCCTTCTGACCCTTCTGCCCGGCGTCCATCGGGTGCTTGATCTTCGTGGTCTCCATCACCAGGTCCGCCGCGGCCACGAGCTCCGCCGGGGCGTCGCGGCCGGTGATGATCACGTGCTGGCGGCCCCGGCGGGCGGCGAGGACCTCGACGACCTCGGCGACGTCGACCCACCCCCACTTCATCGGGTAGGTGAACTCGTCGAGGACGTAGACGTCGTGGGCCTGCGCCTCGACCCGCCGGCGGATCTCGGCCCAACCGTTCCTCGCCGCCACGGCGTGGTCCTCGGGGGCGCCGGGCTTCGGGACCCAACTCCACCCGTGCCCCATCTTGTGCCACTCGACCGGCCCGCCCTCGCCGGTCTGCTCGTGCACCCGCCCGAGCGCGCGGAACGCGGTCTCCTCGCCGACCTTCCACTTCGCCGACTTGACGAACTGGAACACCGCGATCGACCAGCCCTGGCTCCAGCCGCGCAGGGCGAGCCCGAACGCGGCGGTGGACTTGCCCTTCATCTCCCCGGTGTGCACGACGACCAGCGGCCGGCTGCGGCGCTGGCGGGTGGTGAGCCCGTCATCGGGGACGGTGGTGACACGGCCCTGCGGCATGCGGTCCTCCTCGGGTGACGCGGGTCAGGCGGCCCCGGCCGCGCGGACGACGCCCGCGACCCGGTCGGCGGACAGCTCGGCGAGCGCGACGGCCGGGCCGCCGGCGGCGACGGCGAGCAACCCGGCCAGGCCCAGCCGCACCGGCCCGCTCTCGCAGTCGACGACGACCGTCGCGACGCCGTCGCCGGCGAGGAGCCCGGCGGCGCGGCACGCGTCGCGGACCGGGTCGCCGCCCGGGCGGGCAGCGACCGTGGCGCGCCCGTCGGTGAGCACGACCAGCAGCGCGCGCCGCTTCGGGTCGCGAACCCGCTCGGCGGCCAGCACCCGCCGCGCCCGCAGCAGCCCCTCGGCGAGCGGCGTGCGACCGCCGGTGCGCAGGTCGCCCAGCCGGGCCCGGGCCGCCGGAACGCTCGACGTGGGCGGCAGCACGACCTCGGCCCCAGCGCCACGGAACGTGACGAGCCCGACCTTGTCCCGGCGCTGGTAGGCGTCGCGCAGCAGCGACAGGACCGCGCCGCCCACCGCCGCCGTGCGGCTGCGCGCGGCCATGGACCCCGACGCGTCGACCACGAAGAGGACCAGGTTGCCCTCCCGGCCCTCCCGCTCGGCCCGGCGCAGGTCTGCCGGGCGCAGCCGCAGGCCGGGTCCGGACCGACCGCGGGCTCGCTGGTGCGGGGCCGCGGCGGCGAGGGTGGCCGCCAGGTGCAGGTCCGAGAGGCGCCGGGGGGCCCCGGGGCCCGGCCGCACGACTCGGCCGGCGTCCGTGCGGGCCCGGGACCGGCGGCCCGGGGCACCCTCGCCGAGGCCCGGCACCTCGAGCCGGCGGGCGCGGAACGGGGCGGCGGGCGGCGCGGGGGCCTGCACCGGTCCGTCCCCTCCCGGGCGCGGACCGCCGTCGCCCTGGTGGACGGGGCGGAGCGGCGGGCGTTCAGCGTCCGCGACGCCACCCTGCTGAGGTCCCGGCAGCCCGCCACCGGCCCCGGGGCCACCGCCATCGGGCGGGCCGCCGCCATAGGGCGGGCCGCCGCCATCGGGCGGGCCGCCGTCATCGGGCGGGCCGCCGTCCGGGCCGCCGCCGTCGGGCGGGCCGCCGTCCGGGCCACCGCCATCCGGGCCACCGCCGTCCGGGCCGCCGCCGTCCGGGCCGCCGCCGTCGGGGTCCACCTGCTCGCCGGCCCTGCGCAGCGCATCGTCGAGAGCCTGGTCGTCCATGCCCGGCTCGTCGAACGGGTCGCGGCGGCGCCGGTGCGGCAACGCGAGCCGGGCCGCGACCCGCACGTCCTCCTCGGCCACCGCGTCGGCCCCGCGCCAGGCCGCGTGCGCGACGGCGGCGCGGGCGATGACGAGGTCGGCGCGCATGCCGTCGACGTCGAAGGCGGCGCACACCGCGGCGATCCGCCGCAGCTCGGCGTCGTCGACCCGCACCCTGGGGAGGCGCTCGCGGGCCGCGGCGATCCGGGCGGCGGTGGCGGCGTCGGCGTCGGCCCAGCTGTCGGCGAAGCCGGCGGGGTCGGCCTCGAACGCCAGGCGGCGGCGCACCACCTCGACCCGGGTGTCCACCTCACGCTCCGCCCGGACCTCGACGGCGAGCCCGAACCGGTCGAGCAGCTGCGGGCGCAGCTCGCCCTCCTCCGGGTTCATCGTCCCGACCAGCAGGAACCGGGCCGCGTGCGAGATCGACACGCCGTCGCGCTCGACGTGCGCGCGGCCCATCGCGGCGGCGTCGAGCAGCAGGTCGACGAGGTGGTCGTGCAGCAGGTTGACCTCGTCGACGTAGAGCACCCCGCGGTGGGCGTCGGCGAGCAGCCCGGGCTGGTAGGCGCGCACGCCCTCGGCCAGTGCCCGCTCCAGGTCCAGGGATCCGACGAGGCGGTCCTCGGTGGCGCCGACGGGCAGCTCGACGAGCCGGGCCGGGCGCGCGTCCGGGACCGGCGCCGGGTGCGGCGCGTCGGGGCAACCGGGGTCCGGCGCGGCGGGGTCGCAGGAGAACCGGCATCCCGCGACGACCGGGACGACCGGGAGCAGGGCGGCCAGCGCCCGCACGGCCGTCGACTTCGCGGTGCCCTTCTCCCCCCGCACCAGCACCCCGCCGACCCCCGGGTGGACGGCGTTGAGCAGCAGGGCGAGCCGCAGGTCGTCGTGGCCGACGAGGGCGCTGAACGGGAAGCCGGGAGCGCTCATCACGGCGAGCCTGCCAGACCTGTGGTAATCACCGGCAGATCCGGGGCGGCGCCGTGACGGATCACATCCTCCAGGGCGGCGGTGTCGAGGTGGGCGTCGACGAGGTCGCCGAGCAGGTCGAGCTGGGCGGCGCGCTCCGCGGTGAAACAGGTGTCCGGCGCGGGCCGGAAGCCGGTCCGGCCGGCCTGCGCGGCCACCCGGGCGAGCAGGGCGCGGCGGAACCGGTCGTTCTCCAGCAGCCCGTGCCAGTGCGTGCCGAGCAGCGCGCCCGCGTCCGATCCCTCGGTCCCCACCAGCGGCGGATCCGCGGAGCGCACCACCCTGCCGTGGTGGATCTCGTACCCGGTCACCTCCTCGCCCCACGCGGTGGCCGACGGCGTGCCGAGGTGCTTGACCACGTCGAAGGTGACCTCCAGGTCGAGCAGCCCGAGGCCGGCGACGTCCGCGCCGCCGGGCACCTCCACCCCGTGCGGATCGGCGATCCGGTGCCCGAGCATCTGGTACCCGCCGCAGATCCCCAGCACGGACCGGCCCGCGCGGGCGTGCTCCAGCACCGCGTCGGCGAGCCCGCGCTCGCGCAGCCAGGCGAGATCGGCGACGGTGGCCTTCGACCCGGGCAGCACGACGAGGTCGACGTCGGCCAGGCGCGACGGCTCGGTCACGTAGCGCACCGCCACCCCCGGCTCGCAGGCCAGCGCCTCGGCGTCGGTGGCGTTGGAGATCCGCGGCAGCCGCACCACCGCCACCCGCAGCCACTGCGACCCGTACGGCGGCGTGGGCCGGCCGAGCACCCCGTCGGCCACCGCGGACAGCGAGTCCTCCGCGTCCAGCCAGAGCCGGTCGGCCCACGGGACGACGCCCAGGGTGGGCCGCCCGGTGAGTTCCCGCAGCTGCTCCAGCCCGGGGGCCAGCAGGCGCGGGTCGCCGCGGAACTTGTTGACCACGAAGCCGGCGACGCGCGCCTGGTCGGCGGGCGCGAGCACGGCGACGGTGCCGAACAGGTGCGCCAGCACGCCGCCGCGGTCGATGTCGCCGACGACGACGACCGGCAGGTCGGCCGCCTGCGCCAGGCCCATGTTCGCCAGGTCGGTGGCCCGCAGGTTGATCTCCGCCGGGGAGCCGGCGCCCTCGCAGACGACGACGTCGAACCGGCCACGCAGCTCGTCGAGGGTCTCGGTGACCACCCGCAGCAGTGCCGGCGTGCGCTCCCGGTAGGACAGCGCGCCGACCTGCCCGTCGGCGTGGCCGCGCACCACCACCTGCGCGGTGCGGTCGCTGCCCGGTTTCAGCAGGACGGGGTTGAACGCGACGCTGGGCGCCAGCCCGCAGGCGTGCGCCTGCATCGCCTGCGCGCGCCCGATCTCGCCGCCGTCGACGGTCACCACCGAGTTGTTGCTCATGTTCTGCGCCTTGAACGGCGCCACCGCGACGCCGCGGCGGTGCAGCCACCGGCAGATCCCCGCGACCAGCGCGCTCTTGCCCGCGTCCGAGGTCGTGCCCGCGACGAGGAGTGCGCCCTTCACCGCGCCTACCCTAGGAGCGTGCGGTTCCTGCTCCGTCCCGGCTGGCTGGCGTTCATCGCGGTGATCCTCGGCTTCGCGGTGCTCGCGGTCACCGTCCTCGCGCCGTGGCAGTTCGGCCGCGAGTCCGAGCGCGACGCCCAGCAGACCGCGATCGACGCCGCCGCCGCGCTCCCCCCGGTGCCGCTCGGGGAGCTCGTACCCTCCGGGCAGGGCGTCGACCGCTCCGTGGAGTGGCGTCGCGTCGAGCTCACCGGCACCTACCTGCCCGAGGCCGAGGGGCTGGTGCGGTTGCGGGTCGTCGCGGGTCAGCCGGCGTTCGAGGTGCTCACGCCCCTGCGCACCACCGACGGGCGGGTGGTCGCGGTGAACCGCGGGACGGTCGGTGCCCCGGGCGGGCGGGTCGTGCCCGACTACCCGGCCCCGCCCGCCGGCACCGTCACGGTCACCGGGCGGCTGCGGGTGGACCAGACCGACCCGCAGGCGCGTCCGGTGTTCACCGCCGAGGGGCACCGCCAGCTCTACGCGGTGGACTCGCAGCTCCTCGCCGAGGCGACCGGGCTGCCCCTGGAACCCGGTCACGTCGCACTGGCCGCGGGCGCGCCCGGGGTCCTGACCCCCCTGCCCGTCGAACCGGCCACCGGAGGGGCGCCGTTCACCAACCTGTCCTACGCGCTGCAGTGGATCACCTTCGGCGTGATCGCGCTGGTCGCACTCGGTTACTTCATCCGCCTCGAGCTGCTCCAGCGCGGCCGCGGCGACCGCCGGGCGGACCGGGTGGCGCTGCGCCGGGCACTGGCCGGCGACGACGACCCCGCCGCGCACGTGCGGTAGCCCGACCGGCCCCCCGGGCCCGTCGCACGCACCCGGCCCGTCGCACACCGCGCCCGGCCCGTCGCACACCGCGCCCGGCTCGTGCGGCTCGCCTCGGGTGGTGCCGCGAAGCCGGCTACCGGTCCGCCCGGCGCCCGCCGGGGACACCGGTCGCGAGTACCGCCGCCAGCACCGCGGCGGCGGCACCGACGAGGCGGGGCAGCCGGGCGGCGCGGCGCAGGTCGGTCGGGCCCGGCGGGTGCCCCGAGCCGAGGGTCGGCCGCTCCTCGACCCCGTGCGGGTAGACCGTGCGCCCACCGAGCCGCACCCCGAGCGCTCCGGCGGCGGCGGCTTCGACCGGCCCGGCGTTCGGGCTCGGGTGCGCGCGGGCGTCCCGGCGCCACGCGGCCAGCGCCGCCCGCGCCGACCCGCCCGAACCCGACC
>DATLGI010000008.1:0-9475 GCA_035540535.1 Pseudonocardia sp.
GGTGCCCCCGCCGTGCGCGGGGGTCGTCGTCGCGGCGGCCGACGGGACCGTGGCGCTCGTCGACGAGGCGGTGCCGCCCGCCGAGCTCGAACTGCCCGCCGTCGCCGTCCCGCGGGTGAGCGTCTTCCTGTCGTTGCTGGACGTGCACGTGCAGCGGATCCCGGTGGACGGCCGGGTGCTCGCCGTCCGCCACCGGCCGGGCCTGTTCCTGTCCGCCGACCTCGACAAGGCCAGCGAGGACAACGAGCGCAACGCCGTGTTGATGCAGACCACCGACGGGCAGCACGTGGCCGTCGTGCAGATCGCCGGGTTGCTCGCCCGGCGGATCCTCTGCGACGTCGCACCGGGCGACGAGGTGGCCGCCGGCGAGACCTACGGGCTCATCCGGTTCGGCTCCCGGGTGGACCTCTACCTGCCCGCGGGCTCGACGGTGCGGGTCGCCGTCGGGCAGCGGGCGGTCGGCGGGGAGACGGTGGTGGCCGAGCTGCCCGGTCGGGCGGGCTGACGTGCCCCCGCCCTACCCCGCGCAGGTCCGGCTGCTGCCCAACGCCGTCACGGTGCTGGCGCTGTGCGCGGGCCTGTCCGCGGTGCAGTTCGCGCTCAACGACCGGTTCGACCTGAGCCTCGTCGCCGTCGGCACGGCCGCGCTGTGCGACGCCCTCGACGGCCGGCTGGCCCGGATGCTCGACGCCAGCACCCGGATCGGCGCGGAGCTGGACTCGCTGGCGGACCTCGTCTCGTTCGGCGTCTCCCCGGCGCTGGTGCTGTACCTCTGGGCACTGGACGGGGAGCGGCTCGGCTGGGTGGTCGCCCTGGTGTTCGCCGTCTGCATGGCGCTGCGGCTGGCCCGGTTCAACACGCTGATCGACGCCGAGGACCGCTACCCGTTCGCCCGCGAGTTCTTCGTCGGCGTCCCCGCACCGGCCGCGGCGCTGTGCGCCGGGATCCCGCTGTACGTGACGCTCTACCTCGGCACCGGGGGCTGGTGGTCGACGCCGCTCGCCGTGGGCCTGTGGGCGCTGGTGGTCGCCGGGCTGATGGTCAGCCGGGTGCCGACGGTGTCGCTCAAGACGGTGCGGGTGCCCCAGCGCATGATCGCCCCGCTGCTGGTCCTGGTCGGGCTGGCGGCCGCTGTGCTGATCACCGAGCCGTTCCTCGCCCTGGCGCTCGTCACCACCGCCTACCTGGCGTCACTGCCCTACACCGCCTACCGCTACCGCTGGCTCGCCCGGCATCCGGAGGCGTGGGACGTGCCGGTGCACGAGCGTCGGGCGGTGGCCCGCGCCGCCCGGTCGGCGCGGCGGGTCGGGCTGCGGTCCCCGCTGCGGCACCGGGTGGCGGGGCGGGCCAGCGCCGTCGCCCGCGGGGTCGTGCGGCGCCTCGGCCCGGACGAGCCGCGGTCGGCGCCGCGGCCGCCCGCGACCGGGCAGCACGGGGGTGCCGGCTCGGCTGACGAGGGTCGCCGGCGGCGCGGCCGCCTCGGCCTGCGCCGGACCCGCCGCTAGCGTGATCGCGTGCCCGCCCCGGAGATCACCCTGGTCGCCCGCCTCGCCGCGTCCGCGGCCGACGCCCGGCGCGGCGTGGTGCGGCTGCACCCCGAGGTCCTCGACGCCCTCGGCCTGCGGTCCTGGGACGCGGTGACGCTCACCGGTGCGCGCGTCACCACCGCGCTCGCCGGGCCGGCCGCGGCCGGCGGGCCGCCCGGACAGGCCGGCGTCGACGAGGTGGTCCTGTCCAACGCGGGGCTCACCGACGGCGCGCCCGTCGTGCTCCGCCCGGCCGACGTGGCCCCGGCGGCCGCGGTGACGCTCACCGGTTCGCGCCTGGCGCGGGCGGCGCTGGCGCCCGACACCCTCCGGCTGGCGCTCGTGGGCAAGGTCGTGACAGCGGGTGACGCGGTGTCGCTGCTTCCGCAGGACGTCGAGCCGACGCCCGGGGTGGACGTGACCGCGGCGCGGCGGCGGCTGTCCGCCGTCGGGGCCTCGTGGACCACGGAGCTGCTCACCGTCGCGGGCACGGAGCCGGCCGGGGCCGTCGCGGTGCGGCCGGCCACGGTCGTGCACTGGGCGGGCGCGCCGCCGGTAACCGCCACCCCGCCGCGACCGGGCACCCCGCCGTCCGCGTCGGCAACGGCGGGCGTGGCGGCGGCGACTCCGGTCGCGCCGCCGCCGGCGGTCGACGAGCTCGCCGGGAACACGGCCGCCGCCCACCGGCTGGTCGAGTGGCTGGAGCTGACGTTCCGCCGGCCCGAGCTGCTCGCCCGGCTCGGAGGATCGACGCGGCTCGGCGTGCTGGTCACCGGCCCGGAGGGCGTGGGCAAGGCGACGCTCGCCCGTAGCGCGGCGGCCGCCGTCGGGGCCGGGACGGTGGAGCTGCCCGCCCCGGGCACGGCCGCGCTCGAGCCGGCCGCCGCGTCCGCCCGCGTGCGCGATCGCGTCGATGCCGCGGTTGCCGCGGCGCACGCCGGCACGCCCGCGGTCCTGCTCGTCCCCGACGTCGAGGCGCTCCTGCCGACCGCCGCGCCACCGCCGCTGGCGACGCTGGTCCTCGACGCGCTCCGCGACGCGCTCGCGACCCCGGGCCTGGCGCTGGTCGTCACCACGTCCGCGCCCGAGGCCGTCGACCCGCGGCTGCGCGCCCCCGACCTCGTGGACCGCGAGCTCGGGCTCGCCCTGCCCGACGCGCGGGTCCGCGCCGAGCTGCTGCGCCGGCTCCTCGCGGCCGTTCCCCTGGCCGACGACGTCGATCTCGCCGCGGTCGCCGAGCGCGCGCCGGGATTCGTCGCCGCCGATCTGGTCGCCGTGCGCCGCGAGGCGGCGGTGCAGGCCGCACTGCGGCACCCGCCCGCCGACCCCGCGGACGCATCCCGGATCCGGCAGTCCGACCTGCTCGACGCGGTGGGATCGGTGCGACCCCTGTCGATGTCGTCGTCGGCCACGCTGCAGACCGGCGGGCTCACCCTGGAGCAGGTCGGCGACATGGTCGAGACGAAGCAGGCGCTGACCGAGGCCGTCCTCTGGCCGCTGCAGTACCCGGACTCGTTCGCCCGCCTCGGCGTCGCCGCCCCGCGCGGCGTGCTGCTGTTCGGCCCGCCCGGCTGCGGCAAGACGTTCCTGCTGCGGGCGCTCGCCGGCACCGGGCGGCTCAACGTGCTCGCGGTGAAGGGCGCGGAGCTGCTCGACAAGTACGTCGGGGAGTCCGAGCGGGCCGTGCGCGAGCTGTTCCGCCGAGCCGCCGACGCCGCCCCCGCGCTGGTGTTCCTCGACGAGGTCGACGCGCTGGCGCCCCGGCGCGGGCAGTCAGGCGACTCCGGCGTGACCGACCGGGTGGTGGCCGCGCTGCTCACCGAGCTCGACGGGGCCGAACCGCTGCGCGAGGTCGTCGTGGTCGGGGCGACGAACCGGCCCGAGCTGATCGACCCGGCACTGCTGCGGCCGGGCCGCCTGGAACGCCTGGTCTACGTGCCGCCGCCGGATGCCGCGGCGCGCACGGAGATCCTGCAGGCGGCGGCGCGCAACACCCCGCTCGCCGCCGACGTCGACCTCGCCGCCCTCGGCGCCGACCTCGACGGCTACTCGGCCGCGGACTGCGCCGCCGTGCTGCGGGAGGCCGCGCTGAGCGCGATGCGGGAGTCGCTGGAGGCGGCGGAGGTGACCGGTGCCCACATCGCCGCGGCCCGGGCCGCGGTGCCGCCCTCGCTCGACCCCGCGCAGCTGGCCGTGCTGGCGGCCTACGCCGGGCGCCGGAAGGGCCGAACCGGCGTCAGCGGCGCTGGTAGTCCTTCGTCAGGATGACGATGACGCCGGGGTTGGCGTCCTTGATCCCCGCGAAGCGCGGCTCGACGCGCAGCCCGAACTCGCGCCCCAGCGTCTCCGCCGCCGCCTTCTCCGCGGTGCCGGCGCGGTAGTACACGGTGCTGGTGGGGATGATCCCGTCGCTGTAGTTGCCGACCTCGGTGACGGTCCAGCCGGCGGCGCGGAAGTCGGCCGCGCCCTCGTCGGCGAGGCCGCGGATGGTGCTGTTGTTGTAGACCCGCAGCGGGGCGCGCACGGCGTCGGTGCTGCTGCCGCCGGAGCGGTCGCCGCCGCCCGTGCCCGCCGTGTCACCGCCCGACCCGCCGCCGCCCGCGGAACCGCTCCCCGAGCCGCCGCCGCCCGCGGAACCGCTCCCCGAGCCGGCGTCCCCGGAGCCGTCGGCCCCGGAACCCGTGCCACCGGGCCCGGCCCCTCCCGAGCCGCCGGCGCCGCCCGGCGCCGTGGCGCTGGGACCGGTGGGGAACGACGGCACCGGCACCCCACCGTCGCCCGTGCCGGGGGACGGGGTGGGCGTCCCGGGCGCGGCGGAGGCGCCCGCGGACGGCGGTGGCGCGGCGCTGGTGCTCTCGTCGCCGCCGCCGCCGAGCAGCAGGCTCGCGAGGCCGATGATGCCCGCGACGACGGCGACGCCGAGCAGCGCGAGTCCGGCGAGCCGCAGCGGGGACGGACCTCCGGACGGTGCCGGTGCGGTCATCGTGACGACCTCCGATGCGGTGGGGGTGCGACCCCGGCCGGGACCGCGGAGTTCACCAGGGCTCGATCCCGAGGCGTCGGGCCGCGCGGGTGCGCTGGCGGCTCGCCCGCAGCCGCCGCAACCGCTTGACCAGCAGCGGGTCCGCGGCGAGGGCCGCGGGCTTGTCCATCAGGGCGTTGAGCACCTGGTAGTAGCGGGTGGCGGACATGTCGAACAGCTCGCGGATCGCCTGTTCCTTCGCCCCCGCGTACTTCCACCACTGGCCCTCGAACGCGAGGATCTCGCGTTCCCGGCGGTCGAGCTCCCGGGACGCCCCGACGCGGTCGATTCCCCGGGGTTCGGTGGCGGACTCCATCACGCTCCTGATCAGATCGCGGTCGGCGGGCGCTGCTCGGGGCGAGAGGTGGTGGCGAATGACACCGCTGTCATTTCCCGCGCGCGGTGGGCATTCAACCACGCGGCACCGACCGGAACCGGGTAGGGACGCGCCGCGCCGGGGGAATCCACACCACGGCCGACCCCGCTCGAACCCGTGGGCGTCCGGCCGCCGACACTGAGCCCGTGGCCGTGCGACCCATCCGGATCACGGGCGATCCCGTGCTGCACCAGCCGACCCGCCGGGTCACCGCGTTCGACGACGCCCTGCGTGCGCTGGTGGCCGACCTGCGGGAGACGATGGCCGCCGCCGACGGCGTCGGGCTCGCGGCGAACCAGATCGGTGTCGACCTGCGGGTCTTCGTCTTCGACTGCCCGGACGAGGTCGCGGGCGAGCGCGTGCGCGGCGTCGTGGTCAACCCCGTGCTGGAGACCTCCGCGCGCCCGGAGACCATGCCCGATCCCGAGAGCGACGAGGAGGGCTGCCTGTCCGTGCCCGGCGAGGCGTTCCCGACCGCGCGGGCCGACTGGGCGCGGGTCACCGGCGTCGACGTCGACGGCGAGCCGGTGGCGTACGCGGGCCACGGCTTCCTCGCCCGCTGCTTCCAGCACGAGGTGGACCACCTGGACGGGGTGCTCTACGTCGACCGGCTCGTCGGGCGCCACCGCCGGGCCGCGCTCAAGACGCTCGAGCAGCTGGGCTGGGGCGTGCCCGGGCTGGCATGGGACCCGTCGGAGCGGCCGGCGGAGGAGCTCTGATCGGCGAGCGCGTCGAGAACCCTGACGGGTGAGGCCGGCGGAGGGAGGGGCATGGAGGGCACGGTCGGGATCACCCCGCCCCGGGTGCTGACGATCGCCGGCACCGACTCCGGCGGCGGTGCCGGGATCGCCGCCGACCTGCGCACCTTCGCCGCCTTCGGCGTCCACGGGTGCCTGGCGGTGTCCGCGGTGACGGTTCAGGACACGGTCGGCGTCTCCGGCGTGCACCCGATCCCGGCGGCGACGGTGGCCGCGCAGATCGCCGCGGTCGCGGATGACATCGGCCTCGACGCGGCGAAGACCGGCATGCTGGCCACCACGGAGATCGTCGAGGCGGTCGCCGCGGCCTGCGATGGCAGCGGCATCGGCGCCGGCCGCCGCACGCCGCTGGTGGTCGACCCGGTCGCCGCGTCGAGGTACGGCGATCCGCTGCTCGCCGGAACCGCCCTCGACGCCTACCGCACGCTGCTGATTCCGCGCGCCACGGTCGTCACGCCGAACCTGGACGAGGTGCGCCTGCTCGTGGGCATCGAGGTGCACGACCGCGCCGCCCAGCACGACGCGGCGAAGGCGCTGCACGACCTCGGGCCGCGGTACGTGCTGGTCAAGGGCGGGCACCTGCGGGAGGACGAGGCGGAGTGCGTGGACCTGCTCTACGACGGGGCGACGTTCACGGAGTTCGCCGGCCCGCGGTTCGACACCGGTGACACCCACGGCAGCGGGGACTCGATGGCCGCCGCGATCGCGGCCGGGCTGGCCCGCGCGCTGGCTCCTGAGGCGGCGGTGGCGCTGGCCAAGCGCTACGTCGTCGAGGCGGTGCGGCACGCCTACGCCCTCGGCGCCGGCCACGGTCCGGTCTCCGCGCTGTGGGCGGTCCGCCCGTGGTGGGAGGGCTCACCGCGCTGATCGCCGCGCACCGCCACCCGGCACGGCGGGCACGGCCGAACTAGGCTGCCCGGCGATGAGCATCATGGGCACGCGCGTCGTTCGGACCGAGGATCCGGTGTTCCTCACCCGGGGCGCGACCTACACCGACGATCTGACCGACGAGCGGTTGACCGGTGCCCTGCACCTGACGTTCGTGCGGTCCCCCCTCGCCCACGCCCGGATCACGGGCATCGACGCCGCGGCCGCCCGCGAGGCGCCCGGCGTCGTCGACATCGTCACCGGCGCCGACGTCGACCTCGCCGCCAAGCTGTTCCCGATGGCCGCCGACGGGATGGTGCGCCGCTTCCTCGCCGCCGACAAGGTCCGGTTCGTCGGCGAGCCGGTGGCCGCGGTGCTGACCGAGGAGGCCTACCAGGGCCAGGACGCCGCGGACCTCGTCGAGGTCGACTACGACCCGCTCCCGGCGGTCGTGGACGTGCGCGACGCCCTCACCGACGAGGTGCTGCTGTTCGACGAGGCCGGGACGAACCTCGCGGGTGGCTTCGGCCTGAAGAAGCCGTTCGACGAGCACCTGTTCGACGGCTGCGCGGTGGTCGTCACCCGCGAGATCGTCAACCAGCGCCTCGCCGCGGTGCCGCTCGAGGGCCGGGCCGCCGCCGCGGTGTGGGAGGGCGGCCGGTTCACGGTCTGGTGCTCGAACCAGAACGCCCAGGAGACCCGGGACACGATCGCCGGCTGGCTCGGCGCGGAGAAGGGCGACGTCCGGGTCATCACGCCGGACGTGGGCGGCGGGTTCGGCGCGAAGATCGGTGCCGACCCCGAGTTCGCGCTCGTCGCCTGGCTCGCGCGCCGCACGGGGCGGCCGGTGCGCTGGGCGGAGACCCGCTCGGAGAACCTGACCGGGATGGTCCACGGCCGCGCGCAGCGCCAGACCATCACCATCGGCGGCACCCGCGACGGCGACGTGCTCGCCTACCGCCTCGACGTCCTCGCCGACGCCGGCGCCTACCCGCGGCTCGGTATGTTCCTGCCGTTCTTCACCCGCCAGATGGCGCCCGGCGTCTACGACATCCCGAAGGTCGAGTCACGGGCCCGGGTCGTGGTCACCACCACCACCTCCACCGGCGCCTACCGCGGGGCCGGCCGCCCGGAGGCGACCGCCGCGATCGAGCGGGCGATGGACCTGTTCGCCGCCGAGATCGGCAAGGACCCGGCCGAGGTGCGCCGGCGCAACCTGATCCCCCCGGAGAAGTTCCCCTTCGAGACCAAGGGCGGGGCCACCTACGACACCGGCGAGTACGCGAAGGCGCTCGACCGGGTGCTGGAGGCCGCCGGCTACCCCGGGCTGCGGGCCGAGCAGGCCGCCCGCCGGGAGCGCGGTGACGCGGTGCAGCTCGGTATCGGGGTCTCCTGCTACGTCGAGATCACCGGCGGGGGCGCGTTCGCCGAGGACGCGTCGGTGGAGGTGCACCCCGACGGCACGGTCACCGTGTTCACCGGTACGTCGCCGCACGGGCAGGGTCACGCCACGGCATGGGCGATGCTGGCGAGCGAGCACCTCGGCATCGACGTAGAGAAGATCACGGTCCGCCACGGCGACACCGATCTCGTCCCCCGCGGCTCCGGAACGATGGGCTCGCGCAGCCTGCAGACCGGCGGTGTCGCCGTCTACGAGGCGGCGGGCGAGCTCGTCGAGCTGGCGAAGCGGCGCGCCGCCGACGTGTTGGAGGCGAACGTCGACGACCTCGTCGTCGCCGACGGGGCGGTCGGGGTGCGCGGCACCGACACCGCGGTCACCCTCGCGCAGCTGGCCGGGCAGGAGCCGTTGAAGGTCGAGCACCGGTTCGACAGCGGCGCCCCGACGTTCCCGTTCGGCGCGCACGTCGCCGTCGTCGAGGTCGACGTCGAGTCGGGCAAGGCGGTGGTCTCCCGGATCGTCACGGTCGACGACGCCGGCCCGGTGCTCAACCCGCTGCTCGCCGAGGGCCAGCGGCACGGCGGCATCGCGCAGGGCATCTCGCAGGCGCTGCTGGAGGAGGTCGTCTACGACGCCGACGGCAACCCGCTCACGGCCACCCTCGCGGACTACGCGTTCCCGTCGGCGGCCGAGCTGCCGACGTTCGAGCTGGTGGACATGGCCACCCCGACCCACCTCAACCCGATCGGCGCCAAGGGCATCGGTGAGGCCGGGACGATCGGGGCCACGCCGGCGGTGCAGAGCGCGGTGGTGGATGGGCTGGCGCACCTGGGGGTACGCCACATCGACATGCCGACCAGCCCGCTGCGGGTCTGGGAGGCCGTCCAGGCGGTGGGGAGCGGGAAGTGAAGGTCCACATCACGGTCAACGGCGAGTCCACCGATGCCGACGTCGAGCCGCGGTTGCTGCTCGCGCACTACCTGCGCGAGGTGGTCGGCCTGCGGGCCACCAACATCGGCTGCGACACGACGTCCTGCGGGGCGTGCACGGTGCTCGTCGACGGCGAGTCGGTGAAGTCGTGCACCGTGCTCGCGGCGCAGGCCGACGAGCGCGAGGTGGTCACGCTCGAGGGGCTGTCCCCCGGCGGCGACCTGCACCCCATGGCGGCGGCGTTCCGCGCCGAGCACGGCCTGCAGTGCGGGTTCTGCACGCCAGGGATGGTGATGGCGGCGGTGGGGCTGCTGCGGGAGAACCCGCACCCGACCGAGCGCGAGGTGCGGGAGGGGCTCGAGGGCAACCTCTGCCGCTGCACCGGCTTCCAAAACATCGTCCGCGCGGTGCTGGCCGCGAGCGGCCAGGACCCCGACGCCGTCACCGGCGGCGGCCACGCCCGGGAGGCCCCGTCCGGCGGCCTCGAGGCGGAACCGGGCTTCTCCACCGGGAGCGGCGCATGATCCCCGTCGGCTTCGAGTACGCGCGGCCCGACACGGTCGACGCGGCGCTCGCCCTGCTCGCCGAGCACGGCGA
>DATLGI010000009.1:0-11387 GCA_035540535.1 Pseudonocardia sp.
AACGAGGCGATCTCCAGCATGCCGGGGTCGACGTCGCCCTCGGGGTGGGGCTCGGTGAGGTCGCGCGCCCGACTGCCCTGCGCGTCGATCACCATCGCCGCGGCCGAGTCGAACGGGGACGGCGGGAACGCGCTGTACAGATGCGACAGGTGGTGGGAGACCCGCACGATCCGCGGCTCGCCCCGGAACGTCAGGTGCTCCAGCAGCTCCGCCGCATAGGAGTCCGCGTCGTCGAGCTCGTCGTCGGAGGAGTAACCCTCCACCACGAGGTCCACCGGTTCGCGCAGCGCGGGCAGATTCGGCAGGTAGAGGCGGTGCAGGTCGCCGAGACGGCCCCAGTGGTGCTTGCGGCGGGTGAGCCGCTCCTTCTGCAGGCTGTACACCGTCGCCGCACCCCGCGCAACGCTGATGGAGCCGTCCTGGGTCCGGTTGATCCCCACCACGACAGGCCTCTCGGGCACGCTCGCACCTCCCTCGTCCCCAGCCGGTACCCCGGGACGGGCGGTCGAACCGCGGCGGCGCGCGTCTCAGCCGAGCCGCTCCAGCAGCGTCGCCGTGTCGGTTCCGGTGACCGGGAGGATCCGGTCGAGCCCGCTCGCGCGCAGTACCCGGTCGACCATCGCGGTGTCGGTACCGGTGAGGTACAGCTCGACGCCGCCGGCGGCCGCGGCCTCCTGGGCGAGCAGGAGCACCTGCAGGCCGCTGGAGGCGAGGAACGTGACCCCGGCGAGCTCGACGACCAGCCGTGCGCACCCGGGTAGCGCGTGGCCGATCCGCTCATGCAGCAGCGGCGCGGTCAGCAGGTCGATCTCGCCGACCGCCCGGATCACCGTCGTGCCGGGCGCGGGGTCGTCGACCTCGACGGTGAGCAGGTCCGCCGCCGCCCGAGACGAGGCCTTCGGCTCGGTCATCGGCACTCCGGGTCGGATCTCGAGGCTTCACCGCAGGCGGCGACGCCCGGCAGGAAGGTGTACTGCCGCTGCGGGCCTCGGCGCACAGCCTCTCCCCAGCATGCCGGACGGTGCGGGGGCGGGCAACCGCGCCACCCGGTGGCCACGCCCCGCCTCCGCCCGGAACCCGCCTGTGGTCCACCCTGCCGTGTCCAGAAAATGCCGGGGCGCGGCGAGTCCGCTGCCCCGCTCGCGGGTAGTCCACCTGCTGTGAGCACCGACCTCATCGTGATCGGGGCGTCGGCCGGCGGGGTCGAGGCGCTGCGCGGCGTCGTCGCGGGCCTGGCCCCCGGCCTGCCCGCCCCGGTCGTGGTGGTGCTGCACATCCCGCGCGACGCCCCCAGCGCCCTCGCCGGGATCCTCGACCGCTCCGGCGCGCTGCCGGCCGTCACCGCCCGTCACGACGAGCCGCTGCGCGACGGCGTCGTGCACGTCGCGCCAGCCGATCATCACGTGCTGGTCGCCGACGGGCGGGTGCAGCTCTCCCGCGGCGCCGCCGAGAACGGGCACCGCCCCGCCGTCGACCCGCTGTTCCGGTCCGCCGCGGCGGCGTACGGGGCCGGCGCGGTCGGCGTCGTGCTCTCCGGCGCCCGCGACGACGGCACGGCCGGCCTGGCCACGATCGTCGGGCGGGGCGGCGTCGCGCTGGTGCAGGATCCCAAGGACGCGCTGCACGCCTCGATGCCCGCCAGCGCGCTGCGGCACGTCCCGTCCGCCCACGTGCATCCCGCGGCGAAGATCGGCGCGGCGCTCGGTGACCTGCTCGCCGACCCCGACCGGCCGCGTCGTCCGCCGGACCCGGTCGACCCGCTGCTCGCGGCGGAGACCGCGATCGCCGCGCTCGCCCCGCTCACCACGGACCGCGTGCAGAGCGCGCAGCCGTCCGCGCTGTCCTGCCCGTCCTGCCCGTCCTGCCACGGCATCCTGTTCGAGCTCCCCGGCGCCCCGTCGCCGCGGTTCCGCTGCCGGGTCGGGCACGCGTACTCCCCCGACAGCCTCGCTGCGGAGCAGGCGGAGTCGGTCGAGCAGGCACTGTGGGCGGCGCTGCGGGCCATCGAGGAGAAGATGGCCCTGCTGCGCCGGCTGGCCGACGGCGCCGAGGAGGCCGGCCGGCCCCGCTCGGCCGCCGCGCACCGCGGCCGGGTCCAGGAAGCCGAGCGCGACGCCGCGCTCGTCCGGGGCCTCGTCGCCCGAGGTCCGGCGGCATGACCGCCCCGGCGTTGCGGTGCCGGCCGGTGCGCCGCTATCCGACCGCCGTCCTCGAGGTCGAGGGCGTCCTGCGGGGCGACACCGCACCGGTTCTGCGGGCCGCGGTCGTCAAGCTGCTGGCCGAGCAGCCGTCCGCGGTGGTGCTCGACGTGAGCGGGGTCGAGGTGGCCGAGGACCTCGCCGTCACCGTCTTCGGCGCGCTGGCCCAGCACGCCGCCGCGGCCGAGCCGGTCGCGCTGCTGCTCGCCGCACCGAGCCCGTCGCTCGCCGGGTGCCTCGACCGGCTCGGGGTGCACCGGTTCGTGCCCGTGCACGCCGACCGGGCCGGCGCGCTCGCCGCGGCGGCGCGCAGGCCCGTCCCACCCCGGGTCCGCCACGCCTTCTGGCCGGACCGCGCCGAGCTGGCCGTCGCCCGCCGGCTCGTGGCACGGACCTGCGCGGGCTGGAACCTCGCACCGGTCGGGGCCACCGCGGTGCAGGTCGCCAACGAGCTCGTCACGAACGCGGTGGAGCACGCCGGCACCGCCGGGGTCCTGCTGCTCACCCGTGGGGACCGGTACCTGCACGTCGCGGTGCGCGACGCCAGCGCGGTGCGCCCCGCACTGCGCCGGCCCGGCCCGTACGACGGCGGCGGCCACGGGTTGCCGCTCGTGGACGCGCTGAGCGCCGGCTGGGGCACCCGCATGACCCTCGACGGCAAGGTGGTGTGGGCTACCCTGCGGCTGCGGCCCGAGCTGTAGTCAGGAGGACGCCGACGTGTCCGCACCCGAGCCGGCGTTCGAGGAGCTGCTGGCGCATCTCAAGGACAGCCGCGGGTTCGACTTCACCGGCTACAAGCGCACGAGCCTGACCCGCCGCGTCGAGCACCGGATGGGGCGGCTCGGGATGTCCGGTTTCTCGGACTACCTGGACTTTCTCCAGCTGCACCCGGACGAGTTCACCGCGCTGTTCAACACGATCCTGATCAACGTGACGGGCTTCTTCCGCGATCCCGACGTGTGGGGCCACCTGCGCGAGGAGCTGCTGCCCGCCCTGGTGGCGGCGCGGGCGCCCGGTGAACCGATCCGGGTCTGGAGCGCCGGATGCGCCTCCGGCGAGGAGGCCTACACGCTCGCGATGGTCCTCACCGAGATCATGGGCGCCGCGCAGGTCCGCTCGCGGGTGAAGATCTACGCGACCGACGTCGACGAGGAGGGGCTCGCCCAGGCCCGCCAGGGCACCTACTCGGCACGCGAGGTGCGCGGTGTGCCCCCCGAGCTGCTGGGCCGCTACTTCGAGCAGGCCGGCGAGCGGTACGTCTTCCGCAAGGACCTGCGCCGCTCGGTGATCTTCGGGCGGAACGACCTCGTCCAGGACGCCCCGATCTCCCGGATCGACCTCCTGGTCTGCCGCAACACCCTCATGTACTTCAACGCCGAGACGCAGGCCCGGATCCTGCGGCGGTTCCACTTCGCCCTCGCGCCGAAAGGGGTCCTGTTCGTCGGCAAGGCGGAGATGCTGCTGGCCCGCGGCGCGCAGTTCGAGCCGATCGACCTCAAACGCCGCGTGTTCGCCAAGGTCGCGCAGGAGCGCGCGCCGGACGCCGACCTGCTGCCGGAGCTGCCGCCGGTGCATCCGCGCGCCGACCCCTCGGGGCTGGAGCTGCTGCGCACCGAGAGCCTGCTCGCCGGTCCACTGGCCCAGGTCGTCCTGACCACCGACGGTCTCGTCGCGCTGGTGAGCAGGCGCGCCGAGGCGCTGTACGGGGTGTCGGAGCGCGACGTGGGGCACTCGTTCCGCGACCTGGAGCTGTCCTACCGGCCGGTCGAGCTGCGTCGCCACATCGAGCAGGCGCAGGCCGAGCGGCGCGCGGTGCGGGTGCCCGACGTCCGGTGCGAGCGGGGCGGCGAGGAGCGGGTCGTCGAGGTGGAGGTCCTGCCCCTGGCCGGCGGCGACGCGGCCCTGCTCGGGGTTGCAGTCGTGTTCCACGACGTCACCGAGAACCGGCGCCTCGGCGACGAGCTGGAGCAGGTGAACCGCCGGCTCGAGACGGCCCACGAGGAGCTGCAGTCCACCAACGAGGAGCTCGAGACCACCAACGAGGAGCTGCACTCGACGGTGGAGGAGCTGGAGACGACGAACGAGGAACTCCAGTCCACCAACGAGGAGCTCGAGACGATGAACGAGGAGCTGCAGTCCACGAACGACGAGCTGCAGGGCCTCAACGACGAGCTGCAGCGGCGCACCGCCGAGCTCGACACGTCCAACGAGTTCCTCGAGGCGATCCTGGCCGGCCTGCGCCAGGGGGTCGCGGTGCTCGGTCCCGAGCTCACCGTGCGCGCGTGGAACCGGCAGGCCCAGGAGCTGTGGGGGCTGCGGCGCGAGGAGGCCATGGGCGAGCACTTCCTCAACCTCGACATCGGCCTGCCCACCGACCGCCTCCGGCCGGTGATCCGCCGCGCGCTGTCCGGCGAGGGGGGGCCGCACGAACTCGTCGTCGACGCGGTGAACCGCCGCGGGCGCGGCATCGTGGTGCGGGTACTGGGCACCACCCTCGACGGCGCCGGCTCCAGGGGGGCGGGCGTGATCCTCATGATGGAGGAGGTCGGGCGCGCCGGCGCGTCGGCGGCCCTGTAGGCCGTCCTGCGGCAAGGCCGGGGGCCGGTGATCTCGGTGGTGTCGGTGATGGTCATGAGGGCCTCCGGTGCTCGGCGTCGGGGAACGCGGTGCAGCCTCAGCACGCCGGGGCGGGTCCCGGAGGGACGGCGGGGGCTCCGGCTCGCCCATCCCGGTGTGATCGCCTTTCCCGACCGGGCGCCGTTGTCGGAACCGCACGCGATCTCACCGGCTGGACAAGCACGGCTCCAGGTCGTGGTCGGGCAAGGTATGGGACGCCCTGGCGTGCGCTACCTCGACGCGACCGCGCGGACGAAGGTCGTCTACGTCGGCTACATCGGTCCGCACCTGCCGCTGTCGACGTCCTAGTCTCGGCCCCGGTGGCCCATGTCTTCGTCGCACCCGGTGACGTCACCCGTCTCGCTGCGGACGCGTGGCTGCTGCCGACCGACCGGACCCTGAGCATCCGTGCGGCATGGTTCGCCCGCGTTCCCGCTCTCCATCACACCATCGACACGCTCGGCGACCACGCCCACCGCCTCCGGGACGGCACGGCGCATGCACTCGTGCTGCCCGGCTGGGCGGAGACGACGCCGCAGCCGGTGCTCGTCGCCGTTCCGTTCGACGGGGTCCGGGAGGCCGGCCAGGTCGTCGCCCCGCTACAGGAGGCGCTTCGTGCCGCAGCCGGCGCGGCGAGGGTGCGGGTGGACCTGCGCCGGGCCAGCGCCCGCCGTGGCCTGCCTCTGGTCGGGCTGCCGCTGTTCGGGTCGGCGGGAGGGGGTGGCGACCTGCTCCGTGGCGAGCTGATCCGCACCGTGCTCGACGTCGCCGGCGCGATCGCGCAGGACGAGCACGTCGATGTCGCCCTGGTCCTGCGCGAGCCCTCCGACCTCGCGCAGGCCCACGCCCTGCGCCGGGCCACCGCCGGGTCGTGGGATGAACTCGACGACGCGCTCGTCGACCGCGCGCGCTTACTCGCCGGGCACGCCCGTGCCGGGCGGCTGGTCCCGTTCATCGGCGCCGGGGTCTCGGCGACGGCGGGCCTGCCGCTGTGGACCGATCTGGTCGCCGACCTCGCCGAGGGCCGGCTGCCCGACGACGAGCGGCGCGATTTCCAGCAGCTCGACGTGCTGGACCAGGCTCACGTATTGCGTCACATGTATCCCGACCGGGCGAGTTTCGCCCGGGCGGTGGCCGACCGGACGGACGCAGGCCGATACGGGCTCGCGCCCGCGTTGCTGGCCGGCCTCCCGACCCGGGAGGCCGTCACCCTCAACTACGACGAGCTCTACGAGCTCGCCGCATCGGACATGGGCCGGCGGACCGCCGTGCTGCCCGAGGAGGCCGTCGGTTCCGGCGGGCGCTGGCTGCTCAAGCTGCACGGCACGGTGCGCCGGCCCGAGACGATCGTGCTGACCCGCGAGGACTACCTGTCCTACGGCCGGGGCCGGGAGGCGCTTTCCGCGCTGGCCAAGGCCATGCTGCTGACCCGGCATCTGCTGTTCGTCGGGTTCGGACTGGCCGACGACCACTTCCACGAGCTGATGCACGACGTCCGCGAGGTGCTCCCGCCGGACCGCCTGGAGGCCCGGCTCGGTACCGCCGTGCTGCTGTCGACGAGCCCGCTGCGGCAACGCATGTGGGGCGGCGAGCTGGATCTCGTCGACGTCGGCGGGGACGGCATCCCCGAGCAGGCCCGGCGGCTGGAGATCTTCCTCGACTGCCTGCTCGCGCACGCCGACCAGGGCCTGTCGTTCTTCCTCGACGACCGCTACCGGCACCGCCTCGACGACACCGAGCTACGGCTGCGCGACCGTCTCCTGCGGCTCGTGGCCGAGACGACGCCCGCCGAACGCGCCACGGTCGCGTGGTCGCGCCTGGCGGCCACGCTGGGGTCACTCGGCCTCCCCGGCCAGTAACCCCTCGACGATCGACCGGCGCGGACGCGCCGAAGGCAGCACGGCCAGCACCCGGTCCAGCGCCGCCGCCCGCGACGTTCCCGTGATCAGCGCGCCGTAGGCGGCGGCCACCGTCGGCGTCCGGGTCTCGGCGTGCACGCAGTGCAGCAGCACCGTGTGCCCCTCGGCACGCAGGTCCCGCACCGCGGTGGCCCCGTCAGCGAACACGCCCGGCAGGTCGAGGTTGGCGTCTTCGCGGTCGATCAGCCACACCTCGACGTGATCCTCGGGCCGTACCCCGGTCAGCGGCGCCTGGCCGGCCCCGAGCCGGCAGAGGCTGACCACGGCGTCGGCCACGCCGGGACGCAGCGCACCGACGGCCCCGAGCAGCACGCCCGGGTCGTCGGGATGCGCGACGGTGCGGCACGACGCACCGGAGTAGGACGGGATCGTCGTCGCGGCGGGCATCCCTCGCGGTCGGGCACACCGTGCTGCGCAGCGAGCACCGCCAGCCGGGTCAGGTCCCGCGCCCGCAGGCCCGGCCAGCCGTGCAGGATCCGACGCCAGCGAACCGGCACGGCGCTGCCGCCGAAACGGGCACCGAGCAGCGCACCCGCGATCGCGGCGACGGTGTCGGTGTCTCCCCCACCGCGCACGGCGGCGACGAGCCCGTCCTCCAGGCTGCGCGCGCCGCGGACAGCTGCCCACGCCCCCTGCAGCGCGGCGACGACCCAGCCGTTACTGCCGGCGAACCGGCCCGGGGTCGCCTGCTCCGCGTCATCGAGCAGTTGCGCCCACTCCGGCCCGACGAACTCCAGCCCGACTCGGACGTCGAGCTCGCCGGTCCGGACCGCGTGGTCGATGGCCAGGCACCACAGGACACACGCATCACCGGCCTGGGGATCATGGTGGGTCAGGGCGCTGACGGCACGGGCGGCAGCAACGATCGCCGCCGCGTCGCCGATGTGGGCGAGCGCGACGGCACCGGTGCGCATCAGGGACCCGTTGCCCGCACTGCGACCGGTGCGCGCGTGCACCGCCGCGGCCCGATCCCGCAGCCGCCCGGCCGAACCCGGGCCCGGCCGAGCACCGGACAGCACCGCGCGCGTCTGGTTCCCGATGTCCGCGGGCCCGGCGGCGTTCCAGCCCAGGAAGCCGTCGGCGACCCGGTCGAGCACGTCGTCGTCGCGCAGATCGGAACCGTCCGCAGCGATCTGCGCGATCACGCAGGCCATCTCCGTGTCGTCGCTCCACTGGCGGGCGCGTAGCCGCCGAGCCCACCACCGAGCATCCGCGGCTGGTGGTCGGTCGGCGGCAGCGGCCGCGACCCGTACTCGTAGGGGACACCCAGCGCGTCCCCGGCGGCCGCACCGAGCAGCACGCCGACGGCGCGGTCCAGGCAGGTCACGCCGACACCAGCGGGTGCCGCAGGTCGACCGCGACGCCGCGCAGCAGCCCGTCCCACACCGCGGCGAGGGTACGGGGCGAGTCGAACCGCTGGCCCCGGGCCACACGGATCGCCCCCGGAGCGCGGGCGCCACCGCGCACAGTGCCCCACCCCCGCGACAGCGCCCCTGGTCGACGCAGCGGACCTCGATCACCGCCCACGCGCCCGCGGCTACGAGCACGGTCGTAGCGGCGACGCCCGGCGTGAGTGCCCGGTTCGCGACGAGTGCGAACAGCACCCGCTCGGTGCGCGGGTCGCGCTTGCGGCCGGTCAGCAGCCGCGCCATGACGGTGTCGATCCCGAGCCGGCGCCACAGCGCGTCCAGCACCAACTACTCCCGCTCGCTGACCTGCGACGATACCGCGGCGTGTGTCCAGATCAGTCCATCAGCTGCGGAACGCCGGTCTGCCTGCCTCCATCGGACTGTGCTTACACATCTTCGGGGACCAAAGCGACCGGGAGCCGCCGTTCGCTCTACTCGATCACGGTGAGTCGTTGTCGAGCCGGTCGAGGATGCGGTTGGAGATCTGCCCGAGGGTGGCAAGCTCGTCCGGGCTGAGGGCGTCGATGACCAGGCGCCGGACGATGGCGACGTGCTGGGGGGCGGCGGCCGCGACGGCCTTGCGGCCGGCGGGGGTGAGGACGACGAAGGCAGCGCGTCCGTCGTGGGGGTCTTCCTCACGGGCAACGAGGCCGCGTTTGGTCATTCTGGCGATCTGGTGGGACAGGCGGCTCTGCTCCCAGTCGACGGTCTTGGCCAGCTCCTGGAAGCGCCGCCGGCCGTCCGGAGCGTCGGTGAGCGCGACGAGGATCTCGTAGTCGGCGCCGGAGAGGTTGGAGTGTGCCTGCAGGTCCCGGCCCAGCCTGGCGGTGAGCCTCTGGTGAAGGCGGATGAAGCCGCGCCAGGCGTGCTGCTCGGCCGGGCTCAGCCACGGGCGCGTCTGCTCTGTCATACGCGGCGAGTCTACCCGACCCCTTGACACGTCATGCATCTCTAAGATACATGACGAATCATCTGATGCGTCATGTAAATCCGGGTCGGAGCAGCTGACGTCTGCGTGCACGACCTCGACTAAAAGCGCTCATGAACGTCGTTCTCTGGATCATCGCCGCCCTGCTCGCCGCAGCCTCCGTGGCCGCAGGCGGCATGAAGCTGGCCCAGCCGAAGGAGAAGCTCGCCGCCTCGCCGAACATGGCGTGGGCCGAGGACTACTCCCCGGGCATGCTCAAGACGATCGGCACCCTGGAGGTGCTGGCCGCGGTCGGGCTGATCGTGCCCGCCGTCCTGGGCGTCCTCCCGGTTCTCGTGCCGCTGGCCGCAGTGGGCCTGGTGCTGCTGATGGTCGGGGCGGCCATCACCCACGCCCGGCGCAAAGAGTCCCAAGCCGTCGTGACGAACGTCGTGCTGATCGTGCTGGCCCTCGTGGTGGCCGTCGGCCGCTTCGGCCCGTACCCGTTCACCTGATCGACACAAGATCAGAAAGAGGACCGCCATGCCTGCCATCACCGTCGACGACGTACTCGTCCTGCCCCGCCTGCCCACGCTCGACCCGGTCGCGACCCGGATCCGCACGGTGCGCAGGCTGACCACCGCACCCCGCGGCTACGAGGGCGAAGGATTCCCGGTACGCCGCGGCTTCGCCGGCGTGCCGATGCCCGAACTCGACCCGTTCATCCACTTCGACCACATGGGCGAGATCGATCTGGCTCCGGGCGAGCCGATCGGCACCCCGTGGCACCCGCACCGCGGCTTCGAAACCGTCACCTACGTCATCGACGGCGCCGTGGACCACCAGGACACCAACGGCGGCGGCGGGGCGGATCACCGACGGCGACACCCAGTGGATGACCGCCGGCGCCGGGCTCCTGCACATCGAGGCGCCGCCGGAGAGCCTGGTGATGAGCGGAGGCGTGTTCCACGGCGCCCAGCTGTGGGTCAACCTGCCCCGCGCGAAGAAGATGACCCCACCGCGGTACCAGGACATCCGCGGCGCGCAGGCCGCCCTGCTCACCACCCTCGACGGCGGCGCGCTGATCCGGGTGATCGCCGGCGACATCGCCGGACACGCCGGGCCGGGCAGCACGCACACGCCGATCACGCTCGCCCACATCACCATCGAGCCCGGCGCCCAGGTCGACCTGCCCTGGCACCCCGGCTACAACGCGCTGGTCTACGCGCTCACCGGCACCGGCACCATCGGCGCCGAAAGGCAGCCGATCCACCTCGGCCAACTCGCCGTGCACGGTGCGGGCGACGCGCTGCGCGTCGCCGCCGACCCGCGCCAGGACTCACACACCCCGAAGCTGGAGCTCTACGTCATGGGTGGCCGCCCGATCCGCGAACCGGTCGCCCACCACGGGCCGTTCGTCATGAACACCCAGGACGAGCTGGTCCAGGCCTTCGAGGACTACCAGGCCGGCCGGCTCGGCGTCATCCCCGCCACCCGGTTGCCGCACACCGGATAGCCGCCCGAATGAACCACCCTGGGTCTGGTGGAGACCCGCGCTATGGGATTCCGACCGTGGTCCGGTCGTCCCGGTGGGCAGCGTAGAACGCCTGCTCGTACTCGGCGGGAGGGCGATCGTCGAGGTAGCCGATGCCGGCGCTGGTGCTCCGCGCCCGACGGGCCGGTTCAGCCTGTTCCGCTGCGAGAAGGGCCGGGGGCCGGTGTCCCCGTCGATTGGACACCGGCCCCCGGCCCTGTCGGGACGACAGGATTTGAACCTGCGACCCCTTGACCCCCAGTGAAACAGAGGGGGTCCAGCGTGTCCAGAGCGCTGGTCAGCGTCCGGGAACGGACCCTTAACCGAGGGCCGGTCCACCCCGTCCCGTGCACTCCGTGAGATGCGCGTTAGACGGGGACGCCCCCGGCGCGACGACCCGAACGCCGGCCGGGGACTTGATCGCACAGGAGCTGCGACCCCATGACCATCATCAACCCGCCCGCCACCCTCAAGCCCGAACCGACGCGCTGCACCTCGTGGTGCGCCGACCCCGGCCACCCGAACGACCAGCTGCCCGCCGACCGCACCTGCATGTCCGACCGGACCGGGGACACCGTCACCGTCGACGGCGGCACCGCCGAGGTGTACGCCAGCCGCCGCTTCGACGGCACCCGCGAGGTCACCGTCGCCGTCGAGGGCCCAAGCGGCGCCGCTGGGGCCCTCACGATGACCCCGGCGGCGGCGCGGGCATGGTTCGCCGCCGGGCTGGCCGCGTGCGACCTGGCCGAAGGACGGCGGTCGTGACAGCCGTGCCGGTGGTGCTCGTGACCGACGGGGCCGGGC
>DATLGI010000010.1:0-2801 GCA_035540535.1 Pseudonocardia sp.
CCCGCGGGCCCGTGGGCCCGGCGCCGGGCGAGCCCGTGCAGCAGGCGGAACGACGCGACGCCGGCGATCAGGGCCGCGGCCGGCGCGACCAGGTCGGTGACCGCGAAACCGGGAGCGAGGAGCACCGCCGCGACCCCGGCGAGACCCAGTACGGCGACGGCGACGAGGCCGGGTCGCGAACGCTCGCGCGAGGCCAGGCCGGCCAGCACGGCCAGGATCACGATCGTCACGGCCATGCCGCCCAGCAGCACGGCCTTGTCCGCGGTGCCGAACGTGGTCTTGGCGAACTCGGTGAGCCAGTCCGGCGACAGGCGGATCACGGCGTCCCCGACCGCGAGGAAGGGCGACGACGGCGGGGCGATCAGCGCGGCGACGAGGTGCCCGACGCCGAGGGCCGCAGCGACGGCCGACAGCCCGATCAGGGCGGCGACGCCCGGGGAGATTCTTCGACGGACGGGGGCGGCGGGCGCGGGAGGTGCGGCGGTCGTGCTCACTGGTGGCTTTCGCCGGCGCGCCCCCCGCGGTTCGGTGCCCGGCGGGTGCGCCCGCCCACATCCCGAGGGTCAGCGGGAGAGCGCGGCCCGCAGCCGGGGTTCCTCCACCGTCCAGAAGCCGTGCTCGCGCCCGTCGACCGTGATCACCGGCACGCGGTCACCGTACTCGGCGCGCAGTTCCGGATCCGGGTCGACGTCCACGGCCGCCCACCCGACTCCCAGCTCGTCGCAGATCCGGGCGACGTCGGCCTCGGCACGCCGGCAGTTGCCGCAGCCGGCGCGGGTGTAGACCACCACCCGGGGCGCGCTCACGGCTGGCCCGTCGCGAGCCGGCGGCGGGCGAGCTTGCCCGTCGGCGTGCGCGGCAGCGCGTCGACGAACGCGATCACCGAGGGCACCTTGAACCGGGCGAGCCGGGTCGCGCAGTGCGCGCGCACCTCGTCCTCGGACAGCGTGGCGCCCTCCGCGACGACGACCACCGCCTTCACCGCGCCGCCGCTGTGGTCGTCCGGCACGCCGACGACGGCGGCCTCCGCCACCGCCGGCAGCTCGGCGATGACCTCCTCGACCTCCCGCGGGTAGACGTTGAACCCGTTGACGATCACCAGGTCGGAGGACCGGTCCACCAGGTGGAGGTCGCCGTCGGCGTCGAGGTAGCCGAGGTCGGGCGTGCGGAACCAGCCGTCGGCGTCCGGCCCGCCGTGCCGGTCCGGCCAGTAGCCGGAGAATAGGTTCGGCCCGCGGACGGCGACGAGGCCGGTGTCGCGGCCGGGATCGGAGGTTCCGTCCTCGTCGTCGGGATCGGGTCCGGTGTCGAGCGGGCGGCCCTGCGCGTCGACCAGCCGCAGCTCCACGCCGGGCAGGGCGCGCCCGACCGAGCCCGCCTTGGCCCGCCCGCCGAGCGGGTTCGTGGTGAGCACCGGGCCGCCCTCGGACAGGCCGTACCCGTCGAAGACCTCCAGCCCGGTGATCTCCCGGAAGTCCGCGAGCCAGCCGGCAGGCAGCGGGGCGCCGCCCGAGGTGCACAGCCGCACCCCGCCGAACGCCGCCCGCAGCCGCTCGGCGGGCAGGTCGAGCAGGCCGCGGTAGGTCGACGGGACCCCGGCGACGCCGCTCACCCGTTCCCGCTCGATCACCTCGACCGTGCGCTCCGGGTCCGCCGTGCCGGCGAGCACGACCGTGGCCCCCGCCCAGCACACCTGCAGGAACCCGGCCGCGAGCCCGTAGACGTGGAACAGCGGCAGCGCCAGCAGGACCCGGTCCACCGACGTGACCGGCGCGGGGCGCAGCGCCGCGACCTGCGCCCGATTGGCCAGCACCGCGCGGTGCGACAGGCAAACCCCACGCGGGCGGCCGGTGGTGCCGGAGGTGTAGACGAGCAGCGCGATGTCCTCGCCGTCGCCCCGGTCGGGCACCGGCTCCGCGGCGCCGTCGAGCGCCGGCGGGCCGAGGACGGTCCGCCCCGGATCGGCGAGTGCCGCGACGGCCGGATCGGGATCGTCGGCGACGACGACGCGGGGCGCGCAGTCGTCGAACACGTTCCGGAGCTCGCGCTCGACGGCCGTCGGGCCGATCGGCACGGCGATCGCGCCGGCGCGCAGCGCGCCCAGCACCGCCACGCAGAACGGGGCACCGTCCGGTAGCCGGACGGCCACCCGGTCGCCGGGCCCGACCCCCGCGGCGCGGAGCCTGACGGCCTCGGCCGCCCCGGCGGCGTCGAGTTCGGCCCAGGTCGACACGCTGTCGGTGGCGCGATCCACGATCGCCTGGTGGTCCGGCCGGCGCGCGGCCGCGCGGGTCACGAGCTCGCCGATGCGGGTCGGCGCCGCGCCGTCGGCGGCGAGGTCCCGCGCGCTGTCGGAGCTGTCCACGCAACTCCCCTCGGGTCGACGTCCGGACGGCTCAGCCGAGTCTGTCACGGTGCACGGCGGCCGCGGGCCGGTCGATCCGGCGACCGCCGGGCGCTGCGCCGGCACTCCGGCCCGGGACACGCCGGGCGGGTAGGCGTTGGTCGCGCAGGGCCGTCCGTTCGCCGGACGGGGAGCGCAGCGCGCCGATGGCGCATGCGGCCGACCACGACACCGGTCGTATGCTCCGCCGCTACAGCCGACTCAACGCGCGAGCCCCCGGTCCGTCGCGCGACTCACCCAAGGGAGTGGCATGCAGCCTGTTGCCAGAACACCGTGGGAGCACCCGCGGCGTCCTGTCCGACACGCTCGCAGCGTCCTCGGCGCCTCGTGACGCGCCCGATGCGCCCGCCGCGGCGGCTCCCCACCGAGACCACCCGTCACCCGCCGGGTGGGGAGG
>DATLGI010000011.1:0-6808 GCA_035540535.1 Pseudonocardia sp.
GGGTGACCGGGGCGGCCGGGAGGCGGCGGTACGCCGCCACGACCACCGGGGCCCCGCGGGCGCCGCGGGTCACCGTTCATCCTCACACCACCGTCCCGGCCGGGCCGGGCAACCCGCCCGGGCGATCCGACGATACGCAGCGGCACGCAGCCCCCACACCAGGGATGACGGGTGGCGGCCCGTCCGGGTTCCCCGGTCGCCGGTCAGAGCAGCGGCTCGCCCTCGAACTTCCCGAGGTCCTCGCGGTAGAACTCGATGCCGACGCCGTTGGGGTCGCGCAGGTACAGGCTGTTGTGCACGCCACGGTCGGGGCCGATGTACTCGATGCCGGCGTCGTCGAGCCGCTCGCGCGCGGCCTCGAACTCCGCGGCCGACGTCGACAGCGCCAGGTGCTGCACCGCACCGATCGTCTCGCGGAAGTCGGGGTGGTCGTGGCCGGGGAAGTCGAAGAAGCCCAGCAGGTTGCCGTTGCCGATGTCGAAGAAGAAGTGGCTGGAGCCGCGGTAGTCGCGGTTCTCGACCAGCTCGACGAGCGTGAACCCGAGCCGCTCCTGGTAGAACCGGATGGTCTCCTCGACGTCCTTGCAGATCAGCGCCAGGTGGTGCACCCCGCGCACCGTGGTGGCGGGTCGCTCGGCAGGCGCCCGCAGATAGGCCGTCCTCAGCTCCTCGCGGCGGGCGCGGATCGCGTCCAGCTCGGCACCCTCGGGCTGCGGCATCGCGGTTCTCCCTCTGTCTCGGCGGCGTGGGCGAGAGCCCGACCGTAGCCCGCGCCGTGCCGCCCGCGCCCGCGCGTGCGACCGTTCGGGCGTGGGGACCGAGCGGTTCGACGGGTGGATCGCCGGGCTGGGCACCCGATCCGGGTTGCGCGCGGTGGTCGGGCATTGGCCGCGCTCGCCGCTCGGCGCGTTCACCGACGTCATGGTCGAGCGTCCGGACGGGCACCGGCTGCTGCTCGCGCCCTCGGCCGCCGTCGCAGGTTACGTGTCGGCGGTGTACCGCTTCGACGAGGTGCGCGTGGTGCCGGTGGACACGGCGGTCGACGGCGCGCGGTGGACCGTGGCCGCCGGGCCGCTGACCGCCCGGTTCACCGTCGGTGCCCGCCCCGCGCTGGGCCTGCTGCTGCGCGCGGTGCCGCGCCGGCTCGCCACCTCGGTGCCGTGGATCAGCGCCGTGGACGTCGTGGCGCGGGCGGTGCTGCCCGGGGTGCGCACCCGCGGCAGCGCGGGCGGCGGGCGGCGCGAGTACTACGCCGCGCTGGACCTGCACCGCGTCGTCTGCGCGGCCGTCGGCTGGGACGGAGCGGACGCCGGCCCGCTCGCCCCCGTCGCGCCGCCGGTGCGGTTCGGGTTCGGCTCCACCCCGCGGGCGCCGTCGCTGGCGCGGGTCGTCTCGATCGTCCGGACCGGCTGATCCGCGGGTACCCCAGGGCCGTGCAGACCTTCCTCCCGTACCCGGACTCGCGGCCAGCGCCGCCGTGCTCGACCCCCGGCGGCTCGGCAAGCAGCGCGTCGAGGCCCTGCAGGTGCTGCGCGCGCTCACCCGCGAGAGGTACGGCTGGAAGCGGCACCCGGCGGTGCGGATGTGGGACGGGCACGCCGAGGGCGTCGCGGCCTACGGGCTGGCGGTGTGCGCGGAGTGGACCGGTCGCGGGCACGGCGACACCTGCGCGACGACGATCGGCACCGACCTGGCCGCCGCCGGGCTGCCCCCGCCGCGCACGCAGGCCGAGCTGGCCGCGGCGGGCCTGCTCCCCCGCTGGCTCGGCGACGAGCGCCTGCACCGCAGTCACCGGGCGGCGTTGGTGCGCAAGGACCCGGAGCGCTACGGCCGGCTGTTCCCCGACGCCGATCCCGCCGAGCCGTACTTCTGGCCGACGGGCGCGTCCGCCGCGTCCTGACCCGCCCGGCGCCGGGCCCGGACACGCGCGAAGGGCGCGAGGGCCGTCAGCACGACCCGCCGCGCCCTTCCCGCCGCCCGCCTACCGCGCGGGGTGGTGAATGCTCATCGACTCGCCGGTCGCGGTGTCGGTGACGGTGTGCGCGCGCAGGTGGGTCTCCCCGTGCCGGGTGAGGTGACGCATGCCGTCGGCGCGGACGGTGTCACCGGGCCCGGCGAACGCGGACAGCCGGGCACCCTCGTGCGGCGGCACCTTCACGATCGTGCCGTCCTCGAGGAGCAGCCCCGTGACCTCGCCGCGGCGGCCGTGGTCGTACCCGATCACCGCGCCCTCGGCCGAACCCGCACCTCCGACGCGGGGCCGTGCAGCGCGGCCGGGCCGCGGACGCCGGGCGCCGGCGGCGGCACCGGGACGCCCGGCACGCCCGCGTGCGGCGGCACGTGACCCGGCTCGCCCGGCGCGGGGACCGTGCTCCCGTCGGGGGCGACCCGGGCGGGCGGCGGGGCGATCTCCCCCGGGCCGAACCGGTTGGGCGCCGGGACGCCCGCCTCGACCGGTGCGGAGCGACCGGGCTCCGGCGGCGGGGTCGGGGTACCGGGGTCGGCCAGCGCGGTGCCGGTGACCCACAGCGTGGCGACGGTGACGGCGGCGCCCGCGGTGGCGGCGAGTCCGGTGCGGATCGAGCTGTGCATGACGTGTCCCTTCGTCGAGGTGGTCGTGCTGACGGGGACGACGCTGGTCGAAGATCCTGAAACCAACCTGATCTCGGCCGGGATCGGCGTGTTTCCTCAGGTACGGCTCAGAACGGTGCCCGACAATCATGGCCGTGAACAGCGAGAAGCGTGCGCCGGGCGCCCCGCGGGTGCTGGTCGTCGAGGACACCGAGTCGATCCGCGAGATGGTCGTCGAGGCGCTCTCCGACGCCGGATACGTCGCCGGCGGGCGCCCGGACGGCGCCGGGCTGGAGGACGTGCTGGACGCGTTCCGCCCGGACCTCGTGGTGCTCGACGTGATGCTGCCCGGTCGCGACGGGTTCGCGCTGGTGGACGTCGTCCACGACTGGGGCGACGCGGGCATCCTGATGCTCACCGCCCGCGACGCGCTCGACGACCGGGTCCGCGGCCTCGACGGCGGCGCCGACGACTACGTGGTCAAACCGTTCCTGCTCGCCGAGCTCGTCTCACGGGTCGGGGCGGTGCTGCGGCGGCGGGGCCGGCTGGCGTCGGCGGCGCAGTTCGGCGACCTGGTGATCGACGTCGCCGCGGGCACGGCGGCCCGGGCCGGCGCCGTGCTGGACCTGACCGCCACCGAGCTGCGGCTGCTCACCTACCTCGCCGAGCAGCGCGGGCGCACGGTGAGCAAGGAGCAGATCCTGCACCACGTCTGGGGCTACGACGCCTACGACCCGAACCTCGTCGAGGTCTACGTCTCCGCGCTGCGGCGCAAGCTGGAGGCGCACGGCGACCGGATCGTGCACACCGTGCGCGGCCTGGGCTACGTCCTGCGGCCGCAGCCGTGACCCGGCGCCCGCGCGCGCCGGCGGAGCCGGCCGATGCGCCGACCCCCACGCCCTCGCTGCGCCGGCGCGCGACGCTGGCCGTGCTGGGGACGTTCGCCGCGCTGCTCGCCGTGCTCGCCGTGGCGGTCGACGTCGCGCTGTGGGCGCAGCTCGAGCGCGAGCTGGAGATCCGGCTGTCCGACCGGGCCGAGCGGGCGGCGGGGTTCACGGCCGTCGGCTACGGGCCCGACCAGCTGCCCGGTCTGCTCGGCGGGCGCGACATCCGGATCCTGGTGCGCACCCCGGACGGGCAGAGCTTCGGCGACGCCGGGCTGGCCGCGCTGGAGCCGGTTCCCGCCGCCACCCCGGCGCCCGAGGAGACGACGGCGGTGCCCGCGCCGCGGACCGGGCCCGCGGAGTCCCCGCCCACCGCGCAGGCGGAGCCGGCGGGGCCGGCGGAGTCCGCGGGGCCGGCGGAGTCCGCGGGGCCGGTCGAGTCCGCGGGACCGGCCGGGCCCCCGCCGCCGCCACCGGGGCGGCCGGGCCCGCGGCACGGGCCCGCGGCCGGTCCGGGCGGGGGCCCCGGCCCCGGCGGTCCCGGACCCGGCGGTCCCGGACCCGGCGGTCCCGGACCCGGCCCGGGCGGTGCTCCGGCACCCGAGCCGGGCGGTGCCTCCGGACCGGCGGCGGGCGCCACCGCCGAGGCCGGGCCGCCCGGGCCGGCGGCGCCGGAGCCCGACCCCGAACCGGCCCTGCCGGCGCCGCCCGCGGAGTCGAGCACGATGCGGGTGGTCGGGCTGGACGACGGCTCGCGCGTGCTGCTGGTCGCGGACACCGCCCCGATCGAGGAGGTGCGCCGCGACCTGCGGCTGATCATGGCGCTGGCCGGCCTCGGCGCGCTGCTGCTGGCCGCGGTGGTGCTGCTGGTCGCGGTGTCGCGGGCGCTGCGCCCGCTGGACCGGCTCACCGGGGTGGCCCGCGGGATCACCGCGGGCGACCGGCTCCGCCGGCTGCGTCCCGACCGCGACGACACCGAGCTCGGCCGGGCGGGGGCCGCGTTCGACGAGATGCTCGACGCGCTGGTGTCCGCCGAGGCGCGGGCACAGGCGTCGGCGACCGCCGCCACCGAGGCGGCCACCACGGCGCGGGCGGCGGAGGCGCGCACCCGCGGCTTCCTCTCCGACGCCGCGCACGAGCTGCGCACCCCCCTCACCGGGATGCAGGCGGCGGCCGAGCAGCTCGCCGCCGGCGCGGGCGAGGACCCTCGCCAGCAGCGGCGGGCCGCGTTGCTCATCGCCGAGACGACGCGGGCGGGCAGGCTCGTCGCCGACATGCTCGACATGGCCCGCATCGAGGCGGGCCCGGCGCTGGAGCGCCGCGACGTCGAGCTCGGCGGCCTGGTCACCGACCAGGTGGACCGCACCGCGATGCTCGCGCCCCGGCTGACCGTCACCCGCACCGGCGAGGACACGGTCACCGTGCCGGCCGATCCCACCCGCGTCACCCAGATCCTGTCCAACCTGATCGACAACGCGCGCCGGCACACCCCGGCCGGCGGCGCCGTGACCGTGCACCTGGAGCGCACCGGCGACGGCGCGGCGGTGACCGTCACCGACACCGGCCCCGGCATCCCCGACGCCGACCGCGAGCGGGTGTTCGAGCGGCTGGTCCGGCTCGACGGCGCCCGCGAGCGCGACCGCGGCGGCTCCGGGCTCGGGCTCGCGATCGCCCGCGGGCTGGCCCGCCTGCACGGCGGCGACCTGGTGTGCGAGCCGCACGAGGGCGGCGCCCGCTTCCGCCTCACCCTGCCCGGCGTCACCACACCGTCAGCAGCAGGTGGTTGACCGCCAGCGCGAGCCCGGCCTGCGCGGCGAGCCAGCCGCGGACGTGCGCGCGCGGCAGGGTCGCGCACGCCACCACCACCCAGACGACGAACGGCAGCCAGATCCGCTCCACCTCGGCCTTGCTCAGCCCGGACAGGTCGGCGAGGGCGATCGCGGCGACGCCGGCGAGCGCGAGCAGCAGCGCGGGCCGGGGCAGGGTGCGCGGTGCCGCCGCGGCGCGCCGCAGCGCGGCCAGGGCCGCCGGACCCAGGGCGAACGCCACCGCGGCCAGGTTCGCCCAGACGAAGTACCCGTAGGGCCGCCCGGCGGCCGCACTCGCCGCGTAGACCACCCGCAGGTGCCCGAAGCCGTCGAACCACCAGAAGCCGGCCACGGTGAACGTCGCGACGACGGCGAGCACCCCAGCCGTCCCGAGCGCCGCGGCCCGCAGGCTGCGGGTGGCGGCGAGAACCGCGAGCGGCACGAGCCCCCCGAGCACCAGCCCGTAGGACAGGTACAGCGCGAAGCCGAGCAGCACCCCGCCGGAGGCGGCGGCGAGGTCGCCGCGCGGGCCGCGGCCGCGGGTCCCGACCGTCAGCAGCGCCACCCCCCATGCCAGGACGGCGGCGAACAGCCCGTCCGCGGACACCCCCACCCACACCGCCCCGGGCAGCAGCACCCCGAACGGCAGCACGCGCCGCGCCACGTCCTCGTGGCCCAGCGCTCGCAGGGTGACCGCCACCGCGACGCACGCCGAGGCCCCGACCACCATCACCGCCACCCCCGACGCGCCGCCGCCGCCGAGCCCGAGCCGGTCGAGCCAGACGAACACCAGCAGCGCCCCCGGGGGGTGCGCGCCGACGTGGGTGGCCCACCGCTCGGGGTGGTCGGTGGGTATGCGCTCGGCGAAGCCCTGCAGCATCGCTGCGACGTCGGTGACCCGGGGGACGTCGACGAGGTACTCGTGCACGCTCGTCAGTCGCCACACCACGCCGCGGGTCCAGCCGTCGACCAGCGCGAGCCCGACCGTCCAGGCCAGCGACGCGGCGTAGGCCAGCACCAGCAGCGGTCCCCAGCGCAGCCGGTCGGCCACCGCAGGGCCCCTGGCCACCACCAGTACCGCGACGGCCAGCGCCACCGGCGTGCCCGGCCCGACGTGCGGGCGCCAGGTGGCGAGCAGCGGCGGGAAGCCGAGGAAGAGCTGGTACCCGGCGGCGGTCAGTACCCGGCCGACGGCCGCCGCGGCGACGACCAGCACCACGGCCGCGGCGACGGTGACGAGATCCGCCCGCAGCCCGTTCGCGCGCTCGGTCCGGCCGGGGGACGGGGCGACGGTCACCCTGCGCACCGTAGTGATCGACGCCCGGCCGCACCTGGCGGACCGGGCACGGCGCCGGTGCATCGGGTCGGCGGCAGCGGCGAGCCGGGTCCGGGCCGCGCCGGGCCACCGGTACGGTCGGGCGGCACACCGACCCGCGGGAGGACGACGTGACGCGCGGCGACGGACCGGACGCCACCCGCCGGTTCCCCGGCCCCGACGGGCCCGGCCCCGGCCGGGCCCGTCGGGGCCGGGGAACCGGCGGGTGG
>DATLGI010000012.1:0-8804 GCA_035540535.1 Pseudonocardia sp.
CCAGTCCTCGTGCGGCAGGTGCGGGGGCGCGGCGGTGCCGGGCAGCCAGCCGGTGACCGACACCAGCTCCGCCGCGGCTCCGCACCGGTACACCTCGACCCGGAACGCGGGCGCGTCCGTCGACACGTGCAGCAACAACTCCTCGCCGGCGCGCAGGGTGCACCGTTCGGCGTAGCCGTGGATCACAGACCCTGGTTCCCCGGCAGCCGGGCGCGGAACCCTCGCGTTCGGCCGGTCGATGGGTCGACCGCGCATGGGCGGTGCCCAGACGGGTACCGACCTCGACATGAGCTTCCAGGTGACCGAGGTGCAGAAGTATCTGAAGGGCGCCGACTACCCGATGGACGGCGACCAGCTCGCCGACCTGGCGAAGAGCAACGGCGCCGACGACGACCTGGTGGGCGCCCTGCGCGGGATCCGCGAGGTGGACGGCCCGAACGGCGTGATGAAGGAGCTGAAGTCGCACCTCGGCGGGCGGCCGGACTGAGCCCACCGGCGGCCGGCGGAGTCAGGGGCACCCGGCGCAGCGGCCGACCTGAACCCGCCCGCGGGCTCAGCCCTCGCCCCGCTCCGGCGGGATCCACCGCGCCACCTCGGCCGCCAGCCGCAGCGAGCCGGTGCCGGTCGGGTGGAACGGGAACGGGTCGACCAGGCCCTGCAGGTCCGGCCCGACCACCCCCGCCGCGGGATCGCAGAGCAGGGCCAACGAGGGCCGGGCGACGTCGAAGCCGTACTTCTCCGCGCCGGCGCGCAGCACCGCGTTGAGCCGGCCGTTGCGCTCGGTCAGCAGCGCGATCTCCGGCGCGGACAGGCCCGGCACCGCGTCCGGTCCGCGGGTGTCCGGGCAGTCGGCACCGGCCGGGAACACGTCGTAGGAGGTGACCACCACGACCTGCGGTCTCGTGGGCAGCGCGGCGAGGTCCGCGAGCAGGGCGCCGTACTCGCGGTCGAAGGCGGCGAGGCGGTACGCGAACTCCCCCTCGCTGAGCCGGTCCGCGCAGTCCTGCACCGCGTAGCAGTAGGTGATGAAGTCGGTCCACGCGAGGTCGTTCGGTCCGATGGCGACGACGACGAACTCGAGGTCCCGCAGCTGGCGCAGCAGCCCGACCTGGGGCGGGAGCACCAGCTCGCCCCGCTGCTGGGGCCCGCGCAACCCCGAGACCGTGCTCGCGCCGGGACAGGCGAGGTTGGCCACCGGAGCGGACACGAGCCTGCCCAGCTCGGCGGCGAGGCTGTCGGCGCTGCGCCCGCAGGCGACGTCCGCGGGTTCCGGGTCGGGCAGCGGCGGGCCGCCCACCCGCACCGCCCGCGAGTCGCCGATCACCGCACCGCGCACGTCGAACACCTCCGGACCGACCGGGGGAGGGGTGGCCGCGACGCTGGCGCCGAACAGCTCGGGCAACGAGTTCACCCCGCGCAGGCCGTCGACGGTGCCGGCGTAGGCCAGCGCGCCCGAGACGCCCCAGGCGACGGTCGAGGCGGCCAGCGCGATCACCGTCATCCGCCGGATCGCGCCCGAGTAGTGGTGCCAGATCTCGACCACGGTGTGGTGCTCGCGCCCGGGCCTGCTCTGCCGACGCAGGGTCACGAGCAGCCGCAGGCAGCCGGCCGCGGCGGCGGCCGCCGCGGTGAACAGCAGCAGTCCCAGCCCGCCCCACAGGTACCAGCGCAGGAAGCCCCCGGTCAGCGCCCGCACCGCCTCGGACTGCGCCTGCCCGCCGGTGCTCGGGTCCAGGGCCAGCGCGGCGGCGTCGTTGCGCTGGATCGGCCCGATCGACAGCTGCGGGCGCAGCGGGCCGACGACCCGCAGCCGGGGCAGGTCCAGCGCGGTGTTGCCGATCTGCACCAGCCGCGCCGGGCCCGAGACGGACAGGCTCGGTGGCCGCGCCCCCACCGACAGCGGCTGCCCCAGCGCCGTGACGTCCTGCTCCGGGGTGAGCGTGATCGTCACGGGCAGGCCCACGACCAGGCAGAACAGCACGAGCATCAGCGTCGGCCAGGCCCGCAGCTCGTGCCGGAACCCGCTCGCCCGGCGGGTGGGGGAACCGTCGACGGTCACCACCCGCTGTTCGAGCACCACGCGCACTCCCTCGCCGTCGCCGGCCCCGGCCGCGCCCCAGTGTGCGGGTCGGACCGGCCCGGCGTCACCCGTCGACGCGAGCGATGAGTTCCTGTCGGTGCCGCGGTCTACCGTCGCACGGACCGGCGACGGCCGTCCGGGACGACGGGAGGACCTCATGGCTGGAGTGCGGGTGCTGGTCGGCACGCGCAAGGGCGCGTTCCTGCTCACCGCGGACGGCGCGCGGCGGGAGTGGACCGTGCACGGGCCGCTGTTCGCGGGCTGGGAGGTGTACCACCTCGCCGGCTCGCCGATGGACCCGGACCGGATCTGGGCGGCGCCCTCGAGCGGCTGGTTCGGCCAGCAGATGCACCGCTCCGACGACGGCGGCGCCACCTGGAACCCGGTCGGCAACGAGTTCCGCTACGCCGGGGTGCCGGGCACCCACCAGTGGTACGACGGCACGCAGCATCCCTGGGAGTTCGCGCGGGTCTGGCACCTGGAGCCCTCGCTCACCGACCCGGACCTGCTGTACGCGGGCGTCGAGGACGCGGCGCTGTTCCGCTCCGCCGACGCCGGCGCCACCTGGCAGGAGTTGCCCGGGCTGCGCGAGCACGGCTCGGGGCCGTCATGGCAGCCGGGTGCGGGCGGGCTGTGCCTGCACACGGTGCTGCTCGACCCCACCGACCCGCAGCGGATCTACGCGGCGGTCTCGGCGGCCGGTGCCTTCCGCTCCGACGACGGCGCGGTCAGCTGGCAGGCGATCAACAAGGGCCTGGTGTCCGAGGGCATCCCCGACGCCGACGCCGAGGTCGGGCACTGCGTGCACAAGCTCGCGATGCACCCGTCGCGGCCCGAGGTGCTGTACATGCAGAAGCACTGGGACGTCATGCGCAGCGACGACGCGGGCGCCTCCTGGTACGACATCGGCGACGGCCTGCCCAGCGACTTCGGCTTCCCGATCGCGGTGCACGCGCACGAGCCGGACACCGTGTACGTCGTGCCGATCACCAGCGACTCCGAGCACTTCCCACCGGACGGGCGGTTGCGCGTGTACCGCAGCCGTGCGGGTGGGCGCGAGTGGGAGCCGCTCACCGCCGGGCTGCCGCAGGAGAACTGCTACGTCAACGTCCTGCGTGACGCGATGGCCGTGGACGAGCTCGACGCGTGCGGCCTCTACGTCGGCACCACCGGCGGACAGGTCTACGCCTCGGCCGATGCCGGCGACACGTGGGCCCCGATCGTGCGGGACCTGCCCGCGGTGCTCTCGGTGGAGGTGCAGACGTTGCCATGAGCACGCACACCGTGCGGATCGCGCTGCCCACCCACCTGCGCCGCCTCGCGCGGGTGGACGGTGAGGTGCTGGTGCACGTCGGGACGCCCGCCACGCTCGGTGCGGTCCTCGACGCGCTGGAGGCGAGCCACCCCGTGCTGCGCGGGGCGATCCGTGACCACGCCACCCTGCGCCGGCGCCCGTTCGTCCGGTTCTTCGCCTGCGAGGAGGACCTGTCACACGAGCCCGCGGGCACGCCCCTGCCGGCACGGGTCGCCACGGGCGCGGAGCCGTTGCTCGTCGTGGGGGCGATGGCGGGCGGGTGAGGGGCCGGGCGCCGGCGGCCGGGTCAGGCGGCCGCCGCGGGGCGCCGGCGCCGGCCGCGACGGATCCAGCGCACCACCAGGCCGTGGCGGGGGGCGGCGAGCAGCGCGAGCACGAAGCACGCCGTGCAGGCCAGCCCCATCGCCCCGGAGATCGCGCTGTCGGTGGCGGTCGCCAGGGCGTTCCCCGCGACGGCCCCGACCCAGCTCACCGCAACGGCCACCGCCACCATGACGGCCAGCCGGTCGGTGAGCAGGTACGCCGTCGCGGCCGGGACGATGAGCAGGGTCACCACGAGGATCGCTCCCACGGCCTCGAACGCCGACACGGCGGTGACGGCGACGGCGAGCAGCAGCAGCCGCGACAGCAGCACGGGGCGCAGCCCGACCGTTCGGCTGAACTCCGGGTCGAAGGTCGTCGCCTTCAGCTCCTTCCACAGGAGCCCGACCAGCGCGAGGTTCACCGCGACGACGACGGCCAGCACCACGGTGGCGCGGGCCAGCGGCACCCCGGCGACGGTCACGGTGGCGAACGGGACGAACGCGATCTCGCCGTAGATCGTCGAGTCCAGGTCCAGGTGGATGCCGTCGGCGTAGCGGGTCACCCCGAGCACGCCCAGGGAGAACAGGGCCGGGAACACCAGGCCGATCGCTGCGTCCGGCGGCACCAGTCCGGTGGCGCGCAGCGCGTCGATCGCCAGCACGCACACCACGGCGAACAGCGCCGCACCGGCGACCACGGCCAGCGGCGCGCGCGTCTGCGCGACAAGCCAGACGAGCACGATGCCGGGCAGCACGGCGTGGCTCACCGCGTCGCCGAGCAGCGCGACCCGGCGCAGCACGAGGAACGGGCCGAGCAGCGCGCACGCCGTGCCCGTGAGCGCGGCCGTCAGGACGATCACCGCCGTGTCGGTCACCGCGGCGCCCCGTTCGTCGCCGCGAGCTCGCGCAGCTCGCTCACCCGGTGCGGACCGAGCACCGCGGCCAGGTCGTGCGGGCCGGGCTCGCGCGGGTCGTCGAGGTCGAGCCGGGTGCCGTGCTCGAGCCACGCGGACCACAGCGCGCGGCGCTCGAGCACCTCCTGGATCGCGGCCCGGCCGGCCGCCGTCGGCCGCGGCCCGGCCGGGCCGGGTTCCGCCCAGCCGCGGCGGGCCAGCGCCCGCACGCTGCGCTCCGGGAGCTCGCCGTCGCGGTGCCAGGCGAGCAGCGCGGCGTCGCAGGCGGCCAGGCGCCGGCGGTGCAGCAGCGCCCCCGCACGCCAGAGCACGCCGCGCCGCGGCGCCAGCAGCACGGCGGCGAGCACGATGCCGAGCGCGAGCAGCACGATCACCGGCCCGGTCGGCAGGCCGGCAGCCGTGGAGCCGACCGCACCGGCGACACCCACGGCCGCCCCGACCACGCCCGCCAGGGCCAGCAACGGCACCAGGCGGTCGGTGAGCTGGCGGGCGGTCACCGTCGGGGCGATGAGCATCGCGACCATCAGGATCGCGCCGACCATCCGCACCCCGATCACCACCGCGATCACCAGCATCACCGTGCTGGTGATCTCGAGCGCGCGGACCGGCAGCCCGATGGAGCCCCCGAACCGGGGGTCGAACAGCACGACGCGCATGGCCCGCACGGTGAGCGCCACGGCCGCGAGGGAGACGGCGGAGATCGCGGCCATCACCGCGACGTCGCTCTCCAGCAGCCCGGCCGCCTGGCCGAACAGGTAACTCTCCAGGCCGGCCTGGTCGGCGTCGCCGCTACCCGCGATGTAGGTGAGCAGGACGACGCCCAGCGAGAAGAACGCCGACAGCACCAGCCCGATCGCGGAGTCCGCGGGGATGCGCGTGTTCCGCTCGATCGCCAGCATCACCACCGCGCCCAGCACCCCGGCCACCCCGGCACCGACCAGCAGCAGCGGGACGTCCTTGGTGCCGCCGAGCAGGAACGCGACGCACACGCCCGGCAGTGCCGCGTGCGCGACGGCGTCGCCGACGAGGCTGCGGCCGCGCAGCACCGCGAACGCACCCAGCACGCCGCAGGTCAGCCCGAGCACGGCCGCGCCCAGCACGACCACGGCGTCGGTGTACGGCAGCGGGATCGCGTCGATCAGCGGGCCCACGCGACAGCGTCCTCCGCCGGTGGGGCACCGTAGGCGCGCAGGATCGCCTCCTCGGTGAGCACCTCGCGCGCGTCGCCGCAGCCGAGGGCGCGCACGTTGAGCAGCAGCGCGTGGTCGAACGAGGCGCGGACGGCCGCGATGTCGTGGTGTACGACCACGACCGACCGGCCCTCCGCGCACAGCTCGCCGAACAGGCCGAGCAACCCCGCCTGGGTGCGCGCGTCGATGCCGGCGAAGGGTTCGTCCATCAGCAGCACCTCGGCCTGCTGTGCCAGCGCCCTGGCGACGAACACGCGCTGGCGCTGGCCGCCGGACAGCTCGCCGATCTGGCGGCGGGCGAACGCGGTCATGCCGACCCGCTCGAGCGCCTCGGCGGCGAGCGTACGGTCCGTGCGGCCGAGCCGGCGGAACCAGCCCGCCGCGCGGTAGCGACCCATCGCCACCACCTCGCGCACGGTCACCGGGAAGTTCCAGTCGACGGCCTCCCGCTGGGGCACGTAGGCGAGCAGGTCGCGGGCCTGCTCCAGCGGCAGGCCGGCGATCCGCACCCGCCCGGACTCCATGGGGACCAGGCCGAGCATCGCCCGCAGCAGCGTCGACTTGCCCGCGCCGTTGGGTCCGACGATCGCGCTCAGCCGGCCCGCGGGCAGCTCCGCGTCGACGTCCCAGAGCACCGGGGTGCTGCGGTAGGACACCGTGACCCCGCGGACGTCGACGGCCGGGGCGTGGGCGGTGACGGTGGTCGCCGGGAGGGCGGGCGTCGCTCGGACCTTCATGAACATCCGGTCACCCCTGCCCGGCCGGTCCGGCGAGCCCGGCGACGATGGCGTCGACGTTGTGCCGGAGCATCCCGATGTAGGTGCCCTCCGGCGTGCCGGGCGGTCCGGCGGCGTCGGTGTAGAGCTCCTCGCCGACCGTCACGGCGGCGCCGCGGCGGGCCGCCGCGGCCACCAGCGCCTCGATGGTCTGGCGCGGCACGCTGGTCTCGACGAACACCGCCGGCACCCGCCGCTCGGCCACGAGCTGGGCGATCCGCTCGATGTCCGCGGTGGTGGCCTCCGCGGCCGTCGAGATCCCCTGGATCCCGGCGACGTCCATCCCGTAGCGCCGGCCGAAGTAGGCGAACGCGTCGTGGCTGGTGACCAGCAGGCGCCGCTCCGGCGGGATGGTGGCGATCCGTTCGGTGACCTCGGCATCGAGGCTGGTCAGCTCGGCGAGGTAGGACTCCAGGTTCGCCGCGTAGACCTCGGCGTGCTCGGGGTCGAGCTCGCCGAGCGTGTCCGCGACCGTGCGCGCGACGTGCTTCCACAGCGTGACGTCGAACCAGACGTGCGGGTCGTACTCGTAGTTCGCCGTGGGCGGGGCGAGCAGCGACTCGCGCGGGATGCCGTCGGTGACGGCCCGCGTCGGGCGCTGCTCAGCGATGTCGGCGAGCAGGTCCGCCATGCGGCCCTCGAGGTTCAGCCCGCCGTAGAGGACGACGTCGGCCTCGCGCAGGAGGCGGACGTCGTCGGCGCTGGCGCGGTAGAGGTGGGGGTCGACCCCGGTCCCCATCAAGCCGGTCACCTGCACCCGGTCGCCGCCGATGCGGGAGACGGTGTCGGTGATGAAGTTCGTCGTGGTGGTCACCCGCACGGTGCGCTCGCCGATCGGTACAGCCGACCCGGCCGGGGACGAGACGCAGCCGGTCAGCAGCAGCAGGACGGCGACGAGCGCACCCACCACGGCCGGAGCCCGGGCGCCCCTCACGACGCGTCCCGCACGGACCGCACGACCGTGCCGTGTACGAGCGCCGCGAGGACGTCGCCGAGCGCCTGATCGCGACCCTCGATCCGCACCCACAGCGGGCCACCGAACGGGTCCCGGCGGGTGACCTGCACGACCCGGCCGGGAGTGATCCCGAGGTCGGCCAGGTGGCGCAGGGCGGCGTCGTCGCGGTCGAGCACCCGGTCGACCCGGAACACCGCCCCGGGTGCGACCCCGTCCAGCCGCTCACCCCACCCCTCGTCGTGGCCGCCGGCGGGCGGCGGGATGGGGTCGCCGTGCGGATCGGCGCCGGGATGGTCGAGGTGGGCGTCGATCCGGGCGAGCAGCCGGTCGGACACGGCGTGCTCGAGCACCTCGGCCTCGGCGTGCACCTCGTCCCAGGGCACCTGAAGGACGCGCAGCAGGAAGGTCTCCAGCAGCCGGTGCCGACGCACGACGTGGCGCGCGTGGTCGGCACCGTGGCCCGTCAGCCACACGCTGTGCTGCGGCCCGCGGTCCACCAGACCGTGGGACTCCAGCCGCTTGAGCATGGTCGACACCGTCGGCGCCGTCACCTGCAGCGCCTCGGCCAGCGCGCCCGTGGTGACCGCCTCGCCGCGGCCGGCCGTCTTGAAGATCGTCTTCAAGGTGTCCTCCACCGCCTCGGTGAGGCTGAGACCGCAGCACGGGACGGCCGCGCGCCGGAATTGAGTGTTCACAACAGCAGGTTAGATGAATCGAATCCCGGCGCCAACAGGCACCGAACGACGTCGCCCGGATGTCTCAGGGTGACGCGCGCGGACTTCAGCCCTCGAGCTGCCACCAGGAAGCGTCCGGGGTGGCCTGGTCGGCGGGCTCCGCCGCCCGGTGGCGCCCCCGCTGCAGACCCTGCTGATACACCGCGAGCCGGTGGCGCACCCGCTCCGGCGCCCGCTCCACCGCGTCCGCGGCCTGCTCCGGCTCACCACGGCGGACCGAGGGTGTGATCATCTGATTGCCCGGGTCGCGCCGCGGCAGGCCTGCGGCGGTGACGTCCACCGGGTCGGGCCGGGCCGCGCGGGCGGCGGCGGCCGCCCACTCGACGTCGCCGGGCGATCCCCAGTCGCCCTCGCCGGGGGCGTGGCCGTTGCCCCCGGCGTCGGGCTCGCGGAACCACGCGGAGGCGACCGCCTCGAAGATGGGCGTGGCGGCGAAGTCGCCCAGCCCGTGCGCGGGCAGGGGCCCGAAGAGGTCGTCCTCCCCGACCGGGCGCGGCGCCGGGGCCGCCGGGGGCGCCGCGCCCGGTCGGGGAGGACG
>DATLGI010000013.1:0-5438 GCA_035540535.1 Pseudonocardia sp.
CGGCCGACTCGTCGAGGGCGGCGTCGTCCAGGGCTGGAAAGCGGCCCTCGGAGCGCTAGCCATCGCCCACCCGGACCGCCTCGCACCGTTCATCGCTTAGCCCAAGAGAGTGCACTCTTACACAGACAAGTTGACACGCTCTGACGACGAGCTCCGAGACCCACCCCCGCTCAACACGCGCCCGGCTTACGCGGCAGGACGGCACGTCCACCACCCGGGCGGCGGCGCCGTCTCCCACCGAACGGGCCGCGGCGTAGCGGCTCGCACCCGCTCGCGGACGTCGTCATCAGGCACCGCCGCGTCCGGCCGATCAACGGCGTGCACCTCGCCGGTCACGGGTCGCGACGACCGGCGACGGTCGACCAACACGCCCGCGCGGGTGTCGGCAAGCGCCGGAGACCACCCCGCGTGCCGCCCACGTCAAGGCTCGACGACGGGCTCCAGCCGCACCGCGCACACCTTGAACTCCGGCATCCGGCTCACCGGGTCCAGCACCGGGTTGGTCACGAGGTTGGCCGCACCCTCGCCGCCGAAGTGGAAGGGCACGAACACCGTGTCCAGCCGCATCGACGCCAGGTACCGGACCCTGGCCAGCACCGCGCCGCGCCGCGACACCACCCGCGCCTGCTCCCCGTCGGCGAGCCCGGCCCGCGCGGCGGTGTCCGGATGCACCTCGACGACCGTCTCCGGCGCGATCTCGGCCAGCTCGGCGACCCGCCGGGTCTGCGCGCCGGACTGGTAGTGCACGAGCACCCGGCCCGTCGTCGCGTACAGCGGGTACTCCGCGTCCACGGGTTCCGCCGGGCCCGTGTGGTCGACGGCCACGAGGCGGGCCCGCCCGTCGGGGTGCGCGAAGCGGTCGGCGAACAACCGCGGGGTGCCCGGGTGCCCGTCGCCGGGACACGGCCAGTGCAGCACCTCCCCCGCGTCGAGCCGGGAGTAGCTGACGCCGGAGTAGTCGGCGGGCCCGCCCGCCGAGGCGGCCCGCAGCTCGTCGAACACCGCCTCGGGATCCGCGGGGAAGCCGGGCACGCCCAGCTCCCCGGCCAGCCCCGCGACGACCTCCAGATCGGTCCGCACCCCGGGGGGCGGCCGCACCGCTCGCCGCCGCCGCAGCACCCGCCCCTCCAGGTTCGTCACCGTCCCCTCCTCCTCCGCCCACTGGGCGACGGGCAGCACGACGTCGGCGGCGCCGGCGGTCTCACCGGGGAACACGTCGGCGACGACGAGCAGGTCCAGCGCCGCCAGCCGCTCGGCGACCGCCCCGGTGTCCGGGGCGGACACCAGCACGTTCGAGCCGAACACCAGCAGCGCGCGCGGCCCGCCGCCACGACCGAGCGCGGCGAGCAGCTCGGTGGCGCTGCGACCGGGACCGGGCAGCGAATCGGGCTCGACGCCCCACACCCCGGCGACGTGCGCCCGCGCCGCCGGGTCGGCGATGTGCCGGTAGCCGGGGAGCTGGTCGGCCTTCTGCCCGTGCTCGCGCCCGCCCTGCCCGTTGCCCTGTCCGGTGATCGTGCCGAACCCGGAGCCGGGCGAGCCCGGCAGGCCGAGCGCGAGCGCCAGGTTGATCCACGCGCTCACGGTGTCGACGCCGCGGCTGTGCTGCTCGGTCCCCCGCGCGGTGAGCACGTACCGCCGCTCGGCGGCCGCGAGCAGGGCGACCACCGCGCGCATGTCCGCCGCCGGCACCCCGCACACCCGTTCCGCCCGCTCCGGCCACCACTGCGCGGCCACCCGCCAGACGTCGTCGAAACCGGTGGTGCGAGCGGCCAGGTAACCCGTGTCGACGTGCCCGTCGACGACGGCCGCGTGCAGCATCCCCAGCGCCAGCGCGAGGTCCGTGCCCGGCGCGGGCCCAAGGTGCAGGCCACCGCCGGTCAGGGCCCGCTCGGCGGTCGGCGTGCGCCGCGGGTCGACCACCACCAGCCGTGCCCGCGCCAGGTGTCCCATCAGCGGCGGCATCGTCTCGGCGACGTTGGCCCCGACCAGGACCACGACCTGGGCGCCGTCCAGGTCGCTCACCGGGAACGGCAGCCCCCGGTCGACGCCGAACGCCCGGTTCCCGGCGGCGGCCGCCGAGGACATGCAGAACCGGCCGTTGTAGTCGATCTGCGAGGTCCCAAGGGCGACTCTCGCGAACTTGCCGAGCAGGTACGCCTTCTCGTTCGTCAACCCGCCGGCGCCGAACACCGCGACGGCGTCCGGCCCGTGCTCGGTCCGCAACGCGAGCAGCCGCCCGGCGACGTGACCGAGCGCGGCGTCCCAACCGGCCGCCGCGAGCGGGGCGTCGCGGCGGGCACGCATCAGCGGGGTGGTGAGGCGCTGGGGATGGTGCAGCAGCGTCCCCGCCGTCCAGCCCTTCTGGCACAGCCCGCCCCCGCCGGTGCGCACGGCACGGGCCCGGACGTTCCCGGCGGTGTCCACCCACTGCCCGCACTGCAGGGCGCAGTACGGGCAGTGCGTGGCGACCGGCGCCGTCACACGCCCGCGTGCGCGAGCCGCGGATGCACCGGCTCGGTCGCCCGCGCCGGGACCGGCCGCAGGTACACCGCCCAGGTCACCAGCATGCACACGACGTAGAACCCGAGGAACGACCAGAACGCCGGGTCGCCCGAGCCGGCCACCTGGAAGGACTGGCGGAACGCGAGGTTGATGAACAGGCCGCCGAGCGCCCCGACCGCCCCGGCGATGCCGATGACCGCGCCCGAGACCCGCCGCGCCCGCAGCAGCGCGACCCGCTCGTCGGCACCCTGGGCGACCGCGACCCCGGCCTGCCCGCGGAAGATCGCCGGGATCATCTTGTACGTCGAGCCGTTGCCGACCCCGCTGAGCACGAACAGCAGGACGAACCCGGCCGTGAACAGCGGGAGCGACTGCGCGGCCGACGCCGCGACCACGACTCCCGTCGCCGCACCCATCCCGACGAAGTTCGCGAACGTCACCCGCGCGCCGCCCCACCGGTCCGCCAGCCACCCGCCCAGCGGGCGGATCAGCGAGCCGAGCAGCGGGCCGATGAACGTCACGGCCGCGGCCTGCAGCGGCGTGCGGCCGAACTGGTTCTGCAGCACCAGTCCGAAGGCGAAGCTGTAGCCGATGAACGAGCCGAATGTGCCGATGTAGAGGAACGACATCACCCAGGTCTGGCGCTCCCGCACGGCCTCGCCGAACGCGCCGGTGTCGCCGCGGACCGACGAGAGGTTGTCCATCCGCACCGCCGCGAGGACCGCCGCGACGACGATCAGCGGGACGTAGAGCGCCAGCAGCACACGGGGGGCGGTCGCGCCGACGGTCGCGATCACGGCCAACCCGAGCAGCTGCACCACCGGCACACCGAGGTTCCCGCCGCCCGCGTTGAGCCCCAGTGCCCAGCCCTTGCGCGACTCCGGGAAGAAGGTGTTGATGTTCGCCATCGACGAGGCGAAGTTGCCGCCGCCCACGCCGGCCACCGCCGCCACCACGACGAACGTCGTGTAGGAGGTGCCCGGCTCCAGCACGACCAGACCCAGGACCGCCGGCAGCAGCAGCAGAGCGGCGCTGGCGATCGTCCAGTTCCGCCCGCCGAACCGCGCGACGGCGAACGTGTAGGGCAGCCGCAGCAGCGCGCCGACCAACGTCGGGACCGCCACCAGGAAGAACTCGCCGGCGGCGTCGATCCCGTACTCGGGCCCCCTGAACAGCACCAGGACCGACCACAGCGTCCAGACGGAGAATCCGATGCGCTCGGCGAGGATCGAGAACCAGAGGTTGCGATTCGCGACGCGGGCGCCGGTGCGCGCCCAGAAGCCCTCGTCCTCGGGCTCCCAGTGGTCGATCCAGCGGCCACGGCGCGTCGGGGCGGGGGTGCGTCGGTGGGCGTCACCGGGCCTCCTCGGTCGTGTGCGGTGGGACGGCACCCACGACGTTAGGAAGCGACCGTTACCCGCTCGTGCGACGGATGTGACGGTGCGGCGAACCGGTCCTCACGGCGGCGGCGGGCGGGTGTGAGCACCCACCCGCGGGACCGGGACCGGATCAGACGCGCGCGGCGACGAGCCGTGCCGCTCGCTCCAGGCCGTCCAGCGTCCGCGCGCCGGCCTGCGGGTGCAGGGCGTGCAGGGCCAGCCGGTGGAGCACCGCGCGCAGCAGGACCTGCGGCCACTCCGGCAGGTGCGCCCATCGCTCCGGCAGGCCCTCGTCGGCATTCCCCCAGGCCAGCGCGTCGACGACGATCACCGCGGCCGCCCACTCCTTCGGCCGCCACGCCGGCACCAGGTCGACCAGGGCCGGCACCCCGTCGGCGTCGAAGAGGACGGCCCCGAACAGCTCCGGGTGCACCACCTGCGGTGCCAGCCGCACCGGCCGCCGGTACCGGGCCAGCTCGTCGTGGAGGTCGCCGCCCATCGCGGGGTCGAGCGGCAGGCGCCGCTCACCCCACGCGGCCGCGGCCGCACGGGTGACGAGGTCGTCGCGGTCGTCGAGCAACCGGGGCCGGGTGACGGACTCCAGCGCGGCGTGCAGCCGCAGCGAGACCTCGACGACCTCGTCGTGGCGCGGCTCGATCGTGCCCGCGACGTGCCGGCACGCCGTCCAGCCCGCGACCACCCACCGCCCGTCCGAGGCCCGCACCGGCCGCGCCGTGCGGACCCCGTCCACGACCAGGCCGTCCAGCACGCCGGCCGACCACGCCGCCACCACGTAGTCCGCCACCGGGCGGATCAGGATCTCGTCGCACAGCCAGGCCCGCCGGCCGGCCCAGGCGACGGGTCGCGGCTGCGCCCCGGCCACGCCGAAGGCCGTGCGGACATGCGCCGGCAGGTCGTTCGCCGCGGGGCCGAGCAGTAGCGGGGGGGCCGTCACGTCCCGGCACGCTACCGGCGCCACACCCGGCCGCCGGGACGCCACGCGGGGCGCCGGCTCAGACATCCCATGGTGTTGCGGGTCAAGCGGCGGCGTGGTGGTGGGCCCAGGCGGTGGTCTCGTCGTAGCGGGTTCGGGTCTTGAGGCAGCCGTGCAGGATGCCGACGAGGCGATTACCGAGTTGGCGCAGCGCGGCGTGGTGGCCGGTCCCGCGGGCGCGCAGGGTGTCGTAGTAGGCGCGGGCGCCGGGTGAGCTGGTGAGGGCGCAGAACGCCCACTGATGAACAGCGTCGCCGAGGCGGCGGTTGCGGGCGTAGCGGGCCAGCACCGCGACCTTGCGGCCCGAGGCGCGGGTGATCGGGGAGGTGCCGGCGTAGTTCTTGCGGGCCTTCCCGTCGCGGTAGCGGTGCGGATCGTCTCCGAACTCGGCGAGCACCCGGGCGCCGAGGACGACACCGATGTCTTGCGTCTGAGTTCGTGAACCAGATCCGGTTCAAAATACCCAGCCACGGATCGGCGTGTCCGACCGATCTGGAGGCTGTTGATGATGTCCGCTTCGACCGTGTCTGGCGGGAAGGCGCGCCGGCGGCTGTCGCCGA
>DATLGI010000014.1:0-31637 GCA_035540535.1 Pseudonocardia sp.
GTTCGGCACCGCCCCCTCCCCCGAGCTCCTGGCCAGGTGGAACGACCGCGAGCGCGCACTGATCGCCACCGACCCCGACCGGGTACCCCCGCTCGCGCTGCCCCCGCTCGAGGCCGAGGTGCTCGGGGGCACTGCCACCGGCGACGTCCTGGCCGGCATCGCCCGCGACGGCGCCCGCACCGTGCCGCCGCGGGAGAACGGCGGCAACCATGACATCAAGAACTTCACCCGCGGATCGCGGGTGTTCTACCCGGTGCACCACCCCGGCGCCCTGTTCTCCGGTGGCGACCTCCACTTCAGCCAGGGCGACGGCGAGATCACCTTCTGTGGCGCGATCGAGATGGGCGGCTTCATCGATTTCCACGTCGACCTGATCAAGGGCGGCATGCAGACCTACGGGGTCACCACCAACCCGATCCTGATGCCCGGCATCGTCGAGCCGCGGTACTCCGAGTTCGTCACCTTCATCGGCATCTCCGTCGATCACGAGACGAACACGAACTACTACAACGACGCGACGGTCGCCTACCGCAACGCCTGCCTCAACGCGATCACCTACCTGGAGAAGTTCGGCTACAGCGGCGCGCAGGCCTACCTGCTGCTCGGCTCCGCGCCGATCGAGGGACGGGTGAGCGGTGTCGTCGACATCCCGAACGCGTGCTGCTCGCTGTACCTTCCGACCGCGATCTTCGACTTCGACATCAAGCCCTCCGCGTCCGGCCCGATCATGGCCGACCGCGGCAGCTGCGCGGTCTCGTCGTGACCGCCCGACGCTCTCCGATCCGAGGAGCGCGCCGGCGCACCGTGGGGAGCGTCGGTGTCGCGGTGCTGAGCTACACGGTGCCCCAGCTTCGTACCCGCGACGATGCGCGCCTCAACTACCTGCGGATCGCCGATCTCGTCGTCGGCATGGCCCGGGGGGAGCCCGGTCTGGACCTGATCGTGTTCCCGGAGTACGCAACACACGGGTGGGTCGACAACCCCGGCAACGCTCGCGGGATCGATCAGCTCACGGCCGACGGCGAGGACATCGCCATGTTCGCCCGCGCGTGCCGGGTGGCCGGGGTGTGGGGTGCCTTCTCCGTCAGCGGCGGCCGGTGCCGCCCCGACCCTGACCACTCCGTGGTGCTGATCGACGACCGGGGGGAGGTCGTGTTGCTCCACCGCCGGCCTCCCGGTGCCACCGGAGGGGACTCGCCGGACGTCGCGGTCGGCCCGGGCGGGTTGCGCACCGGGCTCAGCCTCCGTGCCGGGACGGCACCGGTCCGGCCCGGGACGGGGTGCCAGTTCCGCGGGGCCGAGCTGCTCGTGCAGTTCCAGGTCTCGCCGGACGTCCCGGCCGTCGCGCAGATCGCCGCGGCCCGGACCGCGGCGTGGATGGGCTCCTGCTACGTCGTCTCGGTGAACCCGGCCGGCAGCGCGGGCGCGTGCAGCTGGTCGGGTCACTCGGCCATCGTCGGGCCCGACGGCGGCACCCTCGGCCAGTGCGGCGGGGAGGAGCACGAGTTCCAGTACGCGGAGCTCTCCGTTGACGGGCTCCGCACCGCACGCGCCGAGAGCGCTCGGGGAAAGCGCGTGCTTCGCGAGCGGACGACCGTCGCCCGCGGCTCCGACGGAGTGCGGCTCGGCACCGCACTCACCGCCGGTGCCCACATCGGCACGGCTCATGCCTGCTGACCGCCCTGGACCTCCGCCTCCCGACAGCCACCAGCCCCTATCGACCACCATTGGAAAGGCACCCGACATGGCTGACGATCACGGCCACGGACACGATCACGAGCACGATCACGACACCACGCTGGCGCGCATCGAGGCGCTGAGCAAGGAGAACGTCCACCACGCCGGCGACCACGAGGGCCCCTTCTCCCTGCACGTCCTGGGTCTGGGCGCGCCTGGTGCGGCGGTCATCACCGAACTGCTCAAGGCCGCACCGGAGGGCTTCACCGCGCTCGCGGTCGACATCGGCGACACCGCGCTGGCCTCGGTCCGGGGGGCGGCCGGCGGGCTCCCCGCGGGCGCCGTGACCACCGTGGACCTCCCGATCCCCACCCGAGCGGGGCTGTCGGCCTCCCTGAACCGCTACCGCGAGTTCCTGAAGATGGAGTACCCGCGCTACTACTGGAACCCGAACTACGAGCCGTGGCTGCCCGGCGACCTGGCCATCCCGGGACCGGGCGAGTTCATGCCCCGGGCGATCGCCAAGGCGATCTACAACTGCGAGTACTACCAGGACGGGGAGATCACGAAGGCGATGGACGCCTTCGCCGCGGGCATCTTCGCCAGCGACAAGACCCCGGTCGTCGTGATCCCCTTCTCCCTGGGAGACAGCGTGGGCAGCGCGCTCGTCGTGGACATCGCCCGCCACATGTCCTCGATCAAGCTGGGTCGGCGCCCGTGGGTCGTCGGTGTCGGGATCACGCCGACCACCCCGGACGCCGGGTTCTTCCCGGTGATCAACGAGCTCGACTGCATGATCGACACGACGAAGAACAACGGCGTCATGGCGGTGTGGGGCGACCTCTACAAGAACCCCTTCACCGGCGGCTTCTTCGCCGTCCCGCAGGCCGACGGCGAGGACGTCGCCGCGGGCATCGCCTCCTTCCTCGCCGCTGGTGGCGGGAAGGACCTCTACGAGTCGCTCAAGGCGCTCAACTGGCTCGCCGTGCCCGGCGACCAGTGGCACCCGGCCATCCGCGGTGAGCAGAGCGACAGGTGGCTCAACATCCTCACGGTGAAGAGCCTCGAGGACGCCGGCTCGCTCGGCTCGCTCGGCCTGACCAAGGGATTCAGCACCGAGTACGCCGAGGCGCGCGTCTTCGGTTCCGGGGCCGACGCCGACGCCGCTGCCAAGGCGGTCGTCTCGGCCATCGGGGAGGTGGCGGCCACCCGGGTCGAACCGGTGGTCAAGACGGCCGAGACCGCGGGCGCGGGGTTCGTCAGCGTGCTCCTGCCCCGGGCCACCAAGCTGGATCTGGAGGCGTTCGTCCCCTCACGCGACCTCTACGACCCGCTGGAGTGGGACGACAAGCTGCTCCTGCACTCGTGGATCCTCGATCTCGGCGTGATGCTCTGCGAGCCCTCCATCCGGTTCGACGGGATGGGTGGGGAGTGCATCTGGGGCTGCGCCTGCTGGGTGGTGGTTCCGCACGCCGCGATCCGCGGCGAGGAGATGCCGGCGGCGGTGGACGTACCGGTCGAGGCGGCCGCCGTCAAGTGAGCGGCTTCGACCTGACTTCGAAGGAGGTGTGACGTGGCGACCGACTGGGCCGATGTCGTCAAGCGGTACGAGAACGGCGCCGAGCTCCCGTCGATGCCCGGCGCCCGGACGCTGAAGGTGACCGGCGCCGATGACGAGTACATCTACGTCTCGCACCGGTTGTGGACCGACAAGCTGACCCGCGCCTACCTGGAGAAGGCGATGGCCCTGCTGGACGAGGGAAAGATGACCCGCAACTACGGCGACGTCATCGACCACTACCGCACCTACATCGCCGACGAGCGGCCGACCACCGCCGCCACTGTCCTGAAGGACCTCGGCTACCTGGATTGACCGGTCGACGCCGACACCGGAAGAAGGCGGCGCGAGGAGCGAGCTAGCGCACGACCACGTGGACGCGCGGCGATGCCGCACGCGACAACAGGAGGAACACCGCAATGGGAATGTCGCTCTACCACAGCGCGACCGGCGCACAAGCGCCGCACTGCATCCATGCGATCGGCATCGGCAAGACCGGCGCCTACATGGTCGAGGCGCTCCTGCGCACCGGTGAGATCGAGGACATGCTGGAGGACCCGCGCGCCCGGTTCACCGGATTGGCCATCGACATCGGCGACCAGGACATGCACGAGCTCAAGGAGTACGCGAGCGGCTTCGACCAGCGGCTCACCGAGCGCGGCATCCCGACCGACCGCGCCCAGGTCCGCACGATCAGCCTGGACGTCCCGGAGAAGAAGGACCTCATGACCAGCCTCAACCGCTGGCGCGAGTTCCTCAAGATGGAGTACCCGCGGTACTACTGGAACCCCAACTACGAGCCGTGGCTGCCGGCCGACACCGAGATGCCCAAGGCCGGCGACTCGATCCCGCGCGCGATCTCCAAGGCGATCTACGGGCACTACTACTACGGCGAAGACAAGATGCTGGAGAAGGCGCTCGACGAGTTCGTCGCGAGCATCAACGCCACCAAGCTGCCCTCGCTGGTGCTGATCTTCTTCTCACTGGCCGGCGGCACCGGTTCCGGCATCGTGGTCGACCTCGCCCGGCACCTGTCCAATGTCAAGCTCGGCCGCCGGCTCCCGGTGGTCGGCGTGGCCTCGATGCCGTTCTCCGGCGACGAGAAGCACGCCGGCGGGGACGCCGCGCTGTTCCCGACCATGAACGAGATCGACTGCATGCTCGACGACGCCAAGAACCAGGGCGTCATGGCGGTGTGGGGCGACCTGTACAAGAACCCGTTCACCGGCGGGTTCTTCGCGCTGCCCCAGGAGCACTCCTGGCAGCGGCTGGGCTCCTACACCAAGACCGGGCAGCCGGCGATCCGCGACGCCCTGCGCAAGGGCGTCACCCGCAAGTTCATCAACGACTCCTTCATGCGTTTCGTGGTGCAGGACTACGGCCGGCTGCTGTTCAAGATGCTGCGCCCGATGGGCTTCACCGGCGCACCCCACGAGCGCAACATCTCCGGCGACCGCACCTGGACGATCTTCGACGTCGCCAAGTACACCCACCCGGGCGTCGAGGTACTGCCCGGCGAGCCGCGCAGCAAGTGGCGCCAGGTGGTCAGCAAGTGGATCGGCTACATCCCGCAGTGGTCGGGTCTCAAGGAGGGCTTCAAGACCGACTACATCGAGGCGCACACCGTCGCCCCGCGCGAGCTGTGGAACGAGACGCTGGAGACCAAGCTGCGGGAAACCCTCGGCGGCTACCTCCTCGAGGGCGACGACGGCACCGTGAACACGACGGTAGCCGAGTTCTTCGACGAGCTGACGGCCTACTCGAACGTGATCATCCCGGGCGTGGCGAAGTCCGACTTCACCGCGTTCTTCGAGGCTCGGGACGCCTACGACGCGATCGAGTCGTGGGACGAGAAGCTCATGATGCACTCCTGGCTCCTCGACCTCGGCGTGATCCTGTCCGAGCAGTCCATCCGTTTCGACGGCATGGCCGGCGAGTGCATCTGGGGCTGCGCGTGCTGGGTGGTCGTGCCGCACGACGCCATCCGCGGTGACGCGACGGCGTCGAAGGACATCACGACGGTGCAGGCCGAGCACATCGCCGGGATGCTCAAGACGGTCGTCCCGACGCCGTGACCTGAGGGTGCAGGAAGGCCACGTCCGACCCGGGCGTGGCCTTCCTGCACCGTTGTTCTTCTCGACGACGGGAGGGCCCTCATGGCGACCAGGCCGACCGGCACCGAGCCGGACAGCGCCGCCATCGCTGCGGAGTTCGCCCAGTGGCTCGACCGGGTGCGGGCGACCTACGAGGCCGTCGAGTTCACGGTCTCGCACCGCCTCGCGGACCCGGGGCTCGCCCCGCAGGTGGCCGTGCAGGTCGCGGCCGGGCTCGTGTCCCGGCCGATGGTCTTCCGCTTCCAGGGACTGCCCTACTCCGGGCGGATCGCCCGGCTGGCGGAGACTCGCATCGCCGAGGCCGACGCCGGCGTCCTGGCCAGGGTCTGCGGCTGGACCGAACTGCGCGCGCGGCTCGAGGAGCTGCCCGATCACCATCGCCACGTGCTCGTGCGGGCCTGCGTCCGCGGTGAGGACACCGAGACCCTCGCGGCCGCGCTGGCCTGCGACGAGGCTGCGGCGACCGCACGGCGCGCGGCCACGCTGGCATTCATGCACGAGATCGCGGCCCCCGGGCTGCCGCCCGCGCCCGATCCGGACGAGAGGGGATGAGACGGCCGTGCCGCTGGACTGGGACGATGTCGTGAAGCGTTACGACGGCGGGACCTCGATCCCGACCGTCGCGGGCGGAAAGCAGCTCGTGATCACCGGGGTCGACGACACCGGGGTGCACATCCGCCACTCGCTGTGGCGCGACACCCTCGCCCGCGAGCACCTGGAGAAGGCGGCCGCGCTCATCGAGGCCGACGAGATGAGCCGGCACGCGGGTCTTTTCGTCGAGGAGTACCGGGCCGTGGTCGCCGACGTCCGCGCGACGTCGGCCGCGCACGTGCTCAAGGACCTCGGATTCCTCGAATAGCCGTGGCGACCGACCAGGGAATGCGGTACGAGCTGGCGGGCGTCGTCGGCGCACTGGAGGTGCTGGCCCCGCTCGCGGCGGTGCACCCGGCCGCGCGCCTGGTGCGCCTCGACGCAGCCGGCCTGGGGCTCGTGCCGGTGACCGAAGCGCTCGCCGCCGAGGTCACCCCGGCCATGATCTGCGCGATGCTGGAGGCGGACATCGCGGGCGGCCCGGCGTCGACCGGGCGGGCCTGCGCCGAGGTGAGCACCGGGCCCGAGTCCGGCTTCACCCACCTGACAGCCGGGCTGCTGTCCTTGCTAGAGGCGGCGTCGGCGGCCGGTCCCGTGGGGTATCTCGAGGCCGACTACTCCGGGCTCGACGGGTACCAGACGGCCGCCGCGTGGCGGGACGGGACGCAGATCCTCGGCCCGCTGCTGTTGGGCCGGTCGGAGACGTTCGTCTCCCACGAGGCACCGATCTCGCAGGTCCTGCGCCTGTTGGGGGTTCGACGGCAGGGCCGGCGCGACGAGTTCGTGGTGTCGGGCCTGGGCCGGTACCGGCGGACGGAGGACTGGGCATGAGCTCGGACAGGAAGCTGGACTGGGAGGCGGTTCGGGAGCGCTACCGCGGCGGGCGCAGGGTGCGCCCGCTCTGCGGTACCTCGACGCTGGAGGCCGCCCTCGAGGGCGACGCCGCGATCCAGGTGCGGCAGCGGCTGTGGCGCGCCGACGTGACCCGCGCCGAGCTGGAGGTGGCGCTCGACATCCTCGACGGCCGGCCGGCCTCGACCGGTGCCGTCGGGTTCTCCGAGGAACTGCGGCGCTACTACTCCGGCGGCCCGCAGGTGCAGCCCACCTGCTCGCGCACCCCCAACCTCTGCGCGGTGATCCTCACCGACCTCGGCTACCTCGACGCCGACCGCGGCTGACCCCGCCACGAGCAGCCCGCTGCGTCAGCAGTGAGCTCAGCGGCCGGTCCGGTCCACCACACCGGCGGCGTCGAAGGTCGCCACCTCGTGCAGCGCCCGCGCCGCCCCGGCGACCACGGGCAGCGCGAGCAGCGCGCCGGTGCCCTCGCCGAGGCGCATCCCGAGGTCCAGCAGCGGGTCGAGCCCGAGGTGGGCCAGCGCGAGCGCGTGCCCGGGCTCGGCGGAGCGGTGCCCGGCCAGGCAGGCGCCCACCGTCGCGGGGGCGAACGCCGCGGCCACCAGCGCCGCCGCGCCCGCGCTGACGCCGTCGAGCAGCACCGGGACCCGGGCCGCGGCGGCGCCGAGGACGAACCCGGCCAGCGCGGCGTGCTCGCATCCGCCGAACGCGGCGAGCACGCCCAGCGGGTCGGCCGGGTCGGGTCGGTGCCGGGCCAAAGCGCGGCGGACGGCGCCGGTCTTGCGCGCCAGCGTCGCGTCGTCGACGCCGGTGCCGCGCCCCGTCGCGGCGGCCGGGTCGGCGCCGGTGAAAGCGCAGATCAGGGCGGCGGCCGCGGTGGTGTTCGCGATGCCCATGTCGCCGGTCAGCAGGCAGCGGTGCCCGGCGGCGACCAGCTCGCGTGCGGTGCTCACCCCCGTCTCGACCGCCCGGCGGGCCTGGTCCCGGGTCAGCGCCGGCCCGGCGGTCATGTCGGCGGTGCCGTCGGCCACGCGCCGTCGCAGCAACCCGGGCGCCGGTGCGGACGGGCCGAGCACCCCGACGTCGACGACGCACACCTCGGCGCCGGCCTGGCGGGCGAACGCGTTGACCACCGCCCCACCGGCGAGGAAGTTCGCGACCATCTGGCCGGTGACCTCCTGCGGCCACGGTGTCACCCCCTGCGCGTGCACGCCGTGGTCACCGGCGAACACCGCGACGACGGCCGGCTCGGGCAGCGGTGGCGGGCACCGGCCGGCGATCCCGGCCAGGGCCACGGCCAGGTCCTCCACGCGCCCGAGCGCCCCGCGGGGCTTGGTCATCCGGTCGAGACGGTCGCGGGCGGCGGCGCGGGCGGCCGTCACGTCGGGGTCGTCGAGGGGGCGGATCGCGGCGACGGCCTCGGCGACGAGGTCCATCAGGGCTCCCGGTTCGCGCCGGGCGGTCGCGAACCGCTCACAGGGAACCGCCGCGGCCGGTACGCCGGGGCGGGACGATCAGCGTCGACAGGTACGGCCCCGGCGCGTCGGGGTCGAGCTCACGCGCCGGGCGGACGTCCTCCCCGGCCAGCCCGAGCCCGGCGCCGTACACCGCACCGTCGAGCCGGCCGGTCTCGCGCAGGACCGCGAGCGTCTCCGGCAGCATCCGGCCGAACTTGTACGCCACCACCGCGTCGCCGCGCGCCAGCGCCTCCCGGAACCGGTCCGCGCCGGCCGTCATCGGGAACAGCGACAGCGCCTCGCGCCCCTCCACCAGCGGCGTGCCGGTCCGCGCGGCGAGGTCCTGCATCGCGGTGATGCCCGGGACGAGCGCCACGTCGAGCTCGCCGAGCACCTCGCGGACCGATGCCGCCAGGTAGGTGAACGTCGAGTAGACGCACGGGTCGCCGATCGTCGCGAACGCGGCGGTGCCGTCCGGGTGCTCGGCGAACCAGCGCGCGACCTGCGCCGCCGCCGCGTCCCATGCCCGCTCCCGCCGTCGCGTGTGCTCGCGGTCGTGCAGGGCGAACTCGACCCGCTGCACCCGCCAGGCCTCGGCGTAGTGCAGCACGGTCTGCTCGGCGCGGCCGGTCTCGCCGGTGTCGGCCACGGGGACGAACACGACGTCCGCCTTGGCCAGCAGGTTCGCCGCCTTGACCGTCACCAGGTCCGGATCGCCGGGGCCGACCCCCACCCCGACCAGCGTGGGCGTCACGACCGCTCCTCCAGGTCGCCCTCGAGATCGAGGTAGGTCTGCCGCAGGCCCTCCAGCACGGCGTCGTCCGGCTTGGCCCACATGCCGCGGTCCGCGGCCTCCAGCAGCCGCTCGGTGATGCCCCGCAGCGCCCACGGGTTGGACCTCTCCAGGAACGCGCGGTTGGTGCGGTCGAAGACGTAGCTCTCGGCGAGCTGCGCGTACATCCAGTCGTCGACGACCCCGGCCGTGGCGTCGTAGCCGAACAGGTAGTCGACGGTGGCGGCCAGCTCGAACGCCCCCTTGTACCCGTGGCGCTGCATCGCGGCGATCCACCTCGGGTTCACCACCCGGGCCCGGAAGACCCGGCGGGTCTCCTCGACGAGCGTGCGCGTGCGCACCGCGTCCGGGACGGCGGAGTCGCCGAGGTAGGCCGCGGGCGAGCGCCCGGTCAGCGCACGGACGGTGGCGACCATGCCGCCGTGGTACTGGAAGTAGTCGTCGGAGTCGACGATGTCGTGCTCGCGCGTGTCCTGGTTCTTCGCGGCCACGGCGATCCGCCGGAACGAGGTCTCCATGTCCGCGCGGGCCTCCCGCCCGTCCAGCCCCCGCCCGTAGGCGTAGCCGCCCCACACCGCGTACACCTCGGCGAGATCGGCGTCGCTGCGCCAGTTCCGGGCGTCGATCAGCGGGAGCAGGCCCGCCCCGTACGCGCCCGGTCTCGACCCGAAGATCCGCGAGGTGGCGCGGCGCCGGTCGCCGTGCCGGGCGAGGTCCTCCGCCACGTGCGCGCGCAGGAAGTTCTGCTCGGCCGGCTCGTCGAGTGCCGCGACGGCGGCGACCGCGTCGTCGAGCAGCGCGATCACGTGCGGGAACGCGTCGCGGAAGAAGCCGGAGATCCGCACCGTGACGTCGATCCGGGGCCGGCCGAGCTCGGCGGTCGGCACGATCTCGAAGCCGGTGACCCGCCGCGACGCCTCGTCCCACACCGGGCGGGCCCCGATCAGGGCGAGGATCTCGGCGATGTCGTCGCCCTGGGTGCGCATGGCCGAGGTGCCCCAGACGGTGAGCCCGACCGAGCGCGGCGGCCCGCCGGTGTCGGCGACGTGCCGCGCGACCAGCGAGTCCGCCAGCGCCGACCCGACCTCCCACGCCGAGCGCGACGGGATCGCCTTGGGGTCGACCGAGTAGAAGTTGCGGCCGGTCGGGAGCACGTTGACCAGCCCGCGCGTCGGCGAGCCGGACGGCCCGGCCGGCACGAACCCGCCGTCGAGGGCGTGCAGCACGTTCCCGATCTCGTCGGTGGTCCGCGCCAGCCGCGGCACCAGCTCGCGGCACGCGAACTCCAGCACCGCGACGACGTCGGGCACTTCCGCACCCAGCACCTCGGCGGTGACGGCGCCGGGCCCGGACCAGCCCCGCGCCTGCACACCCGCCACCAGCCGCCGGGCCAGGGCCTCCAGCAGGTCGACGAGATCCGCACCCGTGACGGCCGGCAGGGCGGGGTCGTGCGCGGACAGCAGGGCTGCCGCCCTCGGGTCCGCGCACGGGCGGCCGGGGGCTGCCAGGAGCGCCTGCTCGTCGAGGCCGGCCCAGGCGGCGATCGCCGCGCGCAGGCCCGGCAGGGCGCGCCGCCCGCCCCACACCTGCGTCGCGCGCAGGATCGAGAGCACGAGGTCGCGCTGCGCCTCGCCGTCCGGCGGCGCTCCGAGCACGTGCAGCCCGTCGCGGATCTGGACGTCCTTGACCTCGCACAGGTAACCGTCGACGTGCAGGACGAACTCGTCGAAGGTCTCCTCGCCCGGCGCCGAGTCGACGTGCAGGTCGTGGTGCAGCTGCGCCGCCGTCACCACCTCCCAGATCCGCGCGCGCAGGGCGGGCAGCTTCGCCGGGTCCAGTGCCTGCACGGTCGCGTACTCGTCGAGCAGCTGCTCGAGCCTCGCCATGTCGCCGTAGGTGTCGGCGCGGGCCATCGGCGGCACCAGGTGGTCGACCACCACGGCGTGCCCGCGGCGCTTGGCCTGCGTGCCCTCGCCGGGGTCGTTGACGATGAACGGGTAGACCAGCGGCAGCTCGCCGAGCACCGCGTCGGGGGCGCACCCGGCGCCCAGGCCGAGGCCCTTGCCGGGCAGCCACTCCAGCGTGCCGTGCTTGCCAAGGTGCACCACCGCGTCGGCCCCGAACCCGTGGCCGAGCCACCGGTACGCGGCCAGGTAGTGGTGCGACGGCGGCAGGTCCGGATCGTGGTAGATCGCGACCGGGTTCTCGCCGAACCCGCGCGGCGGCTGGATCATCAGCAGCACGTTGCCGAACCGCAGCGCCGCCAGCACGATCTCGGTGCGGTCGACGTAGAGCTCCCCCGGCGGCTCGCCCCAGTGCCGGCGGACCCGCTCGGTCAGCGACGGCGGCAGCGCGTCGAACCACCGCCGGTAGTCGTCGAGACGGACCCGGCACGGCGCCGCGGCCAGCTGCTCCTCGGTGAGCCACTCGACGTCGTGCCCGCCGGCGGCGATCAGCGCGTGGATCAGCTCGTCGGAGTCCTCCGGGAAGTCCCCGACGGCGTATCCGGCGGCGCGCAGCGCCCGCAGCAGCGCCACCGCCGACGCCGGCGTGTCCAGCCCCACCGCGTTCCCGACCCGGGAGTGCTTCGTGGGGTACGACGACAGCACGACGGCGAGCCTGCGCTCGGCGACCGGGGTCCACCGCAGCCGTGCGTGCCGCACGGCGAGCCCGGCCAGCCGCGCCGTCCGCTCCGGGTCGGCGACGTAGCCCGGGAGGTCGTCGCCCGGTGCCACCTCCTTGAACGAGAACGGCACGGTGACGATCCGGCCGTCGAACTCCGGGACGGCCACCTGCATCGCCGCGTCCATCGGCGACAGCGCGGCGTCCGAGCCTGCCCACGTGGCGCGCGAGGTGGTCAGGCACAGGCCCTGGAGCACCGGAACGTCCAGGGCCGCCAGCGCACCGGCGTCCCACGCGTCCTCGACGCCGCCCGCGCCCGACGAGGCGGCGTCCGCCGGGGCGCCCCCGGCTGCCAGCACCGTCGTGACGAGCGCGTCGGCACCGCCGAGCAGTTCCAGCAGCTCGCCGGGCGCCCCGCGAAGCGACCCGCAGAACACCGGCAGCGCGTTCGCGCCCCGGGCCTCGACCCCGTCGCACAGCGCGTCGACGAACGCCGTGTTGCCGGACAGCTCGTGCGCCCGGTAGAAGATCACGCCCACGGTCGGCCGGTCCGGGTCGCGTGCGCGGTCGCCGTGCACCCCGAACTCCGCCGTCGGCGCCGGCGGCGCGAAGCCCTCGCCCGTGAGCAGGACGGTGTCGGAGAGGAACCGGTGCAGCTCGCGCAGGTTGCCCACCCCGCCCGCGGCGAGGTAGGCCAGCGCCTCGGCCGCCACCCCGGCCGGGACGGTGGACGCGCCCATCAGCTCGGCGTCCGGCGCGGCCTCGCCGCCGAGCAGCACGACCGGCAACCCGGACGCCAGCAGCGCGTGCACGCCCTCGGGCCACGCCCGGCGCCCGCCGAGCAGCCGCAGCACGACGATCCCGACCCCGTCGAGGAGCGCCGCCAGCCCGGCCGGCTCGACGCGGGCCGGGTTCGCCGTGCGGTACGGCATGCCCGACGCGCGGGCCGCGAGCAGTTCGGTGTCGGCGGTGGAGAGCAGCAGCACGGGCCGGGTCATCGCGTCCTCCAGGAGGGTCCGCGCCCTCCCACTCGGGGATCGGATGACGGCCGCGGGTGTCTGGCTCGGCGTGCCCGAGGACACCCCTCACAGTGGCGGGACCGCGCCGGACTCGCACCGGCTTCCCCGACTGCCGTCGAGGAACGAGAACACAGCGCACGACCTCGGGTCAACGAGAGGTCGCGCACGACGGAGTCGGCGCCCCAGCCCATCGCGGTCACCCCTCCCCGCGCCTGTCACGACGGCAGGGCCCGGGATCAGCCGCCCAGGTGCGGCGCCACGTCGGCGGCCGCCGCGGGTCCGTAGGCGTCGGTGATGCGCGCGAGGAAGTCGGCGGCGTCGAAGGTGTACTCCTGGGGCCCGACGGTCTCGAGCACGAGCGTGGCGAGCACGCAGCCCACCTGCGCGGCGCGCTCGTCGCCGAGGCGCCAGGAGATGCCGGCGAGGAACCCGGCCCGGAAGGCGTCGCCCACCCCGGTCGGCTCGACGACGGCGCGCGGGTTGCCCGCCGCGACGGCGAGCACCGGTTCGCCCGCGCGCTCGACGAGCACGCCCTTCTCGCCCTGGGTGGCGACCGCGGTCCCCACCCGCGCGAGCAGCTCGGCCGAGCTCCACCCGGTCTTCTGCTCGAGCAGCGAGCGCTCGTAGGCGTTGGTGAACAGGTAGGTCGCGCCCTCGACCAGCGCCCGCAGGTCGGGGCCCTCCATGAAGGCCACCTGCTGGGAGAAGTCCGCGGCGAAGGGGTAGCCGCGGTCCCGGCACTCCTGGGAGTGCCGGACCATCGCCGCGGGGTCGTTGGCGCCGACCAGCACGATGTCCGGGGTGTCGAGCCCGTCGAGCACGCCGGCCAGCTCGATCTCCCGGGCCTCGGTCATCGCGCCGGCGTAGAACGAGGCGATCTGGTTCATGTCTCTGTCGGTGGTGCACTGGAACCGCGACGTGTGGCGCAGCTCGGAGACGTGCACCCCGGAGGTGTCCACGCCGTGCCGCTCGAGCCAGCTCCGGTACTCCGCGAAGTCGCTGCCGACGGCGCCCACCAGCAGCGGCCGCTCCCCGAGGCACCCGAGGCCGAACGCGATGTTCGCCGCGACGCCGCCGCGGCGGATCTCCAGGTCCTCCACCAGGAAGGACAGCGAGATCTTGTCGAGCTGCCCGTCCACGAACTGGTCGGCGAACCGGCCCGGGAACGACATCAGGTAGTCGGTGGCGATCGACCCCGTGACGACGACGGTCATCAGGCGTCCAGGCCGGCGGCGGCCCGCAGCGCGGCGGCCATGTCCGTGGCCTCCCAGGTGAAGTCGGCGTCGTCGCGACCGAAGTGCCCGTACGCGGCCGTCTTGCCGTAGATGGGCCGGTGCAGCTCCAGATGGCTGCGGAACGCGGCGGGCCGCAGGTCGAAGTGCTCGTCGACGAGCTTGCGGATGGTCTCCACCGGCACCTGCTCGGTGCCGAACGTCTCCACCAGCAGCGACAGCGGGCGCGCCACCCCGATCGCGTACGCGACCTGGACCTCGACCTTGTCCGCCAGGCCCGCGGCCACCAGGTTCTTCGCGACGTACCGCGCGGCGTAGGCCGCCGAGCGGTCCACCTTCGACGGGTCCTTGCCCGAGAACGCCCCGCCGCCGTGGCGGGCGAACCCGCCGTAGGTGTCGACGATGATCTTCCGGCCGGTCAGGCCGGCGTCCCCGACGGGACCGCCGATGACGAAGCGCCCGGTCGGGTTGACGTAGAAGTTGTCCCTGAGCTCGTCGGCCGAGTAGAAGCCCGCCGGCAGCGTCGGGACGAGGACGTGGTTCCAGAGGTCCTCGCGGATCTGCTCGCTGGTGGCCTCCTCTGCGTGCTGGGTCGAGATCAGCACCTTCTCCACCGACACCGGCTTGCCGTCGCGGTACCGCACGGTGACCTGGGTCTTCCCGTCCGGGCGCAGGTAGGGCAGCGTGCCGTCCTTGCGAACCTCCGACAGGCGCCGCGAGAGCCGGTGCGCCAGCGCGATCGGCATCGGCATCAGCTCCTCGGTCTCCGTGCAGGCGAAGCCGAACATCATCCCCTGGTCGCCGGCGCCGGCGCTGTCGAGCTCGTCCTCGGAGAGCGTGCCGCGGTGCTCGTGGGCCCTGCTCTCGAAGGCCCGGTCGACGCCCTGCGCGATGTCGGGCGACTGCTTGTCCAGCGCCACGAGGACGGCGCAGGTGTGGCCGTCGAAGCCGAACTCGCCGCGGTCGTACCCGATCTCGTTCACCGTGCGCCGCACGACGTCGGTGAACTCGATGGTCGACTTCGTGGTGATCTCCCCGGCGACCACCACCATGCCCGTGGTGATCAGCGTCTCGCAGGCGACGCGCGAGTTCGGGTCGCCGGCCAGGGCCGCGTCCAGGATGGCGTCGGAGATCTGGTCGGCCATCTTGTCCGGATGGCCCTCGGTCACCGATTCCGAGGTGAACAGGTGCTCGTTCTCGGCCAGGGGGATCATTGTTCTCCTTCTCGTCGCGCCGGTGGCTGGAGCTCGGACCGCACGGCCATGGTCGCGTCGACCATCGCGCGCAGCTTGCCCCGGGCCACGTCCCCCGGCAGGTGCCGGAGGCCGCAGTCGGGGTTCACGATCATCTGATCGGGTGGCACGACGTCCAGCGCGCGCCGGATCCGGGTGCGGATCACCTCAGCCGGCTCGACCTGCTCGGTCTTGACGTCGACGACACCGACGCCGACCGCGCGATCCCAACCGTAGCGCCGCAGCAGCGGCAGGTCGGCCTCGCCCTTGCGCCCGAACTCCAGCACGAGCTGGTCGACCGAGGCGTCGAGCACCGCGGGGAACAGGAAGTCGTAGTGGCCCTCCCAGAGCGGGCGGGCATAGCGGTTGCCGTAGCAGACGTGCAGCGCCCAGGTCGCCGGGACGTCCTTCGTGACGATGTTGATCGCCTCGATCGCGAGCTCGGCGGCCTCCGGGTACCCGGCGAGGAACGGCTCGTCGATCTGGATCAGCTGCGCGCCCTCGGCGACGAGTGCCCTCGCCTCGGCGTTCAGCGCCCGAGCGAGGGCGCGCACGAGCTCGGCCGGGTCGTCGTAGGCCTCGTTGCGCACCCGGCGGGCGAGGGAGAACGGTCCGGTCAGCGAGAACTTCACCGGCCGGTCGGTGTGGGCCCGGGTGAAGCGCAGGTCCCGGGCGAGCCCGAGCGGACCGGGCTCGAAGTCGGGCAGCGGGCGGGTGAGCGCGACGTCGAGGTAGTCGAAGTAGAACGCCTTCACCGGGTTGTGCACGTGCGCGCCGGGCAGCCGCTCGAGGACGTAGTCGATGTCGTTGTCGCGGCGCAGCTCGCCGTCGGAGACGATGTCGATCCCGGCCAGCTCCTGGTCCTTGATCGCCGCCTTGATCGCCATGTCGTGCATCTCGGCCAGGTGCGCCCGGCTGACGCTGCCGTGGTAGACGCCGGTCTTCGCCCGCTCCAGCCACTCGGGCACCGAGTACGACCCGACGACGCTGGTGGGCAGCACCGGCAGCGGCTCGGTTGCGGAGGCAGGGGCTGCGGGGGCGGTCATCAGTCGCGCACCTGCACCGTCATCGTCTTGACGTTGCTCCCCGCGCGGTGCGCGAACGGGACGTGGCGCACCTCGAACCCCTTCCGGTGGCCGATGTGCGCGAGCAGCGGCCCGTTGACCCAGTTGACCACCGACCCGTCGTACTTGCCGGGCCCACGGAACCCCGTGCGGTACTGGTGGGTGTCGGTGACGAACAGGTCGTGGCAGATCAGCCGACCGTACGGATGCAGCAGCGGCATCGTCTCGGTGAAGCTCGCCACGGCCCCGTTGCTGACGTGCATGCGGACGTCGCCCGCGGCGGTCAGCAAGGGGCGCAGGGCCTCGCCGTTGACCCCGGCGGCGATCTCGTAGGTGTCGAGCCCGGCGAGCGGCACGTAGCGCTCCTGCAACCGCAGCCCCTCCCAGCACCGCTGCCAGAATTCGACGGCGGCGGTGGTGGTCGGGAAGTGCGCGGCGGCCACCTCCGCGAGCAGCGGCGGGCCCAGGCGCAGCAGCTTGCGGATCATCGCCGGCACCTGCGCGCGCTCGACCGAGGCGGTCGCCGCGATCTCGCCGGCCGCCGCGGCGGGCAGGTAGGCACGGGTCTGCACGACGTACTCCCGCTGGCCGATCGACGCGATCTCGTCGGTGCGCAGGTTGTCGTAGACGTTGGAGATGTAGACCAGAAAGATCTTGTACCGCAGGAACGACAGGGCCGTCATCGGGTGCTCCGCGTCGAGCACGAACGAGCTCACCCGCTCCGCGTGCTGCCCCACCGCGGCCCGCGCCAGCTCGAGCACGTGCGACGAGTAGTCGCACATCAGGTAGTGCAGGCGGCGGTAGTACTCGTGCCCGCGAGCGCGGTCCAGCTCCAGGAACGTGTCCAGGAAGGTCGCGGCCTGGTTGCCGTTGCCCACCCCGAGCTCGACGACGTAGAGCTCCTCGGGCAGCGCGCGGCGGGCCGCGAGGTCGTCCCAGACCCGGAAGAGCTCGCCGATCAGCTCGCGCGCGCCGTCGCTGTTGCGCGCGTCGCTCTGCCCGCCGGGCAACGCCGACTCGTAGCCCTGGCCGGTGGCCTCCTCCCACAGGCGCAGGTGCTGCCAGTACAGGGCGTTGAAGTCCCAGATGCAGCTGTCGCGCCCCGCTCCCCAGTCCTCGACGACCACCGGGGCGTCGGGGCCGTCGGCCCCGCCCGCGACGGCGGCGCGCAGCGCCCGGGCGGCCACCTCGGCGAGATCGGGCTGGCCGCTGCGCCGCAGGTCCAGGGCCAGCTCGACGAGGGCGGGCGCGTCCCCGTCCGGCCCCGAACCGTTGCGCACGGCGGCGGGCGCCACCGGCCGGATCTCGACCGGCTCGCGGAAGTTCTGCCGGTACTGGATCCAGTCGCACACCACGCGCACGCGGGAGAGGTCCAGCTCCGTGCCGGACCCGCCCCCGGTGCCGAACTCACACAGCGCGCGGACGACCGGATCCAGCGCCGCGGTGACGTCCACGGGGTTCTTCCCGCGCAACCTCCCCGTCGGACGGACCTCAACCAGCACGGCTCATCCCCTCCTGTTCCGGCACCGGTGCGCCCAGCCCCGCGCGCTCGAGGATCTCGGGGACGCCGCGCTCGAAACCGAAGGCCATCACGTGCACCCCGGCCACCCCGGGAACCTCGCGCAACCGCTGCACCGTCTCGACGCACAGCCGCATGCCCTCGTCCGCCACCTGCTCCGCCGGCACGCCGCGCAGCCTGCGGTCCACCTCGTCGGGGACGTGGATGCCCGGCACCTTCGTCCGGACGAACTCCAGCGCGCGCAGCGAGCGGATCGGGCCGACCCCCGCGATCACGCCGCACCGCGTGTGCAGCCCGAGGTCGCGCACCTCCGCCATCCAGCGTTCGAACACCGGCACGTCGAAGACGAACTGGGTCTGGACGAACTCGGCGCCGGCGGCGACCTTCTTGCCCAGCCGCGCGGCCCGGAACCGCAGCGGCGGCGCGAAGGGGTTCTCGACGGCGCCGATGAGCCAGTGCGGTGCGGGCTCGACCGCCCGGCCGGACAGCAGCCGCCGCTCGTCGCGCAGGGTCCGCGCGGTCCAGGTGAGCTGCACGCTGTCGAGGTCGAACACGGGCTTCGCGTCCGGGTGGTCGCCGTAGACCGGGTGGTCGCCGGTGAGCAGCAGGACGTTGGGGATGTCGAGGGCGCCGGCGGCGATCAGGTCCGACTGCAGGGCGAGGCGGTTGCGGTCGCGGCAGGTCAGCTGCATGACCGGTTCGACGCCGGCCCGCGCGGCGAGCAGGCTGCCCGCGAGGCTCGGCAGGCGCACGTGCGCGCCCTGGTTGTCGGTGATGTTCGCCGCGTCCACCCAGCCGCGCAGCAGGGCCGCCTTGCCGGCGATCGCCTCCGGATCGGCACCGCGTGGCGGGCCGATCTCCGCGGTCACCGCGAACCGGCCGGCGCCCAGCGCGGCCCGCAGGCCGCCACGCCCGGGACCGCCCGGGGCCGCGGCCGGCGGGGAGTGCGGCGGGGGTTCGGTCACCGCGCGTCCGGTCCCCGATTGTCCGGTGTGCGACGGATCGACGGGGTGAGCCGCAGGCCGTCGTCGACGGTCCAGAGGTCGTCGTCGCGGCCCTGCCAGTAGTTCACCCAGGAGCTCGAGCCGTGCAGCCGGTGGTCGACGGGCCGCTGCAGGGCCGTCAGGTCCGCGCCGCGGCCGGACGCCTCCGCCCGCTCCCAGGCGACGAGCCAGACGCACCGCTCGCCGGGGTAGACCTCGCAGTCGCCGTTGGGCGCCACGCCGCCGCACGGCCCGTTGCGCAGCTGCTTGGGGCAGGTCATCGGGCAGGCGTACCCCGTGGCGGGCAGGGCGCACTGCCCGCACATGCGGCAGCCGAACAGCCGTTCCTTGTTGCGCCGCTCCGCGGCGGTGAACCAGCGGTTCCAGCGGGGGCGGTGCTCCAGCCAGGCCGCGACCCGCCGGTACAGCGGGTTCGGGCGCACGAACGGCCCGATGCGGTACGCCGCGGCCGCGGAGAGCCGGGGCCGGGTGGGGCGCGGCCAGCTGACGGGCGCGGGCCGCCCGGCGCGGTCCTCCTCGTCGACCATGTCTCGAAGCATGACACCCGGTGTGGCCCGCGTCGCCGGAGGTGACGCCAACGCTGCCCGGGTCGCTCTTGTGGTTCTGCACAAGGCCGGGCCGCGGGCGTCACCGAGCCGCCGGGCGCGCCGCGACGACCGCACGCGCGACCCCGCGGCGCAGGTGGGCCGGGAGCGGGCACGACCCCGCCCGCAGAGCGCGCACCCGTCCCTTGTGCGCTCGCACAGTCGCTCGTTGCCCCGGCGCCACAACCCTGCCTAGGGTTCCGCCATGCCCCCGGCCCAGCCCGGGTCCGCGCCGTGGAGCATCCGGGACGCGGCCCCGGCCGCACCGAGCCGCCGCGAGATCCGCGTGCTGCGGGAGCTGGTCGCGGTCTACAGCCACCTGTCCGGCCTGGTCTCGCAGGACGCGGACGTGGCCGACGTGGCGCGGCTGGTCGCCCAGCACACCGGCGCCGGGGTCGCGCTGCTCGACCGCGCCCTGGACGTCATCGTCGCCGCCGGCTCCGGCGACCCGCAGCGGATCGGCGAACGCCTGCGCGAGTACGCGGGCAGCCCCCGGGTCGACCGCGTCCTCGAGGCGACGGCCCGCAACCGCAGGCCCGTCAAGCTGCCGGGCGACGACCGGACGGCCGTGGTCATCGCGCCGGTGGTGGTCGGCGACGAGGTGCCGGCCTACCTCGTCACGATCTCGGGCATCCCACTCGCCGGAGCGGACGAGCCGGCGGTGGACACCGGCGACACCGGCCTGCTGCTCACCGAGCACGCCGCCACGATCTGCGGGATCTTCCTGGGGCGGCAGCGGGTGGTCGCCGCGGCCGCCGGGCGGGCCCGGCTGGACCTGGTCGAGGGGCTGCTGCTCTCGCGGGACCGCGACGACGGCGAGGCGGAGCGGTGGGCCCACCACCTCGGCTTCGTCCGCGGTCGCGACCACCACGTCGTCGCCGCCGCCGTCGGCCACCGCGAGGGGGCGGGCGCGGGCAGCGGGGAGGTGGCGCCCGTGCGCCTGCTCGCGCTGCTGGAGCACCTGCTGGCGCTGCGCGCCCCGGACGCGATCGTCGCCGCCCGCGAGCACGAGGTCGTGGCGGTCGTCCCCGTTCGCGACGGGGGCGCCGACGAGCTGCGCCGGCTCGCCGCCGACTGCGTCGCCTCCCTCGCCGATCGGCATCCGGACGTCCCGGTGGTGGTGGGCATCGGCGGGGCGTGCCGCACGCCGGCGGAGATCGCGCGGTCCTACACCCAGGCCCGCTCGGCGGTGGACACCACCGTGCGGATGGGCCGCGGCGGGGTGGTCGCGTTCGAGGACCTCGGGATCCAGCGGCTGCTGCTGCAGGTGCCCGATCTCGGCGAGCTGCAGGCGTTCGCGGCCGACGTGCTCGGCGGCCTCCTCGAGACCGACCCCGCGTCGTCGCCGGGCCCCGACGCCCGCGCGGGCGCCGCCGGCGCCCGGCGCGACCTGCTGGGCACGCTCGTCGCCTGGTTCGACGCGAACGGCAGCCCGCAGCGCACGGCCCGGAAGCTGCACGTGCATCCCAACACCGTGGCCTACCGGATCCGCCGGATCGAGGAGGTGACCGGCCTGCGGCTGGACCACGCCCGCGACCGGCTGATGGCACAGGTCGCGCTGGAGATCACCCGCTCCCTCGGCGGTGGAGCGTGACCACGGCGGAGCGGCGGACCGATCTGCTCGCCCGCCTGGCCGGGGGCCCCGCGGTGATCGCGGACGGCGCGATGGGCACCGTCCTGCACGCCGCCGGGAACCCGCTGGACCGGGCGCTGCCGGAGCTGAACCTCTCCGCGCCGGACCTGGTCCGGGAGGTGCACGACGGCTACCTGGACGCCGGCGCGGAGATCGTCCAGACGAACACCTTCGGCGCCAACCGGCTGCGGCTGGCCGCCGACGGGTTGGCGGACCGCGCGCAGGAGATCAACGCGGCCGGTGTGCGGATCGCCCGGGCGGCCGCCGCCGCGGCCGGGCGTCCCGTGCTCGTCGCCGGGTCGGTGTCGCCCGCGGTGACCGTCCAGCAACGCAGGCGGATCCCGGGCGAGGAGCGGGTGGCGGCGCTGCGGGAGCAGATCCGCGCGCTGGCCGACGCGGGCGCCGACCTCATCGTGCTGGAGACCTTCGGTCACCTCGACGAGCTGGTGGAGGCGATCGCCGTCGCCACCGGGACCGGCGACCTGCCGGTGGTCGCGCAGGCCACGTTCACCGGCGACGGCCGCATGCTCTCCGGCCACACCGCCGCCGAGCTCTGCCGCGCCGTGGCCGACCTGCCGCCGACCGTCCTCGGCACCAACTGCACCCTGGGCCCGCAGGGCCTGCTGGCCGTGGTCGAGCAGCTGCGGGCGGCCACCGACCTGCCCCTGTCGGCCCAGCCGAACGCCGGCCTTCCGCGGCGCACCGGCGGCGCCCGGTTCGAGTACGACGTCGAGGCCGGGTACTTCGCGCGCTACGCCCGCCTGCTCGTCGACGCCGGCGCCGCGATCGTCGGCGGCTGCTGCGGCACCACCCCGGCACACACCCGGGCCGCGCTCGCCGCGATCCGCCACCGCACCCCCGCCGGCCCGGCCCGCACGGTCGACCGGGCCGGGCCCGCCCGGCCGGGGTGGCCGTCGCGGCGTCGCCTGCTGCTCGGCGCCCAGATCGAGCCGCCGCCGGCGGGCCGGCTCGCGGAGGCGATCGAGCTCGCCGAGGCCGCCCGCGAGCACGGGGCCACCCTGATGTGCCTCGCCGCCGGAGGCAGCCCCCGGGCGCACCTGAGCCCGGTCAACGTCGCCGTGCACCTGCAGAACCAGCTCGGCGTCGAGACCCTGGCCTGCGTCACGACCTGGGACCGCACGATCATGGCCCTGCAGGCCGACCTGCTGGGCGCGCACGCGCTCGGCGTGCGGCGGGTCGTCTGCGAGACCGGGAGCCCGCCGCTGCTCGGCGACTACCCGCACGTCGACGGGATCTGGGACGTCGACTCGGTCGGGCTGGTCGGCCTGCTGGCCGGGCTGAACGCCGGCGTCGACCACAACGGGCTGCACCTGGCCGGGCGGACCTCGTTCGAGGTCGGGGCCCGGATCAACCCGGGTGCCCGCGATCTCGACGCCGAGCTGGCGCGGGTGCGGCGCAAGCTGGAGGCGGGTGCGGGGTTCCTGCTGACCCGCCCGGTCTACGAGCTGGAGCGGCTGGAACGGCTGCTCGAGGCGCTCTCCCGGGAGGGGGGCGGAGCGGCCACGGCCGCCGAGCCGGGCCGGGCGGTGGTGCCGCTGCTGGTGTGCGTGCGCCCGCTGCAGAGCTTCGCCGAGGCCGAGTACCTGCGCCACGAGGTGCCCGACGTCTCGATCCCCGCGGCCACGCTGGCGGCGCTGCGGCGGGCGGGCCCCAGCGCGCCGGCCGTGGGGGCGGAGCTGGCGGCGGAGCTCGTGCAGCGCGCCACGGGTGTCGGGCAAGGGGTGGTGATCGCGCTGCCGCCGGGGCCGTTCGACGCGGAGCCGCTGTTCGCGGCCGTGCGCGGCGGCGAGCCGCGGTCGCCCGACGATCACGTGCGTTGACGTGAGCCAGATCACGCGAGTACGTTGCCGATCGGTAGCCGAATAGACATATCTGTCTACTTCCGCTGCGTCACAGGCCTGCGCACGCCCCTTCGAGCGACCCGACGGCTCATCCACTCAAGGAGCACGTTCGACATGTCCAGTTACGACCCTCGTACCGCGACCGGGATCCCGACCGAGCCGGTGGGCTCGCTGCCCCGGCCGCAGAAGCTGCAGGACGCCTACGCGAAGTTCGACGCGGGTGAGATCGGCGAGGCCGATCTGGAGAAGGAGCAGGACGCCGCGGTCAGGGACTCGATCGAGCGCTACGAGGCCACCGGCTCGCCGATCGTCTCCGACGGAGAGCAGCGCTGGTCGAGCTTCGCGACCTACCCGATCGCGACCACCCTCGCCGGCACCGGGCTCGCCCCCTCCCTCGGCCCGGGCGGGCAGTTCTTCGCGATCTTCGCCGACGGGCACGGCCGCCAGCTGCCCAAGCTCGAGCGCGGACCGTTCGCCTACAACCAGTACGCCGCGGACTCGCTGCGCAAGTCGATCGGCTACGCCAGCAAGCCGATGAAGCAGGCCGTGATCGCCCCGTCGATGCTGGCGCTGCTCTACCCGCTCAAGGACCCGGTGGAGGGCTACAGCCGCGAGGACTTCGAGGCCGCGCTGATCGACGAGTGCGAGCGCGACATCCGCAAGGCGTTCGAGGCCGGCGCCGCGCGGGTCTCGGTGGACTTCACCGAGGGCCGGCTCGCGACCCGGGAGGACCCGCGCAACCCGTGGACCGGCGCCGGGCTGCTGCCGCACTTCATCGAGCTGAACAACCGGGTGATGGCGCGGTTCACCGCGGAGGAGCGGGCGAACATCGGCATCCACACCTGCCCCGGCGGCGACCGGGACTCGGTGCACTCCGCCGACGTTCCCTACAACAACCTGCTCCCGGAGATGTTCAAGATCAACGCAGGGTACTTCCTGATCCAGCTCGCCTCCGAGCGCGACAGGGACCCCGTCTACGAGTCGATCGGGCAGCACCTGCGCGACGACGCCGACGGGGTGGCCCAGATGGCCTACATCGGCACCATCGTCACCCAGTCCCCCCGACCCGAGTCCCCGCAGGAGGTGGCCGACCAGCTCGTCCGGGCGGCGAACTTCATGGACAAGTACCAGATCGGGTCCACCGACGACTGCGGCTTCTCCCCGTTCTCCATCGACGAGAAGCCCAACCACGGCTCGCCCGACTACGCCCGTGACATCGCCTTCCAGAAGATCAAGAACCGGGTCGAGGGCACCCGGCTCGCCGCGGAGAAGCTCGGCGTCTGACAGCCGGACCCCGCGTCCCCGCACGTCGGCCCGGCTCGACCGCCACCAGGTCGGGTCGGGCCGACCCCGTCAGCGGCCGGTCGGCTCCGGCACCTCGACCCCGTGGCTGGCCAGTAGCAACCTCCCCAGCTCCGCGGCCCGCACCGCCGCGTCCTGGTCACCCTCGGCGGCCGCGACGATCGAGCCCTTCATGAGGATGTGCCACTGTCGGGCCACGCCGTCGGCGTCGGCGATCCCGGCGTCCGCGACCAGCTCCCCGAGGAACTCGCGGATGTTGGCCAGCTGCGTGACGCTCTCCCGGCGCACCGGGCTCTTCCGCTCGGTGACCTCGAGCATGACGTTGATGAACGAGCAACCCTCGAAGTCCACCCGGGCGAACCACTCGCCGAACACCTCGAAGATCGCCAGCAGCCGGCCCGCGGGGGTGGCGGCGCGGCGGCGCACCTCGGCCTGCAGCCAGGCGCGCGTCCACTTCTCCTCGCGCTCGCGCAGGAACGCCACGATGAGCTCGTCCTTGGAGGCGAAGTGGGTGTAGAGCGTCTTCTTCGCGACGCGGGCGTGGTCGATGATCGTGTCGACCCCCACTGCCCGGGTGGCGTGCCGGCTGAACAGGGTGTAGGCGGAGCTCAACAGCCGGTCCCGGGCGGCCGTACGGCCCTGCCCGCCGGTCCTGGCCAGCTCGGATCCGCCGTCCATCACATCCCGCCCCAGCTCCACGTACGGGTGCAGGGTATCAGTCCGGTGGGGCGCTCCACCCCCGACGATCCGCGGACCCCCGGCTCGACGCCCCCCGGAGGACGCGATGCGCGGTGAACCGGCGCCGGCCGTGCGCGCCGCCCGAGCCGCCGACCGGGACGCCGTGCGCGAGCTCGTGGCGCTCTCCTACCGCGAGTTCGCCCCGCTCCTCGCCCCCGAGCACTTCCGGCGGATGTCGGCGAACCTGGCCCGGGTGGTCGCCACTGTTCCCGACCGTCGGCTGGCGGTCGCGGAACTCGACGGCCAGCTCGTCGGGACCGTCACCTACCTCGCCCCCGACCATCCCGACTACGACCACGTCCCCCAGGACTGGGCGGTGATCCGCGCGCTGGCGGTCGCGCCCGCCGCCCGCGGACGCGGGGTCGGGCGCGCGCTCACCGACGAGTGCCTGCGCCGCGCGCGTGCCGACGGCGCGCGGGTGGTCGGGCTGCACACCGCGGAGATGATGACCGCGGCCCGGGCGCTCTACGAGGGCCTCGGGTTCGTCCGCGAGCGCGAGTTCCCGCACCTCGGCGTGCGCTTCCTCGTGTACCGGCTGACCCTGTGACTCCGGTGGATCGCTCGGGGCCGGCGTGGCGTCCTCGACCGGACCCCGCCTGGTCGGCACCGCCGCGCTGGTGGGGGTGCTGTTCGGCGTGGCGCGCCCGCGCTGCACGCTCAGCGGTCGGTGACCGCCCCGGGCGCCAGCCCCGCCACGGGCCCGACGACGATCACGGCGGGCGGGCTGATCCGGTGCTCGCGGACGGTGTCGGCGACCGTCGCGAGCGTCGCCCGGACCGTGCGCTGGATGCGCATCGTGCCGTCCTGCACCACCGCCACCGGGGTGTCGGCCGGGCGCCCGCCGGCCGTCAGGGCCTCGGCGAAGGCGCCGATCCGTTCCACCGCCATGAGCAGGACGACGGTGCCGCGCAGCCGGGCGAGCGCCGGCCAGTCGACGAGGCTGCGCGGGTCGTCCGGGGCGACGTGCCCGGACACGACGACGATCTCGTGCGCCACCCCGCGATGGCTGACCGGCACGTCGGCGACCGCGGGCACGGCGAACGCGCTGGTGACGCCCGGTACCACCGTCACCGCGACGCCGGCCTCCGCGCAGGCCAGCGCCTCCTCGAAGCCGCGCCCGAACACGTAGGGGTCCCCGCCCTTGAGCCGCACGACGAACCGGCCCGCCCGGGCGTGCTCCACCAGCAGCTCGTTGATCCGGGCCTGGTTCATCGCCCGCCCGTACGGGATCTTGGACGCGTCGATCACCTCGACGTGCGGGGCGAGCTCGTCGAGCAGGTCGCGCGGGCCGAGCCGGTCGGTGATCACGACGTCGGCGCGGGCGAGCAGCCGCCGTCCGCGCACGGTGATCAGCTCGGGATCACCCGGTCCGCCGCCGACCAACGCGACGCCGGGCCGCGCGGGCTCGGCCGTGTCGTCGACCTGCCCGGCGTGCAGCGCCTCCACCAGCGCCGTGCGGACGGCGGCGGACCGGCGCGGGTCTCGACCCGCGAGCACCCCGACGGTCAGGCCGTCGTGCGTGCCGACGGCCGGCGTGACCGCGGTGCCGGCGGGTGCGTCGTCGGCACGCACGCAGAACACCCGGTGGCGCTCCGCCTCGGCCGCCACCGTGGCGTTCACCGCCGGGTCGTCGGTGCACGCCAGCGCGTACCAGGCGCCGTCGAGGTCGCCGCAGGCGAAGGGGCGCGCGGTCCACCGCAGCTCGCCGGCCGCGGCCATCGCCTCGACGGCTGGTGTCACCTGCGGGGCGACGACCTCGACGTCGGCGCCGGCGGCGAGCAGCCGGTGCAGGCGGCGCTGGGCGACCGTCCCGCCGCCGACGACGACGACCCGGCGGCCGGCGAGGCGCAACCCCGCGAGGTAGGCGTCAGTGGACATGGGCGTGCCCGTCGTGGGGATGGTGGTGCGGGGTCTGCGGCGCACCGAGCTTGTCGGCGAACCCGGGCAGCAGGACCCGGTGGGCGCAGGTGTCGCAGTTCATCCGGATGTCCCCGTCGAGCGCCTCGCGGTAGCGCTCGGCCACGACCCCGGCGAGCCCGTCGCAGTCGCCGAGACGGCCGGCGACGCGCAGGTCGAGGTCGGGGTGGGCAGCCGCGAACGCGCGGGCCTGGTCGACCACCCGGCGGGGCAGCACCCCGTCGAACAGGAAGTACGGCGCGACGACGACGCGGCGCGCACCGAGGGCGCGGCAGCGGGCCAGCCCGGCCTCGACGTCCGGGGCGGCGAGGGAGACGAACGCGGTCTCGACGAAGGCCAGGTCGCGCCCCTCCTGGAGCAGCCGGGCGACCTTGCAGACCTCCGCGTTGGCGTCCGGGTCGGTGGAGCCGCGCCCCACCAGCAGCACGACGGTGCCCGGACGCTCGGCGCGGGGCAGCACGGCGTCGATCCGCTCGTCGAGCAGCTCCAGCAGCACGGGGTGCGGCCCGAGCGGGCGGCCGAGGACGAACCCGGTGGCGGGGTCGCGGACCACCTCGCGAGCCAGGGCGGCGGGGATGTCGCCCTTGGCGTGGCCGGCCGCGACGAGCACCAGCGGCACGGCCGCGAGCCTGCGGTGCCCGCGCCGGGCCAGCGCCGACCAGGCCTCGTGCACGGTGGGCCGGGACAGCTCGATGAAGCCGCCGTCGACGTCCACCCCGTCGGCGGCCAGCCGCCCACGCAGCCGCCGCGTGAACGCGACGAACTCGGCGACCCCGCGCTCGTCGGCCGTGCCGTGGCCGACCAGCAGCAGCGGTGCGGCACTCACGGGTTCTCCCCGGCGTAGAGCAGCGCGTTCACCGCGGCGGCCGCGACGGCCGCGCCGCCGCGCTCCGAGCGGTTCGACACGGCGCCGGCGCCGCACGCGCGCAGCGCCGCCTTGGCGGCCACCGACCCGACGAAGCCGACCGGCAGCCCGATCACCAGCGGGCTGCGCACCGATCCGGCATCGAGCAGGCCGACCAGCTCCGCCAGCGCCGTCGGGGCGTTGCCGATCACCCACACCGCGCCGTCCGGGTGGGCGGCGGCGGCGGCGCGGATGCCGGCCGCGGAGCGGGTGCGGTGCGCGGGCGCCGCGGCGAGGTCGGGGGCGCCGGGAAGGTCCAGCGCGACGGTGACGGGCCGCGCGGTCACCCCGGCCGCCACCATCCGCACGTCGGCGATCAGGGGCGCCCCGGCGAGCAGCGCCGCGCGTCCCGCGCCCAGGGCGTCCTCGGCGCAGACGAGCTCACCGGCCCAGCTCGGGTCCGCGGTGGTGTGCACGACGCGCTCGACGACGGCGCGGCTCAGCGGGGGCAGGTCGGTGGTGTCCAGGCGTGCGCGCAGGATCGCGAAGGACTCGATCTCGATGGGGTGCACGTTCGCGCGCACGGCGCTCCTCCCCCGGGTGTCCTCGCCCGAGACGTCAAGGACCACTGGCAGCGGCGCGGGGTCTGGCTCGCCGGGCCGCGGTGGCCCGGACACAGTGGCGGGACCGCCCCGGGATCGCACCGGGTTCCCGCACCGCCGATCGCGGGCGAGCATAACCCCGCGCTCCCGCCGTTCCGGCGGGCGCGTGGGCGGGATCGCACCCGGCGGCCACCCCCCGGACCAGGGCGCCGAGGAACACCGCGGTCGCCGCCCACGCCGGCGCTTGTTGCCGTCGACCAGCGGGCGATTGTCGGCCACGGAGTGCAGCAGCGCTGCGGCCTTCAGGCGCGACGCGGGGTACGCGTCCTCGCCGAACACCACACCCGACATGGTCACTTCTCGGGGTCGATCCCGGCCTCGCGACCCCGACATGTCTCCATGTCGCGCTCGCTCAGGTGCTCCAGCGGTATCCGCGCGGCGTCACCATCCGCCCGCCGACCATCCGCGTAGTGGACGACCCGACCAGCACCGTGGTCAGCATGTCGACCTCGCCCGGGTCGAACGCGGCCAGCGGCGCCGTCCACACCCGCTGCCCGGGGCGGCCCGCCTGGCGCACGGCGCCGACCGGGGTGTCCGGGGGGCGGTGCGCCCGGAGGCGGTCGAGGGCGACACCGAGCTGCCAGTGCCGGTCGCGGCTGCGCGGGTTGTAGAAGCACGCCACGAGGTCTGCCTCCGCGGCGGCGGCCACCCGCCGCTCGATGACCTCCCACGGGGTGTGCAGGTCCGACAGCGAGATCAGCACGTGGTCGTGGCCCAGTGGCGCGCCGAGCAGCGCCGCGGCGGCCAGCGCGGCGGTGATCCCGGGCACCCCGACGACCTCGACGTCGCACCCCGCCCGCTGCAGCGCCGGGGACGCCATGGCGTAGATCCCCGCGTCGCCGGACCCGATCAACGCGACGGCCCGGCCCGCGGCGGCCAGCTCCACCGCCTCGGCGGCGCGGCGCTCCTCGTCGCCGAGACCGCTCGCCCGCACCTCGGTGCCCGGCCGCAGCAGGGGGGCGACCTTATCGACGTACTGGTCGAGGCCCACGACCACCGACGCGCGGCGCAGCTCGGCCTCGGCCCGCGGGGCGCGCAGGTCGGCCGCGCCCGGGCCCAGCCCGACGACCGCGAGCCGGCCGCGAGGGCGGATCCGCGCGGCCGCCACCGTCACGTTCTCGCCCTTGACCTTCTCGGCGACCAGCTCCACCGCCGCTCCGGCGCCCAGCTCCGCGGCCGCGTGCAGGGCCGCGGCCTCGGCGACGCTCGGGGTGCCGACCTCGGCCCGGACCACCTCACTGGGGTTGGGGACCTCGACGCCGGCGAGTACCTGCGCCGGGTAGGTGTGCAGAGGTGCGGGGGCGATCGCGGTGAGGATGCCCGGCTCGTCGGCCTTGAGGTCCAGGCTCGCGTACGCCCGCACCGCGCGCGGGTCCAGCCCGTGGGCGTCGAGCAGGTGCCCGAGCGCGGCGGTCACGGCCGCCGCGGGCACGCCGCGGGCGCTGCCGATCCCGACGACGAGTGTCGGCGGAACGATCCGGGTGACCGGCCCCCGGTTCCCGGTCACCGGCCCGGTGTCGAGCCGGTCGGTGACCACGATCGTGTGCCGGACGCCGCCACCGGACGGCGGCAGCGCCGGCAGCGGGAACCCCAGCGGGTTCTGCACCCGGGCGGCGCCGTCGAGCAGGGCGGTGCCGGCGGCGGCCGCGTCACCGACGACCACGCCGCCGACCAGCTCGGCGAGCTCGTCCACCCCGGTCGCCCCGGCGGCATCCGACGCGGTGGTGACCACCGGCTGTGCCCCCAGCACCGCCGCGACCCGCCGCGCCAGCGCGTTCGCCCCCCCGCCGTGCCCCCCGGCCAGCGCGACGGCGAACCGACGCGCCTCGTCCACGCACACGACTCCCGGGTCGGTGTGCTTGTCGGCGAGCAACGGCGCGACGAGCCGGACGGTGGCCCCGGTGGCGAGGAAGAACACCGCGCCGTCGAGGTGCGGCCACAGCGCGGGCAGGTCGTCGAGGGGATGCAGCTCCCCGCCCGCGGCGGTGCGCACCTCCGCCGCGGCGCGTCGGCCCGCCTCGGTCACGGCGAAGAGCGCGATCATCGTGTCCCCCACAGAACCAGCACGGGGTTGATGGCCGCGAGCCGGACCGCGCCGTCGGGCAGCTCGGCGAGCCGGGACGCCGCGAGCTGGACGCCGTCCACCCGGTGGCCGGCGTCGCACAGCGCGGTGCGGGTGGGCGCGACCCGGTCGAGGGCGGCTAGGGCGACCACCACCCGGGCCGGGGCGAGGCCCGCCACCGCAGCCACGACCTCGGGCCCGCCCCCGCCGACGAAGACCGCGTCCGGTTCCGGCAGCCCGGCCAGCGCATCCGGGGCCTCCCCCGCCACGACCCGGACGTCGACGCCGTGGCGGCGGGCGTTGGCGGTGATCCGGGCGGCGTCGTCGGCCCGGCGTTCGACGGCCACGACCGCCGCGCCGAGCCGGGCGCACTCCACCGCGACGGAGCCGGACCCCGCGCCGACGTCCCACACGAGCGTCCCCGGCCGTGGCGCGAGCCGGGCCAGCACCAGCGCCCGCACCTCGGCCTTGGTGACCATGCCGGCGCGGTGGTCGACGGCGTCGTCGGGCAGTGCCCACCCGCCGTCCGGCGGGACGGGCTCGCCGCCCGCGGACCAGCCGCGCGCGGGCACCTGCTCGGCGTCGCGCAGGCACAGCACCACCGAGAGCGGGTCCCACGCGCGGGCCGCCGCCTCCGCCGGGCTCACCCGGCTCACCCGCTCCCGCGGGCCGCCGAGATCCTCCCCGACCACCAGCACGCGGTCCCACCCGGCGAGCGCCGCGCCGATCTCGGCCGGCCCCGCGTCCGGTGCGGTGAGCACCGCCGTCGCCGGCCGGGCCCGGCACACGTTCACCGCCGGCCGCAGCGCGCGCCCGTGCGCGCTGACGACGGCGACGTCGTCCCACGGGCGGCCGATCCGGGCCGCGAGCAGCGCCACGCTGGACCGGGCCGGCAGCACCACAGGCGCGTGACCCCGCTCGCGCAGCAGCCGCACGATGCCGAAGAACCCCGGATCGCCACTGGCGAGCACGACCGCGCGCCGCCCGGCGAGGCGGTGCAGCGCCGGCCCGACGGCGCCCAGCTCCACCCGCTCGGCCCCGGCCGGGATCGCCACCGCGTCGAGGTGCCGCCGTCCGCCGGCCACCACCTCGGCCTGCGCGATCACCTCCGCCGCACCCGGTGGCAGCGGCCCCCCGTCCAGCCCCACCACCACCAGATCCGTCGACAACGACGTTGTTGCGGTTGTGAAGGCCCGGAAACAGCAACAACGTCGTTGTCGACGGATCTGGTGGTGGTGGGGCTGGACGGGGGGCCGCTGCCACCGGGTGCGGCGGAGGTGATCGCGCAGGCCGAGG
>DATLGI010000015.1:0-5675 GCA_035540535.1 Pseudonocardia sp.
GCGTTCCGGTCGTGAGCCGCGCCGACCTGGGTGAGGAAGTCGGACATCGCCGACTGGCCTCGGCCGCCAGCTCGCGTACCAGCCCGCGACTTGCCGATCCCGGCCTCGCCGATGACGAACGCCGCGCCACCGCCGTCGAGCAGGCGAGCGAGCGCGGTCAGCTCAGGGGCCCGCCCGACCAGCGTCGGGCAGAGGATCTGCGGCACCGGGCCAGGGTGGCGTGGTCGCGGCGGGGGCACCAGGGGCCGGACGGCCCCTGGTGTCGCCGTCGGGGATCCGGTTCGATCGTCGGCGTGCATCTGAGGATCGATCCAGAGGTGGACATCGCCGCGCTCGCGCTGGTCGACACGATCGCCGACGGCGAGGTCGCGCAGGACGTCGGCCCGCAGCTGACGCCGCGCGGCGAGCACGTCACGATGTCCTACGACGAAGCCGGCCGGCTGCTCGAACTCGAGCTGTGGCAGGTCTCACGCATCCTGCGGCCGGAGACGATCCGTACCGGCGCACTGCGCGTCACGCACGATCCGGACGGCGACGAGGCCGTCCTGCACCTCGCCGCGGTCGACGACGACGACGAGGTGATCGAGAGCGGGGGACAGCTCACGCCGACCGGGGACCGCCTGCGTTTCTGCTACGACGCGGAGCACTACCTCGTGCGCGTGCACGTGGACGGCTGCAGCCGCGTCCTGCGACCCGAGACGTTGGCGCCGCCCGGCTGAGTCCGGTTCAGGCCTACGACCGGCTCGACCCGGACCGCCGGGCCGCGGTGCTCGGCGCGATGCGTGAGTTCGCCGCACCGAAGGTGCTCAGCATGCGGTCCACCGCGGCCGGCCACGAGAACTGTTCCGCCCGCGCCCGGGCCGCGCGGCGGGCGGGTTCGCGGGCGGCGAGCATCGTCGCGACCCCGGCCGCGAAGGCGGCGGGCGAGTCGGCGGCGGTGGCCCCGCAGCGCGCGTCGACGATCTCCGGCAGCGCCGACGACGCCGACACCACCACCGGGGTGCCGCTGGCCAGCGCCTCCAGCGCCGAGAGGCCGAACGTCTCGTGCGGACCCGGCGCCAGCGAGACGTCGGCGGAGGCGAGCAGGCGGGCCAGCCGCGACCGGTCGGGCACGAAGCCGACGAAGGTCACGGGCAGGCCGGCCGCCCGGCGCTGCAGCGCGGGGCGGCGCGGTCCGTCCCCGGCCACCACCAGGCGCACGCTGTGCCCGGCCGCGCGCAGCGCCGCCACGGTGTCGACGCTGCGCTCGGGGTGCTTCTCCGGCGACAGCCGCCCACAGTGCACGAGCACGGTGTCGGCGCCGGCGGCGAGCTCGGCGCGCAGGCCGCCGTCGCGGTGCCGCGGGGAGAACGTCGCGAGGTCCACCCCGAGCGGCACCTGGACGACGTTCGGCGCGCCGATCCGGTCGAACTCGGCGCGGGCGAACGCCGTGGTGCACACGACCGTGTCGTAGGCCTGCGCCATCCGCGCGTTCGCCGCGTCGGCGCACCGGCGGGCGGCGCCGGCGGGTAGCAGGAACTGCGCGAGCAGCCGGTCGAGGCGCTCGTGCGAGACGACGACGGCGGGCAGCCCCTGCCGCCGCGCCCACCGGCCCAGCCCGCGCAGCGTGAGCCGGTCGGAGACCTCCAGCGCGTCGGGCGCGAGCCGGTGCAGGAGTCGCCGCACCCGCCACGGGTCGACGGCCCGGTAGCCACCCGTCCCGGGCAGCTGCGGCGCGGCGATCGTGTACCGGCGGACGCCGCCGGAGAGCTCCTCGACGCCGGAGCGGCGCCCCGGCACGACGAGCACGACCTCGTGGCCGCGGTCGGTGTACCCCGCGCCGAGGTGGTGCAGTGCCGTGCGCAGCCCGCCGGAACGGGGTCCGTAGAAGTTCGCGAGCTGGACGATGCGCACTACGCCGCCCGGTGCGCGGGGGCGGCGAGGACGGCGGCGTAGTGGCCGAGCAGCTCGTCGCACACCACGGACCAGGTGCGCCGCAGTACGGAACGACGGGCGGCGGCGCCGAACCTCCCGGGTCGACGGATCGGCGAGCGCCCGCACCGCGGCCACCAGCCCGGCGTCGGCGGCCGCGCCGTCGCCGTCGACGGGCCGGGGTGGGACGAGGAAGCCGGTCCGGCCCGGCAGCACCAGGTCCCGGGGCCCGCCTGCATCCGGGGCCACCACCGGCAGCCCGGACGCCAGCGCCTCCTGCACGGCCTGGCAGAACGTCTCGGACGGCCCGGTGTGCACGAAGACGTCGAGCGAGGCGTACGTGCGGGCGAGGTCGTCGCCGTCGCGGAAGCCGAGGAACGCCGCGCCGGGCAGCAGTGTCCGCAGGCCCTTCTCCGCGGGCCCGCTGCCGACCACGACGAGCCGGGTCCCCGGCAGGCCGGCCAGCGCGGCGAGCCGCTCCAGCTGCTTCTCCGGCGCCAGCCGCCCGACGTAGCCGACCAACAGCTCACCGCGCGGGGCCAGCCGCGCTCGCAGCTCGGCGTCGCGCTTCGACGGGGTGAACCGGCGGGTGTCGACCCCGCGTCCCCACTGGTGCACCCGCGGTACCCCGCGGGCCCGCAGCGCCTCCGTTGCCCAGCTCGACGGCGCGAGGGTCCGGTCGGTCAGCGCGTGCAGCCGGCAGGTCCACCGCCAGGCGGCGCGCGCGGTCAGCCGAGACCGTACGACGCGGCGAAGCCGGCGACGTCGGTCTGGTAGACGGCGACGGTCGGCACGCCGAGGCGCCGCGCCGTGGCCAGCCCCCGGGCCCCGACGACGAACGGCGCGGCCAGGTGTACGACGTCGGGCCGGAACGCGCGCAGCGCCTGCAGCACCCGCCGCGACGGCACACCCACCGGCATCGAGTTGACCACCGGCAGGTCCAGCGCGGGCACCCGGACCACCGGGACGCCGTCGTGCTCGGCCGGGTCGTCCGCACCGGGGGCGACGACGAGCACGTCGTGACCGGCTGCACGCAGGTGCTCGAGGACGCGCAGCACGGAGTTGGTGACGCCGTTGACCACGGGGAGGAAGCACTCGGACACGATCGCGATGCGCACGCCCCGCACCCTCGCCGGCCGAACCGCCCGGGTCACGACGGCGGGCTGACACGTCGCGGAACACCGGGCCAACAGCCCGTGCCCGAGGCCACCGTCGGGGACCGCGCAGGGGTGCCCGGGTGCGTGCCGCGCCCACGCCGGATTCGGGTTACCGTCGGCGCATCGCCGCTCCGTCCCTGCCGCTCGCCGTGCGCGCCACGCCGTGGGCGTTCGTCGTCATCTGGTCGTCAGGGTTCGTCGTCGCGAAGTACGCGGCCCCGTACGCCGAGCCGCTGAGCTTCCTCGTCCTGCGCTACGCGGGCGTCGTCGCGCTGATGGTGCTGCTCGCGGTGCCCGCCCGGGCGGCCTGGCCGGACCGGCGCCAGGCGTTGCACCTGGCCGTCGCCGGCATCGGCATCCAGGCCGGCTACCTCGGCGGGGTGTGGGTGGCGGTCGCGGAGGGGATGCCCGCCGGGGTCACGGCGCTGGTGGTGAACCTGCAGCCGGTGTTGACCGCGGTGGTCGCCGCGCTGGTCGGCCAGCACCTGGGCCGCTGGCAGGTCGCCGGTCTGGTGCTGGGTTTCGCCGGGGTCGCGCTGGTGGTGTCCGGCTCGCTGACCACGCAGGGAATCACCCCGCTGACGCTCGGCCTGACGCTGATGGCACTGGTCGCGATCACCGCAGGCACGCTGTACCAGAAACACTTCTGCCCGGACTTCGACCTGCGCACCGGGCAGGTCGTGCAGTTCGCCGCGGCCCTGGCGGTGACGCTGCCGTTCGCCTGGGCGTTCGAGTCGTTCCGGATCGACTGGAGCCCGCAGGTGCTCGGCGCGCTGGCGTGGTCGGTGCTGGTGCTCACCGGCGGCGGGATCTCCCTGCTGTTCCTCATGCTCCGCCGCGGCGCCGCCGCGCAGGTGACGAGCTACTTCTACCTGGTGCCCGGGCTCACGGCGCTGTGGGCGTACGTCATGTTCGGCGAGACGTTGGGGGTCCTCGCCCTGATCGGGATGGCCGTCGCGATCGCCGGAGTGGCCCTCGCGACCCGCCGGGCGCCGGCGCCCGAACCGGCGCCGGCGAAGCCGTGACCCCGACGACATGACGACGCCGCCGCGATGCCCGGCGACGTCCTCGTCCTCGGCCCCCTAACCCCGGACGGCCCTCGCCCCGTTGCGCTCCCGCAGCCACAGCGCCGACGGGCCCAGCACCGCCCACATGCCGAGCAGCCCGAGCACGACGCCACCGAGCCGGTCGAGGGTGCTGCGCCCGGCGACCCGAACCAGCTCCGGCTCGTCGGCGGCGTACTCGACGGTGACGAACTGGCCGGGCGTCAGGCCCTGCGGGTGGAAGACACCGGTGGCGGGCACCACGATCTGCCCCTCGCCGCCGGTGAACCGCACGAGGGTGCGGCCCGGGCCCGAGCCCTCCAGCACCTCCGCGACGGCGACGGCGCGATCCGCGGCGATCGCCGCGTCGTCGCGCAGCGAGCCGGCCACGGCGAGCGCCACCAGCAGCGTCAGCAGCACGCCGATCCCGACGACGACCGCCCAGGCGCGGCGCCGCAGCTCGACGAGCCCCCGGCGCGCGGTGGCGGCGAGGTCGTCGCCGACCTCCCCGGTGTCCGTGACGGTCACCCGGGCAGTCTAGGAGGCCGTCGCGGTGGTCCCGGTGCCCGGGCGTCGCCCGTCGCGGGCACCCGATACCGCGGATCCGCCCCGCGCGATGTGGCCCGCGCCTCCCGGGCCGGGCGCGCAACGGCGCGCGCGGGCTCCTACTCTCGAAATCGTGACCATCGCCCCGCACCCGACCGGGCTGCGCGTCCGGAGCCGTGCGGTCGACGCCCCGGGGCGCCTGCTCGACCTGCTGCCGGACGACCGGAACCCGATGTCGTGGGTGTCCGGGGACGACGGGCTGGTGGGCTGGGGCGAGGTGGCCCGGTTCACCGCGTCGGGGCCGCAGCGGTTCGCCGACGCCGACGTGTGGTGGCGCGGGTTCGCGGGCCGCCTCGACGTCCGCGACGAGGTCGACCTGCCGGGCAGCGGGCCGGTCGCGTTCGCCAGCTTCGCCTTCAGCGACGCGTCGGCCGGTTCGGTGCTGGTGGTGCCGCGGGTCGTGGTCGGCCGGCGGGACGGGCAGGCCTGGATCACCGAGTTCGCCGCGGAGGACGCGCCGCCCGCGGTGCGTCCGGTCCGGCCGGTGCGGCCCAGCGGCCGCCTGCGCTACGCCGACGGTGCGCTGCCGGTACGCCGGTACCGCGCCGCGGTGGCCGAGGCGGTGCGGCGCATCCGCGCGGGCACGCTGGAGAAGGCGGCGCTGGCGCACGACCTGCTCGCCATCGGCGACACCCCGTTCGACGCCCGCTTCCTGCTGGGCGGCCTGGCCCGGCGCTACCCGACGTGCTGGTCGTTCGCCGTCGACGGGCTGGTCGGCGCCACCCCCGAGCTGCTGATGCGCCGCCGCGGCGGCACCGTGCAGTCGCGCGTGCTGGCCGGCACCGCCTGGCCGCGGGCGGCCGCCGGCGCGACGCCTGCCCGCGCCGGGGAGCTCGCGGCCACCCTGCTCGGCTCGGCCAAGGACCGCCGCGAGCACGCGCTCGCCGTCGAGTCGCTGGCGGCCGCACTCGCCCCGCTGTGCCGAACACTCGACGTGCCGGACGAACCCGAGGTCATC
>DATLGI010000016.1:0-59160 GCA_035540535.1 Pseudonocardia sp.
GTGCTCTACGACGTGCCCGACCACGACGCCGCCCGGCTCGACCGCTGGGAGGGCAGCGAGCTGGACATGCACAAGAAGCTCCGGCTGCGCGTGCACACCCTCGAGGGCGACGCGCTGGCCTGGATCTACGTGCTCAACGACTACGAGGGCGGCCAGCCCTCCGCCCGCTACCTGGGCGTGCTCGCCGACGCCGCGGAGCAGGCCGGCGCCCCGGACGACTACGTCGCCGACCTCCGCACCCGCCCGAGCCGCAAGTCCCTCTGACCGCGGGTCGGTCTGGAACCGGGGGCGACGGCGCGACTCGCGGTCAGGACAGGGCGGACAGGGCCGCGGTGGCGAGGATGCGCAGGCCGAAGGGAAGGGCGCGCTCGTCGAGGTCGAACGTCGGCTGGTGGATGTCACGCATCGGGCCGTGCCCGGGCCACACGCCGAGCCGAGCCATCGCGCCGGGCACGTGCTCGAGGTACCACGCGAAGTCCTCCCCGCCGCTGGACTGCTCGGTGCCGCAGGCCGCCTCCGGACCGCCGGTGGCCACCGCGGCGGCGGAGAGCATCGCGGCGCTGGCCGCGTCGTTGACGACGGGTGGAACGCCGCGGACGTAGTCGAGGACGTAGCCGACGCCCGTCGGGGCCAGCACGGCCGCGACGAGGCCGCGGATCTGTTCCTCGAGCTGGTTCCACGTGGCGTGGTCGGCCGTGCGCAGGGTGCCGCGCAGGACCCCGTGCTCGGGGATGGCGTTCGCCGCCTCGCCGGCCCGCACCGCGCCCCACACCAGCACGGTGCCCGAGCGCGGGTCGACCAGGCGGGTGAGCAGCAGTGGCAGCTGCGTGATCAGCAGACCGAGGGCCTGGACGAGGTCGGCGGTCAGATGCGGGCGCGAGGTGTGCCCGCCCGGCGAGGTGAGGCGCAGTTCCAGGAGGTCGCAGGCCGAGGTGATCGGCCCGACCCGCGTGCCGAGCCTGCCGACCTCGAGCCGGGGGTCGCAGTGCAGCGCGAAGATCCGCTCGACGCCGGCGAGCCCGCCGTCGGCGACGACGTCGATCGCGCCGCCCGGCTGCATCTCCTCGGCCGGCTGGAAGATCAGCCGGATCCGCCCCGGCAGCTCGGGCGCCGAGGCCAGCGCGAGGCCGGCACCCAGCAGCATCGCGGTGTGCGCGTCGTGGCCGCAGGCGTGCATGACGCCCTCGACGGTGGAGGCGAACGGCAGGCCGGTGTCCTCGGCGAGCGGCAGGGCGTCCATGTCGGCGCGCAGCGCGACGCAGCGTTCGCCCTCGCCGATGTCGCAGACGAGACCGGTGCCCGTGGACAGCCGGCGCGGCTGGAGCCCGGCCGCGGCGAGGCGGGCGGCGACGAGCGCGGTGGACCGGTGCTCGTCGCGGGCGAGCTCCGGCACGGCGTGCAACGACCGGCGCCAGGCGAGGACGTCGGTCGCGTGCTCGGCGAGCCAGCCGTCGAGCCAGGCCGGACCGGTGCCGGCGCCCAGGTCGGCGACGCCGGGACCGACCGCGAACATCAGGCCGGGATGCGCGTCCAGCACCGTCACCGTGCCTCACCGGCCCATGGGACCCCCGGGCCTCCGGTGGCTGCTGTCTCGGACATCTTCCGATTCTGCTCACCCGGACGGCGGTGTACCAACTCGGGAGCCGCCGATCCGGCCATCGCTCGGCGAGGGGTTGACGATCTGCTGCGGGCGGGCGGAACCGGCGCCCCGAGCAGCGGCCGGCGGCTGCGACGAGCGGCGGGTCGGGCCGTTCGTCGCCGCCGATCGCGGGCCCGACAGAATGGGGACGTGTCGGACGAGACGCCGGACCCCGGGCAGCCCCGCCGCGTCGGCGGCCGGTACCGGCTCGCCGCGCAGATCGGCAGCGGCGCGATGGGCACCGTCTGGTCCGGTTTCGACGAGCTGCTGCACCGCCACGTCGCGGTCAAGCAGCTGAAGGTGCCGCCCGGCATCCCGGAGCGCGAGGCGGGGGCGCTGCGCGAGCGGATGCTGCGCGAGGCACGGGCACTCGGCGGGTTGTCGCATCCGAACGTCGTGACCCTCTACGACGTCGTCGACGTGGACGGCGAGCCGATGGTCGTGCTGGAGATGGTCGCCTCCCGCAATCTCGCGACGATGATCGCCGAGCAGGGCCCGCTCGACGACGCGCAGGCGGCCGCGGTCGGCTTCGCCACCGCGGCCGCGCTGCGCGCCGCGCACCGGGCGGGCATCACCCACCGTGACGTCAAGCCGGCCAACGTCCTCGTCGCCCACGACGGGCGGATCAAGCTGAGCGACTTCGGCATCGCCCGCAACGCCGCCGACGCGCCGATGACGACGGAAGGGCTGGTGCTGGGCTCGCCGGCGTACATCGCGCCGGAGGTCGCCGCGGGCGATCCGGTCACCCCCGCCGCGGACCTGTGGAGCCTCGGCGCCACGCTGTTCGCCGCGGTGGAGGGCCGGCCGCCCTACGACGTACGGAACAACCCGGTGGCCACGATCGCCGAGGTCGTCGACGGCGAGGTGCCCCGCCCCCGCTGCAGCGGGCCGGTGGCCGAGGTGATCACCGCGCTGATGACCAAGGACCCGGCCCGCCGGATGCCGCTCGAAGCGGTCCGCCGCACGCTGCGTCCCCTGATCGCCGACCCTGACGACCCCCTCTACCCCGGCTCGCCGGACGCGCCGACGATGGCCGCCACGGTGGTGCCGCCCCGCCAGCGCACCACGAGCGGGCCGTACCCCGCCGCCCCGGCCCCGGTGCCGGCGGGGGCGCGGCGCGCGGTGGCCGGGGCGGCGCCGCTCGCCGCGGACCCCGGGCCGGTCCCGGGCCCGCCGCGACCGCCCGCCGGCGTCCCCACGCGCAGCAGCGCGCGCCTGCCCGCCGCGCGGCGCCCGGCCCCGCTCGCCGGGTTTCGGGCCGCCGCGCTCGTGGTCGCCGGCGCGGCCGCGGTGCTGGCCGGGACGGTCGGGGGCTGGACGGTCACCCGCCTGCTCGCCGCCCAGTCGCCGCTGACCACCGCCACCGTGACCGGGCCGCGCGCCGAGCTGGTCGCCCACGTCGACCCGCTCGGGTTCACCACCGGGGTGCCGCTCGGCTGGGCGCCGTACCGGTACGAGGGCCTCGACGGCACGCGCTCGGTGAGCTTCGTCAGCCCGGACGGCACCGAGGAGCTCACCCTGCAGCGTGTCGCGTCGCCGGAGGCCGCGGTGCGCGGGCTCGCCGCCGAGGAGCTCGGCGTCGACACGGTCGAGGTGACGCCCGGGGAGCCTGCGGCCGGCGGGACGCAGCTCGGGTACCGCACGACGGAGGGACCGCTGCGCCGGACGTCGTGGCTGCGGGTGGTCCCGACCGCTGACGGCGCGTGGACGGTGCGCCTGACCGTGCCCTCGGACCGCGCCGAGGGCGTCTCCGCGGAGCTGTTCGACGTGCTCGCCGACCGGTTCGCGCCCGCACCGCGCTGATCCGCGGCGTCGTAGGCTCCTGCGCATGAGCACGACCGTCCCCGTCGCGGAGCTCGTCACCGAGGCCGCGGCCGCCCTGGCCGCGGCCACCGGCAGCGACACCCACGACGTCGCCGTCGTCCTCGGGTCCGGGTGGCGTCCCGCCGCGGACGTCCTGGGGGGCGCGCTCGCGGAGGTGGCGCTGGCCGACCTGCCCGGGTTCGTGCCGCCGGCCGTCACGGGACACGGCGGCACGGCGCGTTCCCTGGACGTCGGCGGGCGACGCGTGCTGGTGCTGCTCGGGCGCACGCACCTCTACGAGGGCCACGGCGTGGACGCCGTCGTGCACGGCGTCCGCACGGCCGCCGCGGCGGGCTGCCGCGCGGTGCTGCTCACCAACGCCGCGGGCGGGATCCGCGACGGGATGCACGTCGGCGACCCGGTGCTGGTCGCCGACCACCTGAACCTGACCGGGCGCTCGCCGCTGGCCGGGCCGCGCTTCACCGATCTCACCGACCTCTACTCCCCGCGGCTGCGCGCGCTGGCCCGCGAGATCGACCCGACGCTGACCGAGGGTGTCTACGCCGGGCTGCCCGGCCCGCACTTCGAGACGCCCGCGGAGATCCGGATGCTGCGCGGGCTGGGCGCGGACCTGGTCGGGATGTCGACGGTGCTGGAGGCGATCGCCGCGCGGGCCGAGGGCGTCGAGGTGTTCGGGCTGTCGCTGGTGACGAACCTCGCGGCCGGGATGACCGGCACACCGCTGGACCACCTGGAGGTGCTGGACGCGGGCCGTGCCTCGGCCGGCCGGATGGGCGGGCTGCTGCGCGCGCTCGTCACCCGGGCATGACGCTGGGACCCGCGCTCCGGGACGCCGCGCTGCGCTGGATCGCCGACGATCCCGACCCCGGCACCCGGCTCGAGTTGCAGCGGGTGCTCGCCGCCGCGATGACCGGCGACGACGGGGCCACCGCCGACCTCGCCGAGCGGATGGCCGCACCCCTGCGGTTCGGCACGGCCGGGTTGCGCGGGCCCCTGCGCGCCGGGCCGAACGGGATGAACGTCGCGGTCGTCCGGCGGGCGACGGCGGGGCTCGCGGCCTGGCTGACCGGGCGCGGCGGGGGCACCGTCGTCGTCGGGCGCGACGCGCGCCACGGTTCGGCCGCGTTCGCCGCGGCCGCCGCGGAGGTGCTCGCCGGGGCCGGGCTGGCGGTGCGGACGCTGCCCGGTCCGCTGCCGACGCCGGTGCTGGCGTTCGCGGTGCGCGAGCTCGGGGCGGCCGCGGGCGTGCAGGTCACCGCGTCGCACAACCCGCCGACCGACAACGGCTACAAGGTCTACCTCGACGACGGCGCCCAGCTCGCCCCGCCGGCCGACGCGGAGATCGAGGCGGCGATCACCGCCGCCGCTGCGGCGGTCTCGGTGCCGACCGGCGCGGGCGCGACGGAGGTCGACGTCACCGAGGCCTACCTCGAGCGGGTCGCGCGGCTGCCACGCGGGCGGGCGCGGGCGCTGCGGGTGGCGCTGACCCCGCTGCACGGCGTCGGCGGCGCGACCTGCGTACACGCCCTGCACCGCGCCGGGTTCACCGACGTGCACGTCGTCGGGTCGCAGGCGGCGCCGGACCCGGACTTCCCGACCGTAGCGTTCCCCAACCCGGAGGAACCCGGCGTCACCGACGCGCTGCTCGCGCTGGCCGCCGAGGTCGGTGCGGATCTCGCCGTCGCCCTCGACCCGGACGCGGACCGGTGCGCGGTCGGGGTGCCGCTGCCCGGCGGGTCCTGGCGGATGCTCACCGGCGACGAGACGGGCGCGCTGCTCGGCGACCACCTGCTGCGCGCCGGCGGGTTCACCGACCCCCTGGTGGCCACCACCGTCGTCTCGTCGTCGATGCTCGCGTCGATCGCGGCGGGGTACGGCGCCCGGTTCGCCGAGACGCTGACGGGATTCAAGTGGATCGTCCGTAGCGGGCCCGGGCTGGTTTACGGCTACGAGGAGGCGCTGGGGTACTGCGTCGACCCGGACGCCGTTCGCGACAAGGACGGCGTCGCCGCGACGGTGCTCGCGTGCGACCTCGCCGCCGGCCTGCGCGCGGGTGGGGCGAACCTGCTCGACCGGCTCGACGAGCTCGCCGCCGCGCACGGCGTGCACCTGACCGAGGGGGTGTCGGTGCGGATGGAGCCCGGGTCGCGCGACGCCGTCGTCGCCCGGCTGGTCGCCGCACCGCCCCCGGGCTGGGACGCGTCCCGGCCGGCCCCGGACGTGCTCGTGCTGCGCCGCGCCGCCGAGGGATCCAGGGGCGGCGAGCGCGTCGTCGTCCGGCCGTCGGGGACGGAGCCGAAGCTGAAGGCGTACCTGCAGGTCGTCGAGCCGCCCGATCCGGACGTCCGCCGCGCGCGGGCCCGCGCCCAGCGCCGCCTGGAAGCGCTGCGGGCCGAGGTGCACTCCACGGTCGTGGGCGGAGAAGGCGGCCAGGACGAGCTTCCCCGCACACCGCCATGACGCGGCTGCTGATCGTCCACCACACGCCGTCACCCGCGACGGCGGAGCTGCTCGACGCCGTCGTCCGCGGCGCGAGCGACCCGGAGATCGTCGGGGTCGAGGTCGTGCGGCGCGCGGCACTGGCGGCCACCGCGTCGGACCTGCTCGCCGCCGACGGGATCGTGCTCGGCACCCCGGCGAACATCGGGTACATGTCCGGCGCGCTCAAGCACTTCTTCGACACCGTCTACTACGTCTGCGCCGACGACACCCGCGGCCTGCCCTACGGCGCCTATGTCCACGGCAACCTGGGGCTCGAGGGCGCGGTCCGGGCCGTCTCCGCGATCACCGACGGGTTGGGCTGGACGCGGGCCGCGGCGACCGTCGAGGTCACCGGGGCGCCGGACCGGGCCGCGCTGGCGGCCTGCTGGGAGCTCGGCGCGACGGTGGCGGCGACGATCGCGGAGTAGCCCTCAGCCCCCGACCACGTCTGCGGCGTGGCACCCGAGCGCGTCGACGACCTCCGCGCGCGGCACCCCGGACGCGAGCACCGCCAGCAGGTGCTCGGCCGCGAGCGGGGCGAGCAGCGCGTGCGCGAGCACGTCGGCACGCGGGCGCGGGTGGCCGGCGTCGGTGAGCAGGATCCGCAGGTGGGCGTGCCAGAACCCGAACGCGCCGAGCCGGAACCGGGCGCCGGTGCTGGCCGTCTCGGACATCCGCACGAGCTCGGGCGCGTCCAGCACGTAGTCCAGGTAGGCCCGCGTGAAGGCGGCGGCCCGTGCCGCCGGCGGCGCCCCCGGCCCGAGCGGCGGCGGGCCGGACAGGATCGCCTCCTGCAGGGCCCGTTCCCGCTCGTCGAGCAGGGCCGCGGCCAGCCCCGACCTGTCGCCGAACCGGCGGAACACCGTGCCCTTCCCCACCCCGGCGGCTGCGGCGACCGCGTCGAGGCTCACCCCGTCGACGCCGAGCTCGCCGAACAGCCGGGCGGCGGCGTCGAGGATGCGGCGCCGGTTGCGGGCGGCGTCGGCGCGCTCGCGGGGGGCCGCAGGTGGCCCGACCCTCAGCGGCGTTGACGAAACGGACTGCGGTCCGATACCTTCGGAGGGCACAAGCGGACCGTAGTCCGAAACAGTCCAGGAGGCCAGCCATGACCGCACTCATCTCACGCGACGAGCTCCGCGAGGCGATCGCCGCAGGCGACGTCACCGTCGTCGACACGCTGCCCGAGGGGTACTACGCGCAGGTCCACCTGCCCGGCGCGCTCAACCTCGTCGAGGACGACGTGGCCACGCGCGCCGCCGCGCTGCTGCCCGACCGGACCGCCGCGATCGTCACCTACTGCTCCAACGCGAGCTGCGGCAACAGCCAGGCCGTGGCGAGCCGGCTCGAGCAGCTCGGCTACACGAACGTCCGCAAGTACCGCGACGGCATCCAGGACTGGGTGGAGGCGGGCCTGCCGACGGAGGGGGCGGTGCCCGCTCGCTGAGGCCTGGCTACGGCACCGCGCCGAACTGGCGGTCGCCCGCGTCGCCGAGCCCGGGGACGATGAATGCCGAGTCGTTGAGCCGCTCGTCCACGCTGGCCGTGACCACCCGCACCGGCAGCCCGCTCTCCCGCAGGTGCGCGATGCCCTCGGGCGCGGCGAGCGCGCAGATCGCGGTGATGTCGACGGCCCCGCGCTCCCCCAGCAACCGGATCGTGTACGCCATCGAGCCCCCGGTGGCGAGCATCGGGTCGAGCACGACCACCGGCCGCCCGGCGAGGGATTCGGGCAGCGACTCCAGGTAGGGCGTCGGCCGGTGCGTCCGCTCGTCGCGGGCGAGGCCGACGAAGCCGATCTGCGCCTCGGGCACGAGCGACTGTGCCGCGTCGACCATCCCCAGCCCGGCCCGCAGCACGGGCACCAGCAGCGGCGGGTCGGCGAGGCGGTAGCCGGTCGTGCGGGCGACCGGGGTGTGCAGCGGCGCCGTCGCCAGCGGCGCGTCCCGGGTGGCCTCGTAGATCAGCATCAGGGTCAGGTCGCGCAGGGCGGCGCGGAAGGACGCGTTGTCGGTGCGCGCGTCACGCATCGTGGACAGGCGCGCCCTGGCCAGCGGGTGGTCGACGACGAGCACGTCCATGGAGCCACACGCTAGCCTGCCGGGGGTGTCCGGTTTCGACGCTCGGGCCCGCGAGCGACCCTTCGGGCGGATCTACGACGACGCCCGCCACCGCATCGCGCACCTGGCCCGCGGCCTGTCCGAAACGCAGCTCGCCGCCACCGTGCCCGGCACCCCGGACTGGACAGGGCGACAGGTCGTCGCGCACCTGGCGGGGGCCGCCTCCGACGCCGTACACGGGCGCACCGAGGGCATGCCGGGGCCGGGCTGGACCGCGCCGCAGGTGGCGACCCGGGAGGGCCGCACCCTCGACCAGCTGCTCGCGGAATGGTCGGAGGTCGCGCCGGGCGTCGTGGAGGCGCTGGCACAGCGCCGGCTCCCGCTCCCGATCGTGCACGACGTGCTCACCCACGAGGGCGACCTGCGTGAGGCGTTCGGCCTGGGCCCGCTGCCCGCCGAGGTCGTGGACGCCGCGCTGCCCACCGTCGCGAAGCCGGTGGTGCAGCGGGCGTCCCGGCACGGGGCGCTGCTCGTCCGCGCGGGGGAGCGGGAGTGGCGCGGCGGCGACGGTGATCCCGCGGCGACCCTGACCGTCGAGCCCTACGAGCTGTACCGCGGCCTGATCAGCCGCCGCAGCCGCGCCCAGATCCGCGCCTGGGACTGGACGGGCGATCCCGAGCCCTTCGCCGACGCGCTGCCGGTGTTCGGGCCGCGCGACGACGACCAGCCGGTGCCGTAGCGCCGGCCCCTGAGCCCGCCGGCTACGCCTCCCGGGCCCAGCGGGGCAACAGGTCGGCGACCGCGACGTCGACGGGGAACGGCTCGGTGGCCGCGAGGCGCTCGCCCTCCGCGCTGATCCGGTAGCGATCGCCGGCGCCGATCTCGTACCTGGTCACCCGCGGCGGGTCCAGCTCGACGCGCCAGTAGTGCGCGATGCCGAACAGGGCGTAGAGAGCCGGCTTCGTCGTCCGGTCCTCGACGTGGCTGCCCGGTGATTCGATCTCCACCGCGACGATCACCTCGGCGGGAGCGAACCAGTGCCGGGCCGGCTGGTCGCTGCGCAGCACGAGCACGTCCGGGATCCGGGTGAGCCGACGGCCGAACCGGATCTCGACGGCCTGCGTCACCACGTAGGGCTCCGGCGCGACGGCCTCCAGCGCCGTGCCCAGCCGCATCGCGACCGCCTGGTGCAGGCTCGACGGGGAGGGGGACACGGTCAGCGCTCCGTCCGTGAGCTCGTACCTGTGGTGGCTCTCGGGGAGCTCGTCGAGATCATCGACCGTCCAACCGTCTCCCGGTACCGCGAGCAGATCCTCGGTCATCGCCGCCTCCTCACGCGCTCGCCCGCATCGTACGACCGGCCACGGACCGATCCGGGCACGATCGAGCCCGGATCAGGGCACGGAGCGGCCCGGGGTCTGCGACGTCCACCGCCACCGGCCGTCGTCGCCGCGGCGGGCGCGCGCCCGGTCCTCCAGCGCCGGGTCCCGCTCGTGCTCCCGGCAGCCCGTCGCCGACCAGCAGGACAGCTCGATCTCGTCGGCCGTCGCGTCGAGACGCAGGAAGCTCTTGAACATCGGCGGGGTGTCGGAGTCGAAGAACAGCGACTGCCAGTTGTGCGCGGGCGCCGACCCGCGCGCCGGCAGCGGCAGCACGCGGCGCGCCGCCTCCCGGGCGCGGCGCGACACCTCGTCCGGCGGGGTACCCGTGCGCGGGGGCGAGATGCCGACCCGCTCGGCCATGATCGTCGTCGCGTCCTCCGGGGAGATCGCGAGCCGACCGCGGCCGAACCCGAGGATCTTGTCGTACTGCCGCGAGAAGTGGGCGAGGGAGTCGCCGCGCAGCGGGTAGCAGCGGAAGCCCTCCTCGCTCGTCGCGGGCAGCAGCCGGTCGACGTTGGGGATCTGGTGCGTCGCCGAGACGTACGCCCCCGATCCCCCGGCGACGACGTACTGCAGCACCCGCCCGTCGCGCAGCAGCACCGGGTAGCGCTGGTAGTTGTGGTCGTTCCCGCCGATCACCGCGACGTAACCGTGGCGGGGATCGGTGACGATCTCGTTCACGTCCCCGCCGCCCTCGATCGGGCTCTCCTGCAGCCGGCCGTAGCTGTAGATCGGCCGGCCGGTGAGCAGGATCTTCGGCCGGTCACCCGCCGAGACCGCGCGCAGCCAGCCGGCCTGGTCGCGGTCGATCCGCCCGGTGATGCCGGTGTCGATCAGCACCAGCCGTACCGGCCCCGCGTCGATCGCGCAGTACGGCCCGGGCTGCGTCGCGACCTGCGCGTCGTCGTCGCGGTACCAGCGCATGTCCGCCACCTCGGCGGCGCTCGCCCGGGGCGCGCGCCGCCACAGCAGCCGGCGCACCGCCCGCTTCCAGGCCGGGCCGGGCCCGCGGACGTCGGGCGCGCCGGCGTCCGGCGGGGCGTCGCAGAACGCCGTCATGAAGCCGGTGAGCCCGTCGTACCTGTCGTGGTTGCCGGGCAGCGCGTAGATCGGCCCCGGGAAGTCGGCGTACGCGCGGTAGAACCGGTCGGCGTACTCGCGGATCCCCCCGGCCGGGTAGATCACGTCGCTGCACACCACGGCGAGGTCGGCGTCGCCGGCCACCCGCTGCAGCACCGGCACGACGACGAACTGCGAGGCGTCGCCCTCGCCGGGGTCGCCGAGCAGCGCGAGCGAGATGCGGTCGCGGCCGGCGAAGCGGCGCACGGTGCGATCGGCCGGCGGCGGGGCGAGGCCGGCGTCGCGCGCCCAGCGGTCGAGCCGGCGCAGCCACTCGCGGCGCTGCTCGTCGGTCGGGTCGCCCAGCCAGGTCGCCAGCTTGTCGTTGCGCGAGGCGAGCAGCGGTCCCGGACGCAGCCAGTAGAAGGGCCGGGAGCGCGGGACGAGGTCGCGGAACTCGCCCAGCCGGCTGCAGCCCCAGCCGGCGGCCCGCGGCGAACGCCGCGACGGCGCGCTGCGCGTCGCCGGTTCCGTCACCGCGTCGCCTCCACGAACGCGACGACCTCCGCGGCCAGCGCCGGACCGGCGTCCTCCTGCAGGAAGTGCCCGGCGCCCTCGATCGTCGGATGTGCCCGGCCGGCGGCCCCCGGCATGACCCGCTGCAGGATCGGGTTCATCGCGGCGGTGATCGGGTCGCCGTCACTGAACGCGCAGAGGAACGGGATATCGCTGCGGGTCAGCGTCGCCCAGGCCGCACGGTTGGCCTGGGTGGCGGGATCGTCGGGGCGCGTCGGGACGAGCGTCGGCATCGCCCGCGGACCGGCCTTGTACTCCTCGGCGGGGAACGGGGCGTCGTAGGCGGCGCGCACCTCGGGCGCCAGGCGGGTGCGGCAGCCGGACTGCACGAGCCGCCCGACGTCGAGCGCCGGTGCCTTCTCCACCGCCCGCCGGAACTCCCACCAGACCTCGGGCATGTCGTGGTCGCCCGTCGGCAGGCCGGTGTTCGCGGCGACCACCCGCGCGAACCGGTCCTGCTGCTCGGCCACCAGGCGCAGCCCGAGCAGCCCGCCCCAGTCCTGCCCGACGAGGGTGACCCCGCGCAGGTCGAGCACGTCGAAGGCCAGGGCCCGGAGCCACTCGACGTGGCGGGCGTAGCTGTGGTCGGCCGGGTCGACCGGCTTGTCGGAGCGGCCGAAGCCGACCAGGTCCGGTGCGATCACCCGCAGCCCATTGCCGGCCAGCGCGGGGATCATCGTCCGGTACAGGAAGGACCAGCTCGGCTCGCCGTGCAGCAGCAGCACGGGCTCCCCGCCGGCCGGGCCGTCCTCGACCCACGCCATCCGCAGCGTGCCGCCGTCCTGGTCGGGCACGTCCGCATGGCGGGGCGGGAACGGGAAGCCGGGGAGGTCGGTGAACCGGTCGTCGGGGGTGCGCAGGACCTGCATGGCCGTGATCCTCACACCCCCGAAGCGGCGGGGGCACCATGACCCGCCGCCCGTCGAGAACGACCTTGTTGCGGTTTCGGGGGCCCGAAAACAGCAACAACGTCGTTGTCGACGGTCACGGGAGCGGGAACGGGGCCGCAGCAACCCCACCCGCGAGGGGCCCGGCGAGCCGACCGCGAACGCGAGCCGGCCACTGACCGTTGAGATCACCAAGAGTGTCGGGAGCGCGACGCTGACCCACCGACCAGGCCGCCTCATGCGCCCAGTGTGGCCGGTGTGCCACGAGCCGTCATCGACATCCAGATTCACCCTGGCCCGAACGGGTGGTAGAGCGCAAACGTTGTCACGCCGCGGGCACCCGCGGCGCTGTACTAGTGACTAGGAGGTGATCCGGTGCCGGAGAACACGACATCCGACGAGGCGACGCTGGTCGCAGCGGCGGAGAAGCTCACCCAGTGCGACGGATACGTCGTGCTGGCCGTCGACCCCCAGACCGGCGAGGTCGACGCGCACGGTCCCTTCGACGGGCTGACCGCGACCGTCAAGGCCGACCAGCTGCGTCAGGACTTCGACCACGGTGGCCTCGAGGACGTCACGGTCGGGGTCGTCCGGCTGCACCGCTCGACCTGACGGCACCCCCCGTCGACCCGCCCGCCGCACCTCCCGCGCGGCGGGCGGCCTGCTGTCCGGGCCGCCGCCGACCGCCGGTGCCTAGACTCGGCCTCGTGACCACGACCGTTCCCGCCCCCCGGTCGACGTCCCCACCCGTGCCCGCACTGGCCGACGCCGTGCGCGACGAGGCGGCACTGCGCCGATTCCTGCGCGGGCTGCCGGGCGTCGACCAGGTCGGTCTGGAGCGGCGGGCCGCGACGCTGGCCACCCGCAGCATCAAGAAGGAGTCCAAGCTCCGCGCGATCGACCTGGCGATCTCGATGATCGACCTCACCACCCTGGAGGGCGCCGACACGCCGGGACGGGTGCGGTCGCTGTGCGCGCAGGCGATCCGCCCCGACTCCGGCTACCCCGACGCCGGCCCGGTCGCCGCCGTCTGCGTCTACCCCGACCTCGCCGGGATCGCCGCCGAGCGGTTGCGCGGGACCGGGATCGGCGTCGCGTCGGTGGCCACGGCGTTTCCGTCGGGGCGCTCGTCACGGGCGGTCAAGCTCGCCGACACCGCGCTCGCCGTCGAGGCGGGGGCCGGCGAGATCGACATGGTGATCGACCGCGGGGCGTGGCTGTCCGGCCGGTACGGGCAGGTGTTCGACGAGATCGTCGCCGTCAAGCAGGCCTGCGGGCCGGCCCACCTGAAGGTCATCCTCGAAACCGGCGAGCTCGCCGGCTACGACGACGTCCGCCGCGCCTCGTGGCTGGCCCTGCTCGCCGGCGCGGACGTGATCAAGACGTCCACCGGCAAGGTCTCCCCCGCCGCGACGCTGCCGGTGGTCCAGGTCATGCTGCAGGCCGTGCGCGACTGGCACCGGCTCACCGGCGAGCGCCGCGGCGTCAAGGCCGCCGGCGGGATCCGGGCGGCGAAGGACGCGATCCGCCATCTCGTCGCGGTCAACGAGGTGGCCGGGCCGCAGTGGCTCACCCCGGAGCTCTTCCGGTTCGGCGCGTCCTCGCTGCTCGGCGACCTGCTCCGGCAGCGGCGCGCGCAGCGGGAGGGCCGCTACCCCGCGACGAACCGCATCGGCGGCGTGGTGTGAGCGACGCCTGGACCTACGCGCCCGCACCGGAGTCCGCGGCCCTGGCGAACCTGCGCCCCGTCTACCGCCCGTTCGTCGACGGGGAGTTCGTCGACGGTGCCGGCGAGCCGCTGAAGACCGTCAACCCGGCGACGGAGGAGGTGCTCGCCGAGGTGGGCACCGCGAGCCCCGCCGACGTCGACCGCGCCGTCGCCGCCGCGCGCCGCGCCCAGGAGACCGTGTGGGGCGCGATGACCGGCGCGGAACGGGCGAAGCACCTGTTCCGGATCGCCCGGATCGTCGCCGAGCGGGCCCGCGAGCTCGCCGTGCTGGAGACGCTGGACAACGGCAAGCCGATCCGCGAGTCGCGCGACGTCGACGTGCCCACGGCGTCGGCGCACCTGTTCCACCACGCCGGCTGGGCCGACAAGCTGGCCTACGCCGGCGTCGGCCCGGACCCGCGCCCGCTCGGCGTGGTCGGCGCGGTGATCCCGTGGAACTTCCCGCTGCTCATGGCCGTCTGGAAGATCGCTCCCGCGCTGGCGTGCGGCAACACGATCGTCCTCAAGCCCGCCGAGACCACGCCCCTGTCCGCGCTGGTGCTCGCCGAGATCGCCGCCGAGGCCGGGCTGCCGCCCGGGGTGCTGAACGTGCTGCCCGGCGCCGGCGACGTCGGGGCGGCGCTGGTGGCCCACGACGGGCTGGACAAGGTGGCGTTCACCGGGTCGACGTCGGTCGGGAAGGGGATCCAGCGGCTGCTGGCCGGCACCGGGCGGCGGTTGACGCTGGAGCTGGGCGGCAAGGCGGCCAACATCGTCTACGACGACGCCCCGCTCGACCAGGCCGTCGAGGGTGTCGTCGACGGGATCTTCTTCAACCAGGGCCACGTGTGCTGCGCGGGGTCGCGGCTGCTGGTGCAGGAGTCCGTGGCCGAGGAGTTCGCCGAACTGCTGCTGGCCCGGATCGCCACGCTGCGGGTCGGCGACCCGCTGGACAAGAACACCGACGTCGGCGCGATCAACTCGCGCGCCCAGCTGGACCGGATCGTCGACCTCGCCGCGGTCGGGGACGCCGAGGGCGCGCAGCGCTGGACGAGCCCGTGCCCGCTGCCCGCGCGCGGCCTGTTCTTCCCCCCGACCGTCTTCTCCGGGGTCGAGCAGACGATGCGGGTGGCACGCGAGGAGATCTTCGGCCCGGTGCTGTCCGTGTTGACCTTCCGGACGCCGGCCGAGGCCGTCGCGAAGGCCACCGACACCCCCTACGGGCTCTCGGCGGGGGTATGGACCGACAAGGGCTCGAAGGCGCTGTGGACGGCCCAGCGGATGCGGGCGGGCGTGGTCTGGGCGAACACCTTCAACCGCTTCGACCCGGCGTCACCGTTCGGGGGCTTCGGCGAGTCCGGCTTCGGCAGGGAGGGCGGGCGCGTCGGCCTGGCCGCGTACCTGGCGTGATCACGTCGGCGTGTGCGCCGCCAGGAACTCCTCGACGGCGGCGCGCGCCGCGGGTCGGTCGGCGGGATCCTTCCACCGCTGCACGAGCCTGGCGTTCGGCGCGGTGCCGGCCAGCAGCCGCGACGCGCTCTGCGGATGGAACCGGTCGTCGCCCATCAGCACCAGGAGCGGCGTCGCGATCTCGGCGAGCTGCGCGGTCGGCACGCTGAACAGCGGCTCGTCGCCGCCGTACATGCCGTCCCGGAAGCCGACCCAGGTCGCCGGGTCGATCTCCGGGCGGGCGTCGGCGAGGTCAGCCGCCCACGCGTCGAACATCTCGTGGAACGCGCCGCGGTTGCCGTCGAGGCCGATCGGCTGCAGCACCACCGCGGCGACGAACCGCTCCGGGGCGGTCCGCAGCAGGTTGACGATGTAGGAGCCGCCGATGCACATCCCGAGCACGTGGCACCGCCGCACCCCGAGGTGGTCGAGCAGGGCGAGCTGGTCGGCGGTGTAGGTGCCCCAGCCGTCCGACGCCGTGATCGGTCCGACCGAGGCGCCGGCGTTGCGCTGGTCCATCGCGATCACGCGGTACCGCGGCGCGAGCTGCTCCACCGGGTGCCAGGGCGCGTTGGCCCAGGCGCCGATCGCCGAGCGCATGCCGCCGGGTGCGATCAGCAGCACCGGGAACCCGGCGCCGTACTCCTCGTAGTGGATCGTCGTGTCGTCCCGGGTGAAGGTCGCCATCCCGTCATCCTGCCGGGGCGCGCGGACCCCGGGACGGTGGCGGGGCGCGCGTAGGCTCCGGCGGGTGACCCTGTCCCCTGCCACGGACGGCCGCCTGCCGGTCGCGAAGACCTACAAGCTCTACCTCGGTGGCGCGTTCCCGCGCTCGGAGTCCGGCCGCAGCTACCCGGTGCGCGACACCACGGGCAGGCTGCTCGCGCACGCCGCGCTGGCCTCGCGCAAGGACCTGCGCGACGCCGTCGCCGCCGCCCGCGGGGCCTTCGCCGGCTGGTCCGGCGCCACCGCCTACAACCGGGGCCAGGTCCTCCACCGGGTGGCGGAGATGCTGCAGGCGCGGCGCGAGCAGTGCGTCGCGGACGTGGTGGCGGCCGAGGGGACGACCCGGGACGAGGCCGGCGCCGCCGTGGACGCGGCCGTGGACCGGTGGATCTGGTACGCGGGTTGGACCGACAAGATCACCACGGTGCTCGGCTCGGTGAACCCGGTGGCCGGACCGTACGTGAACTGGTCGACGCCGGTGCCGGTGGGCGTCGTCGGCGTGCTGGCGCCCCAGGGCTCGTCGCTGCTCGGGCTCGTCGACGTGCTCGCGCCGGTGCTCGCCACCGGCTGCACCGCCGTGGTCGTCGCCGCGCAGGACCGGCCGCTGCCCGCGGTGACGCTCGCCGAGGCGCTGGCCACGTCCGACGTCCCGGCCGGGGTCGCGAACCTGCTCACCGGGCGCACCGCGGAGCTCGCGCCGTGGCTGGCCACGCACGCGGAGGTCGACGGGCTCGACCTCGCCGGCGCGCCCGCGGAGCTCGCCGTGGAGTGCGAGCGCGCCGCGGCCGACACCGTGAAACGGGTGCTGCCCCGCCCGGCCGCCGAACCCGACCACGCCCGCACCCCCGACCTGCGTCGGTTGCGGGCCTGGTCGGAGGTCAGCACGGTCTGGCACCCGGTCGGGCGCTGAACCGGGCACGTCCTAGTGTGTCGCCGTGGCCAGCGACATCGTCCCGATCAAGCTCTCGCTCACCGGGGGCGACCTCGTCACGCTGTGGGCGCCCCGGTGGCGCGAGGACGGCGAGGAGTGGGAGGCCTTCCTCGGTGACGACGACGCGCTGTTCGGCTTCCCCGAGGTGGCCCAGCTCGCGGCGTTCGTCCGCACCGCGCGCGAGCACGACCTCGTCGACCACCCCGCCTGGTCCGTGGTGTCCGACCTGACCGTCGCGGAGCTGACCCCGGAGGACACCCGCTCCTACGACATCGTCGGCGTGCCCGAACTCGCCGCCGAGGACGCCGACACCTGGACGATCGGCGAGCTCGCCGAGATCACGGACATGGTGCGCTCGCTCGCCGAGGTGTGCGAGCTCGACGTCGTCACCGAGGTGCTCGACTCCGCCCCCGGCTTCGCGCTGCTGCACCAGGGGACGCTGCCGTTCGTCGGGCGCGAGGGCAACCGGCTGTGGACGCAGATGGTGGAGACGATCGCCGAGCGCTGGGACGACGTCATCGACGCGCTCGACCAGCTCGTCTCGACCCCCGAGGTCGACGCCGGCGCGCTCGCCGAGGCCGAGAAGGAGGCCGCGGTGCTCGCCGAGCGCGACGACGCCGACGAGGCCACCACCGGGCACGTGGACGGCGACGACGAGGAGGAGGACGCCGAGCCGACGTTCTGGGAGGAGGTCGGCATCGACCCCATCCGGATCACCACCGCGGACGGCGAGTACGTCACGCTGCGCTGCTACCTCGATGACAAGCCCGTCTTCCTGGGCTCCGAGGGCCGGATCATCGCCTTCACCGAGGAGTCGGCGCTGGCCCGTTGGATCGCCGCGGAGGGCGCCGCGGAGGACGACGAGGCCGAGGAGCACGACCTGCTCGCCGCGTCCACGTGGGCCGAGGTGGTGGCGGAGGCCGAGTCCGGCGAGCTGCAGGTCGAGGTCGACGAGTTGAACTCCTACGTGCTGGCCGGCATCGACACCGACATCGCCGACGGCACGCTGGCGGTCGACGCCTCCCAGCTCGACCTGGCCACGGAGCTGCTGCTCGATGTCGGCGAGTGGGCGGGCGACGACGACCCCCGCGAGGCCCTCGCCGACCGCGAGCCCCTCGGCTGGCTGGTGTCGTTCGTCGTGCGGCCCGACCCGACCCGGCTCGCCCCGAGCCCGCCGTTCGACGCGGAGGCCGCCCGCTGGCGCGAGCTCGTCGCGGACCTGCAGGCCCGCCTCGACGTCCGGTGACCCCGGCGGGTCCGCCGAGCCGGGACGGCGGGCCGCCGTCCCGGCTCACGCCATGAGGGCCGCGTAGCCCGGCTTGATCACCCCATCGATCAGCGCGAGCCGCTCGTCGAAGCCGATGAATGCGGACTTCATCGCGTTGACCGTGAACCACTGCAGTTCCGGCCAGCCGTAGCCGAACGTCTCGGCGAGCGCCGTCAGCTCGCTCGTCATCGAGCAGGCGGACATCAACCGGTTGTCGGTGTTGACCGTGACCCGGAACCGCAGCCGGGTCAGCAGCCCGATCGGGTGCTCGGCCAGCGACTCCGCGGCGCCGGTGTGCACGTTCGAGGTCGGGCACATCTCGAGCGGGATCCGCGAGTCCCGCACGTACGCGGCGAGCCGTCCGAGCTTCGGCGCGCCGTCGTTGCCGACCGTGATGTCGTCGACGATCCGCACCCCGTGCCCGAGCCGGTCGGCGCCGCACCACTGGATCGCCTCCCAGATCGACGGCAGCCCGAACGCCTCCCCGGCGTGGATCGTGACGTGCGCGTTCTGCTGGCGGACGTACTCGAACGCGTCGAGGTGCCGGGTGGGCGGGAAGCCCTTCTCGGCGCCGGCGATGTCGAACCCCACGACGCCCTCGTCGCGGTACCGGACGGCGAGCTCGGCGATCTCGCGCGAGCGCGCGGCGTGGCGCATCGCCGTGAGCAGGCAGCCGATCCGGATGCGGCGCCCGTGCTCGCCGGCGCGGGCGCAGCCGGCCCGGAAGCCGTCGAGCACCGCGTCGACGACCTCCCGCATGCCGAGCTTCCCTTCGGTGTGCAGTTCGGGGGCGAACCGCACCTCCGCGTAGACGACGCCGTCGGCGGCGAGGTCCTCGGCGCACTCGGCGGCGACCCGGGCGAGCGCCTCGGGGGTCTGCATCACGGCGACCGTGTGCCCGAACGTCTCCAGGTAGCGCACGAGCGAGCCGGAGTGGGCCGCTCCGAGGAACCAGCCCGCGAGCTCGCCGGGTTCGGTCGACGGGAGCGCGCGGTAGCCGATCGCGTCGGCCAGCTCGATGACGGTGGCCGGCCGCAGCCCGCCGTCGAGGTGGTCGTGCAGCAGCACCTTCGGCGCGTCGCGGACGGTCTCGGCGTTGAGCGGCGCGGCCATACCGCCACGCTAGAACACCTGCCGCGGGCCGCCCTACGACGCCCCGTCAGGGGGACGAGGGCGGCCGCTACCCTCAGCCGTGCTCACCCACCCGGCCCCAGGGAAGGCTCCCCGCGCCATGAGCACAGACACGAGCATCTCCTTCGACCGGATGCGCGGCATGCTGATGCGAGCCGCCGAGATCCGGGACAGCGAGCAGCAGCAGATCTTCGACTCGCTCGACGAGATCCACGCCCGCCTGGCCGCCGTGGACGCCCTCGGCACGATCCGCAAGCGTGTCACGGAGCTGCCGGATCGCACCGAGGTCGGCGTGCTCGCCGAGCGGCTCGACGAGGCGGTCGCGAAGCTCGACGCGCAGGACGTCGTGCTCGCCACGGTGGCCCGCGCGGTGGAGGCGCTTCCCGACAAGCTCGCGATGCCGTTCGTCCAGCTCGACGGGCGTCTCGACGGCATGGCGGGGCGCCTCGAGGGGGTCGGCGGCCGGATGGCGGGCCTCGACGACCGGCTCGCCGGCCTGCAGAAGCGCCTCGACGACCTCGACAACCGGCTCGACCGCCACGAGCTGCGGCTCGACGCGTTGCCGGGTGCCGTCGGTGCTCCGCTGCGGGAGCGGCTCGACGGCGTGGTGCGCGCGCTCGACGAGCGGGATGATCAGGTGCGCGGGCTGCTCGCCGAGGCGGTGGGCGACCTGCGGTCCCGGCTCGACGACATCGCTGCGCGGCCCGCGGTCGACCCGACCGCCGCGATCGACGGGCTCGCCGGTCGCCTGGAGACCCTGGCCGCGCGGTTGGACGCGGTGGCCCAGCGGCTCGACGCGGTGGAGGACGGCCTGGGTGGCCGGCTCGGCGAGCTCGGCGGCTCGCTGGACGAGCGGCTCGCGCGCCTCGACGCCGCGGTGGTCGAACGCCCCGACGCCACCGCGGTGTCGGCGCTGGTCGAGCGGGCGAACGAGGCGTCCGAGCGGCGCAGCGCAGGCCAGCTCGACGAGGCGATGGCGACGTTCGCGGAGCTCATGCTCGGGCGCGGCCCGGTGGGCGCGCCGCCGCCGGTCGCGCCGCGCAGCGCGGTGCGGCGTCCGGCACGCAGCAAGCTCGGCGCACCGTCGGCCGCCGATGGATCGGGTTGCGGCGACAGGGGAACCGACGACCCGGACGCCTGATCGCGTCGCGATGGACCCGGTGAGGTGGCCTGCTCAGTTCCGGACTGCCTCGAGCAGCAGTGGCTGTCGATGCGTCGCCTCAGCGCTGATCGCCAACCCACCCGCCAGCGCCGCCCGCGCCCCGGCGATCGCGTCGGGGGTGTCGGTGTGCAGCTCCAGCAGCGGCTGCCCGGCCCGCACCGGCTCGCCGGGCCCGACCAGCAGCCGCACGCCCGCCGCCGCCTGCACCGGGTCCTCCTTGCGCGCGCGGCCCGCCCCGAGCCGCCACGCCGCCACGCCGACGGCCAGCGCGTCGCAGCGGGCCAGCACTCCGGACCGGTCGGCGACGACCTCCTCGACGTGGCGCGCCACCGGCAGCGGCGCCGCGGGGTCACCGCCCTGCGCGGCGATCATCCGCTCCCACACCGGGTACGCGGCCCCGGACGCCAGCACGGCAGCGGGGTCGACCTCGGGCAGGCCGGCGAGGGCCAGCATCTCCCGGGCCAGCACGACGGTCAGCTCGACGACGTCGGCCGGTCCGCCACCGCGCAGGACCTCGACGGACTCCGCGACCTCCAGCGCGTTGCCGACCGCCCGCCCGAGCGGCACCGACATGTCGGTGAGCAGCGCCCTGGTCGCGAGCCCGTGCGTGGCCCCGAGGCGCACCATCGCCGCGGCCAGCTCGCGCGCCCGGTCCAGGGACTTCATGAACGCACCCGAACCGACCTTGACGTCGAGCACCAGCCCGCCGGTGCCCTCCGCGATCTTCTTGCTCATGATCGAGCTCGCGATGAGCGGCACCGACTCGACGGTGCCGGTGACGTCGCGCAGCGCGTAGAGCTTGCGGTCGGCGGGCGCCAGCGTCGGCGTCGTCGCGCACACCACCGCACCGACCTCGGCGAGCTGCGCGGTGATCTCGTCGAGCGAGAGCGAGGCGCGCCAGCCCGGGATCGCCTCCAGCTTGTCGAGCGTCCCGCCCGTGTGGCCGAGCCCGCGGCCCGACAGCTGCGGCACCGCCGCCCCGCAGGCCGCGACCAGCGGGGCCAGCGGCAGCGTGACCTTGTCGCCGACCCCGCCCGTGGAGTGCTTGTCCACCAGCGGCCGCCCGACGTCGGGTAGTGCCAGCACCTCACCCGAATCGATCATGGCCTGGGTCCAGCGGGCGGTCTCCGCGTCGTCCATGCCACGCAGCAGGATCGCCATCGCCAGCGCCGCCATCTGCTCGTCGGCGACCTCACCGCGGGTGTAGGCGGCGACGACCCAGTCGATCTGCTCGTCGGAGAGCCGGCCGCCGTCCCGCTTGGTCACGATCACGTCGACGGCGTTCACGGGAGATCTCCGGGCCCGAAGGCGTCGGGCAGCACGTCGCGCACCGGCAGCGCCCCGCGCGGGGTGTCGACGAGGCACTCCGGACCGCCCAGCTCGTGGAGCACCTGCCGGCACCGGCCGCACGGCATCAGCAGCTCGCCCGCCGCCGACCGGCAGGCGACGGCGACGAGGCGACCGCCGCCGGTGAGGCGCAGCTGCCCGGCCATCGTGCACTCCGCGCACAGCCCGAGCCCGTAGGACGCGTTCTCGACGTTGCACCCGGTGACCACCCGCCCGTCGTCGCACAGCGCCGCGGCCCCGACGTGCAGCCCGGAGTAGGGCGCGTACGCCGCGGCCGCGGCGGCGACGGCGGCCTCCCGCAGCGCGGGCCAGTCCGGACCGGGCGGGTCAGCCACCGTCGCCCCGCCGGTACTCCACGCCGATCGCCGCGGGCGGGCGCAACCGCTGCGACGCCACCACCAGCACCAGCAGCGTCACCAGCTGCGGGGCGTACACGGCGAACTCGCGCGGCACGGTGTCGATCGACAGGTAGACCAGGTAGACCAGCAGCCCGGAGCCTGCCGCCACCGCCGCGGGCAGCCACCGGCGTCGCGCCACCCACCACACGGCGACGGCCACCGCGACGAGCGTGCCGCCGTAGAGCAGCGCGTGCACGGCCTCGCCACCGGCGCGCAGCTGCAGCCCGTCGACGTAGCCGAACAGCGCCGACCCCGCCAGCAGCCCGCCCGGCCGCCAGTTGCCGAAGATCATCGCCGCGAGGCCGATGTACCCGCGCCCGCCGGTCTGCCCCTCCAGGTAGCCGAGCTGGCCCGGGTTGAGCGCCAGCGCCGCCCCGCCGAGCCCGGCCAGCCCGCCGGAGACGGTGACGGCGAGGTACTTGTAGCCGAACACCTGCACGCCGAGGCTCTCCGCGGCCGTCGGGTTCTCCCCGCACGAGCGCAACCGCAGCCCGAACCGGGTGTGCCACAGCACCAGGTAGCTCACCGGCACCAGCAGGATACCGAGCACGACCAGCGGGGTCAGCCCGGTGAGCAGTCCCCCGAGCAGCCCGGCGACGTCCGACAGCAGCACCCGCTGCTGCGCCTCGACGGAGGCCAGCAGATCCGCGAACGGCTGGATCGAGAACGTCTCGAACGCCTCGATGCGCGGCGACTGACGCGGGTTCTGCGACAGCGGCTGGAAGATCAACGTCGACAGGTACTGCGTGACGCCCATGCCGAGCAGCGTGATCGCGACGCCGGACACGATGTGGTTGACGTTGAACGTCACCGTCGCGACGGCGTGCAGCAGCCCGCCCAGCGCGCCGAACACCAGCCCGCCGACCACCGCCGCCCACGGGCCGCCGTAGAAGCCGGCCCAGGCCGCGCCCCAGGTGCCGAGGATCATCATGCCCTCGAGCCCGATGTTGATGATCCCGGAGCGCTCGGACCACAGCCCGCCGAGCGCGGCGAACAGGATCGGCAGCAGCAGCTGCACGGCCGCCTGCGCGGTGCCGCTCGAGGTGAGCTGCAGCTGGCCGGTCAGCGTCGCGGTGATCGCCAGGATCCCGACGCCGACGGCCACGACGAGGGCGGAGCGCGCCCACCCGGGCAGGCGCCGCCAGCGCGAGCCGGCCCCGTCCCGCCGCGGCCGCCGGGCCAGGACCTGGCTCTCCCGCACCGTGGTCACGAGGGCACCTCGGAACGGGCCCCGTTCTCGGCGCGCAGCAGCGCCGCCACCCTGCGCTGCTCGGCGGCCAGCCCGTAGCGGCGCACGATCTCGTACGCGACGACGACGGACAGCACGATCGACCCCTGCATGATCAGCACGATCTCCCGGGGCACCCCGATGTTGTCCAGCGCCAGCGCCGACTTGTCCAGGAACGCCCACACCAGCGCACCCGCCGCGACCCCGACGGGGTGGTTGCGCCCCAGCAGCGCCACCGCGAGCCCGACGAAGCCGTACCCCTGCGGGGAGGTGAGCGTGTAGGCGTGATCGCGGCCGAGCAGCTCCGGCAGCCCGGCCAGCCCGGCGACGGCGCCGGAGAGCACCAGCGCGACGATCACCATCCGCCGGGCGTCCACCCCGCCCGCGCGTGCCGCCGTCGGTGACTCGCCGGAGGCCCGCAGCTCGAACCCGAACCGTGTGCGCCCGAGCAGGAACCAGTAGCCGACACCGAGCAGGGCCGCCAGCAGGACCAGCCCGAAGACCTCGCCCGACGCCCCGAAGGACAGCCCCGGGACCTGCCCGCTCTCCGGGATCGGCTGGGTGGAGATGTTGTTGCCGCGCAGCACGCCGAACGTGCCGGGTGTAATGAGGTAGGCGATGAGCCCGGTGGCGACGAAGTTCAGCATGATCGTCGAGATGACCTCGCTGACCCCGCGGTAGGCCTTGAGCAGCGCCGGGATGCCGGCCCAGACCGCCCCGACGGCGATGCCGACCAGGATGACCACCAGCGCGTGCAGGCCCGCCGGCAGCGCGAGCGAACCGCCGACGATCGCCGCGACCGCCGCGGCCAACCGGAACTGGCCCTCCAGCCCGATGTTGAACAGCTTCATCTGGAAGCCGATCGCCGCGGCCAGCCCGACGATGTAGTAGATCGCGCCGCTGTTGACGATGTCGACGGCGGTGGTGCCCTCCCCGACCTGCGTGATCATCACGCTCAGCGCGGCCAGCGGCGAGTCCCCGCTGACCAGCAGCGCACCGGCGCACAGCGTGACGGCGAACAGCACCGCGAGCGCCGGCGGCAGCAGCACGGTGCGCACCCGGACGAGCGCCCCAGCGCGCTCGGTCACGACGCGGCCGCCCGGTCCGAACCCGGCCCGTCCGCGCCGGTCATGGACGCCCCCAGCTCCTCGGGGGTGACGGTCGCCGGATCCGCGGTACCCACCAGCCGGCCCCGCAGCAGCACCGCGATCGTGTCCGAGAGCCCGATCAGCTCGTCCAGGTCCGCGCTGATCAGCAACACGGCCAGCCCGCGTGCCCTGGCCCGGCGCAGCTCGTCCCAGATGCCGGCCTGCGCGCCGACGTCCACCCCGCGGGTCGGGTGCGCGGCGATGAGCAGCACCGGGTCGCCGGAGAGCTCCCGGCCGACGACGAGCTTCTGCTGGTTGCCACCGGACAGCGCCGCCGCCGGCACCTCGACGCCGGGCGTGCGTACGTCGAACTCGGCGACGATCCGCTCGGTGTCCCGGCGGGCGGCGACGGCGTCGAGCAGCCCGAACCGGCCGGGCCGCGCGACCGGCGGGCGGCTCTGGTGGCCGAGCATCCGGTTGGCCCACAGTGGCTGGGTGCCGAGCAGGCCGTAGCGGGTGCGGTCCTCGGGGATGTAGCCGATGCCCGCCTCGCGTCGCCGCAGCGTGCTCGCGCGGCTGAGGTCGCGCCCGCCCACCAGCACCCGGCCCGCCGTGGCCCGGCGCATCCCCATGATCGTCTCGACGAGCTCGGTCTGGCCGTTGCCCTCGACCCCGGCGATGCCGAACACCTCGCCCGCCCGCACCACCAGGTCGATGCCGTCCAGCACGGCCCGGCCGCCGCCCTCGGCGGCCAGCCGGAGCCCCTCGACCCGCAGGACCTCACGGTCGGTCACCGTCGTCTCGCCGTGCTGGGGCGTCGGCAGCTCGCTGCCCACCATCATCTCGGCGAGCTGCCGGCTGGTCACGGCGTCCGGGGCGACCGTGCCGACGGTGGTGCCGCGCCGGATGACGGTGATCATGTCCGCGATCGCGCGCACCTCGTCGAGCTTGTGGGAGATGAACAGGAAGGTGTAGCCCTCACCTCGCATCGTGCGCAGCGTCGCGAACAGCTCGTCGACCTCCTGCGGGACCAGCACGGCCGTCGGTTCGTCGAGGATCACGGTGCGGGCTCCCCGGTACAGGACCTTGAGGATCTCCACCCGCTGCCGGTCGGCGACGCCGAGCCGCTCGACGAGGCCGTCCGGATCCGTCACCAGCCCGACGACCTCGGCCAGCTCGGCGATCCGCCGGCGCGCCCGGCTGCCCATGCCCAGCCGGGCCTCCGCTCCGAGCAGCACGTTCTCGGCCACGGTGAGGTTGTCGGCCAGCATGAAGTGCTGGTGCACCATGCCGATCCCGGCCCGGATGGCGTCGGCGGGCGAGCGGAACCGCGCCGGGGCACCGTCGACGGTGATCGTCCCCTCGTCGGGCTGCTGCATCCCGTAGACGATCTTCATCAGGGTGGACTTGCCGGCGCCGTTCTCCCCGCACAGTGCGTGCACCTCACCGCGGCGCACCCGCAGGTGCACGTCGCTGTTCGCGACCACCCCCGGGAACCGCTTGGTGACGCCGGCCAGTTCCACGGCGTACTCGGACGTTGCCGCCGCCCCCGCCACGATGTCCGCTCCTTCCCCGCAGAGCCTACGGCGTGGTCGGCACCGTGATCTCACCGCTGATGATCGCGGCCCGATAGGCGTCCAGCTCGTCGGTGATGTCGTCGACGAACCCACCGGAGGTGCTGTAGCCGACGCCACCGACGGACAGGTCGAAGGCCTCCGGCAGCACCGAGGTGTCCCCGGCCGCGATCGCGTTGATGTAGTTGAACACCGCCACGTCGACCTGCTTGAGCATCGAGGTCAGGATGATCTCGTTGAGCGGTGGCTCGACGGTCTGGTACTGATCGGCGTCGACGCCGATCGCCCACCTGGGCGCATCCGGGGTGTTCGCGCTGCTCACGGCGCTGAACACGCCGGTGCCCGACGCGCCGGCGGCGTGGTAGACGACGTCCGCCCCGGCGTCGAGCTGGCCGGTGGTGATCACCGTGGCCCGCGCGGGGTCGTTGAAGCCGGAGAAGTCGCCGGCCGGGCTGATGTAGGCGGTCTCGATCCGGATGTCCGGGGCCACCGCCCGCGCGCCGGCCTCGTAGCCCGCCTGGAACTTCTGGATCAGCGGGGTCTCGACGCCGCCGACGAAACCGATGTGGCAGCCCTGGGACTTCAGGGCGGCCGCGGCGCCGACGAGGAACGAGCCCTGCTCCTCGGCGAACACGAGCGGGGTGACGTTCGGCAGGTCGACGGTGGCGTCGTCGACGATCGCGAACCGCACGTCCGGGTTCTCCGAGGCCACGGTCTGGACCGCCGAGGCGTAGTTGAAGCCCACCGCGATGACGGGGTCGAAGCCGTCCGCGACGAGCTGGCGCAGGCGGGTGGCCGCCGCGTCCTCGCCCTCGTTGATGCCGGCCGCGACCTCGCGGGTGTTCTCCTGCGGCAGGCCGAGCTCGCCGATCGCGCGCTCGAGGCCCGCGGCCGCGGAGTCGTTGAACGAGAGATCGCCACGGCCGCCGACGTCGAAGGCGAGGCCGACCCGCAGGTCACTGGCGTCGGCGTTCGGGGCCACCGGCGCCGGTGTGCCGGCGGAACCACCCGCCGCCGCCGGAGCGGCGTTGCGGGCGCACTCGCCGGCCTCGCCGCCGGCGGCCGGGGCACCACCCGTCCCGCCGGTGTCGCGGGCGCAGCCCACCAGCACGAGTGCGCTGGTCAGCACGGCCGCTGCCAGCACGAAGCCTCTGTTCATCCGCACTCCGAACGCCTCTCTCCTCCGGCCGGGCGCCTTCGCCGGCCCGGCGCGACGGCGAACCGTAACCGAGGCGGCCGACGGTTCGGGCGGCCGTTCGACGGAGCGTGACCGAATCGTCGACTCCGCTGGGTGACGTGCTGATGACCTCGGGTGCGACGGCGCCGGGAGGAGGCCCGCTCGCAGCCGCGTCCGGGCCGCGATCCGCGCCGGCGGTCGTGGCCGGGCGTGGCGGCGGGGCCGTGCCGATCCGGGAGAACCGTGCGGGCGGCGCCGTCGTGGCACACACTCGGCGCGTGTCCCTCGCCGCGCGGCTCGTCGCGGTGGTCACCCTGGTCGTGGCGCTCGCCGGCGGGCCGGCGGCGGCGTCGACGTGTCCCGGGGCGCAGGTGCCGCCGCCCCCGCCGGCGCCGGCGGAACTGGTCGCGCCCGCACCGGCGCCGCTGCCGTGGCCGGCCGAGCCGGTCGGGGGGCCGCGGCTGGGCGCCTGCGGGGACGTGGCGACCGCGGACGCGCCCCCGCCGCCGCAGGTCGGCGCGGCGGCCTGGGTGCTCGCCGACCTCGACAGCGGAGCGGTCCTGGCCGCCAGGGCTCCGCACGCCCGCCACCGCCCCGCGTCGACGCTCAAGGTGCTCACCGCCGTCGTCGCGCTGGACCGGCTGGATCCGGAAGCGGTGGTCGAGGGCACCGCGGCGGACCTGCGCATCGAGGGGAGCAGGGCCGGGATCGGCCCCGGTGGCCGCTACACCGTCCGTCAGCTGCTGGCCGCCCTGTTGCTGAACTCGGGCAACGACGCTGCCAACGCCCTCGCCCGGGCCATGGGCGGGCCGGAGCCCACCGTCGCGGCGATGAACCGCACCGCCCGCGAGCTCGGCGCGCTGGACACCCGAGCCGCCACCCCGTCGGGCCTCGACGGCCCGGGGCAGGCGACCTCGGCGTACGACCTGGCCCTGCTGGTGCGCGCGGCGCTGCGCGACCCGGTGTTCGCGGACCTGCTGGCCACCCGGGGCGTCGACTTCCCGGGACACGGCGGGCTGGCCGGGTTCCGGATGTCCAACTCGAGTGATCTCCTCCTCCGCTACCCCGGCTCGGTCGGCAGCAAGTCGGGGTTCACCGAGGCGTCCCGGCACACCCTGGTCGCGGCCGCGCAGCGCGACGGGCGGCGCCTGGTCGTCACCCTCGTCCGGGGCGAGCAGCGGCCGGTCCCGATGTGGCGGCAGGCCGCGGCCCTGCTCGACCACGGCTTCGCGCTGCCGACCGGGACGTCGCCGGTCGGTCGGCTGGTGGAGGGCGCACCCCGACCGGTCCCGGGCGGCCCGTCCGCTCCGGTGACCCCGGCCGGCCCGGAGACGACGCCTGCACCCGGCGCCGTCGGTGCGGAGCCGCCGGCCGAGGGTTCGCGCGGGCCGCTGCCGGTCGCGCTGCCGGTCCTGCTCGATGGCGCCGTCGTCGCTGCGCTCGTCCTGCGGTCCCGGCACCGGTAGCGGCCGCAGGCCGCCCCGTCCGCGGCGCAGGCGGGTTCTCCGTCACCGGCCGCGGCGGCCGAAGGCCCGCAGCCCCAGCAGGCCCGTCACGACGCCCACCCCGACGAGGCCCGCCGCGGTGCGGGCGTCCGGGCCGGACCGCACGGTGACCTCCGGCCGGATGACCGCCGGCCCGGGAACGGGTGCGGGCGCGGGCCGCTCGTTCTCCTTCGCCGTGGCCGCCCAGGCCGTGACGAACAGCAGGAAGCGCGAGGCGAAGAACGCGAAGACGAGCAGGCCGAGGAACGGGCCGAACACCGCGCCGCTCGGCGAGCCCGAGACCGACTGCAGGTAGATGTTCATGACCTGCTTGAGGATCTCGAAACCGATCGCGCCGAACAGCGCGGCCTTCGCGGCGCTGTGCACCGTGGCGTGCCGGCGCGGCAGCCGGACGATCACCCACAGGAAGATCAGCCAGTTGGCGGCGAGGCCGAGGACGACACCGAGCAGGGTCAGCAGCCAGGACCACCGCTCGCCGTCGAGGTCGACGAGGACGAGCACATCCGCGGCGAACGCCGACGCCACCGCGGTGATCGCGAAGGAGATCACCAGGGCGAGGCCAAGACCGATCAGGGCGAGCAGGTCGAACGCCAGCCGCTTCGGCAGGGCGGGGGCCTGCGGTACCTGTGCCCACTGCTCGGAGAGGGCCTCGCGCAGGTTGGACATCCAGCCGATTCCGGAGTACGCAGCGCCCAGCAGACCGAAGACGCCCACCGTGGCCCGGGAGTCGATCGCCTGCTGGATGATCCCGTCGGGTCCGTCGAAGAACGAGGCGAGCCCGGGCGGGACGCCCTCGGTGATGCCGTTGCGGACCTCCTGCAGCAGCGCCGGGTTGAACGCCAGCACGTAGGCCCCGACCGCGAACCCGATCATCACCAGCGGCACCAGGGACAGCACGCTGAAGAACGTGATCGCCGCGGCGTAGTGGTCCCCGTGCCGCTCGGTGTACCGCGCCCCGGCCCGGACCAGGTGGTCCAGCCACGGGTACCGCGTCCGCAACCGCTCGAACCGGGACGGCGCCTCGGGTCGGCTCACGGCGGTCACCTCAGGGGTTCGGCGGCAGGAAACCGATCCTCGCGTGCACGTCCGCCAGCGTCGAACCGGCGACCTCACCCGCCCGGGTGGCGCCGCGGGCGAGCACCCGGTCGAGCTCGGCGGGGTCGTCCAGGTACTCCCGCACCCGCTGCTGCACCGGCGCGACGAACCCGGCGACGACCTCGGCCAGGTCCTTCTTCAGGTCGCCGTAGCCGCGCCCGGCGTACCCGTCCTCGAGCTCGGCGATCTTCCGGTCGGCCAGCGCGGCGTAGATCGTCAGCAGGTTGGCGATCCCCGGCTTGGTCTCGGGGTCGTAGCGGATCTCGCGCTCGTTGTCGGTGACGGCCGAGCGGATCTTCTTGGCACTGGCCTTCGGCTCGTCGAGCAGGTCGACGATCCCGGCCGGGCTGGACGCCGACTTGCTCATCTTCGCCGTCGGCACCTGCAGGTCCTGGATCTTCGCCGTCCCGGCCAGGATGTACGGCTCGGGAACGGTGAAGGTGGTGCCGAACCGGGCGTTGAACCGCTGCGCGAGATCGCGCGTCAGCTCCAGGTGCTGGCGCTGGTCCTCGCCGACGGGCACGCGGTCGGCCTGGTAGAGCAGGATGTCGGCGGCCTGCAGCACCGGGTAGGTGAACAGCCCGACCGTCGCACGGTCCGAGCCCTGCTTCGCGGACTTGTCCTTGAACTGGGTCATCCGGCTCGCCTCGCCGAACCCGGTCAGGCAGCCGAGCACCCACTGCAGCCGCGGGTGCTCGGCGACGTGCGACTGGACGAACAGCGTGCAGCGGTCCGGGTCCAGCCCGAGCGCGAGCAGCTGCGCCGCGGCCACCCGGGTGCGCCGCCGCAGCTGCTCCGGGTCCTGCTCGACGGTGATCGCGTGCAGGTCGACCACGCAGTAGAACGCGTCGTGGTCGTCCTGCAGGGCCACCCACTGGCGCACCGCGCCCAGGTAGTTGCCGAGGTGGAACGAGTCCGCGGTCGGCTGGATCCCGGAGAGCACGCGGGGGCGGAGGTCGGTCATCGCGCAATTGTCCCAACCCGGTCGAGGCCGTTTCCCCCGCGGTCCGCCAGGCGTTGTCACGCTACGAGGGCGAGCGGCTCCGGAGCGTGCCCGGCCGGGACGAGGAGAGCGGGAGGCGGCATGCGCCGTGCGTGGTGGGGACGGGTCGCGGCGGTCGTCGCGGCGGTGGCGTGCGCGCTGGCGACGCCCGGGACGGCGCTCGCGCATCCGGACCCGACGGCGGGCGCCCGCGAGCTGTTCGCCGGCGAGGGCGTGAACCGGCCGGGCAAGCAGAGCGACTCCGAGGCCGGCTCGCTGCCCGGGCAGCGGACCGGCGAGCTGGAGCTCGTCGGGCGCGCCGAGGTCACCAATCCGTCGGGCGCGGGCAACCTCGGCCGCATCGGCGACGTCACCGGGCTCGGCGGGTACGCCTACCTCACCGCCTTCCGCGAGCCGACGTGCGAGGCCGGCGGCGTCCACGTCATGGACATCGCCGACCCCGCGAACCCGGTCGAGGTCACCGAGGCGTTCATCCCCACCAGCCCCGGCTCCTACGCGGGCGAGGGCGTCCAGGTGATCCGGATGGACAACCCGGCGTTCACCGGGGACCTGCTGGTGCACAACAACGAGACCTGCGATCCCGCGCTCGTCGCCGACCCGGCGAAGGTCGGCGGGATCTCGCTCTGGGACGTCACCGACCCGCGCGCCCCGAAGCCGCTGGCGCTGCACACCGGCGACGTCACCGGGGCGCAGGGCGGGGTGAACCCCGCGCCGAACGACTCGCACTCCATGCGGGCGTGGAACGACGAGCTCACCGGCCGCACCTACGTGGCGATGATCGACAACGTCGAGGACGCCGACGTCGACATCCTCGACGTCACCGACCCGCGCAAGCCGGTGCTGGTCAACGACACGCTGAACCTGATCCAGCTGTTCGGAGTGCAGCAGGAGGACCCGGCGAGCCTCACCGAGGTGTTCAGCCACGACATGGACGTCTACCGGGTGGGCGACCGGTACGTGATGACGCTGAACTACTGGGACGGCGGCTACGTGCTGCTGGACGTCACCGATCCCGCCCTGGTCACGCTGATCGCGGAGAGCGACTACGCCGCGCTCGACGAGGAGCAGCTCGCCCGCGGCCGGGAGATCGCGCCCGAGGGCAACGCGCACCAGTCCGAGCTCTCCCCCGACCAGCGGTTCCTGATCGGCACCGACGAGGACTTCTCCCCCACCCGGGCGACGCTCACGATCGACGCCGGCAGGTACGCGGGCACGCAGGCACCGGTCGCGCAGGCCCCGGACACGCCACCGGTGCAGGAAGGCGACGCACCGAGCGGGCCCACGACCTACCTCGGCCTGGGATGCGACCCCGCCGCCATCCCGCCCGGCACCGGCATCGCGCTGGTCGAGCGGGGGGTGTGCCCGTTCCAGGACAAGCTGGACAACATCGCCGGTGCCGGCTACGCGGCCGGCATCGTGTTCAACGCCCCCGTCGAGGGCTGCGACGCGCTCGTGTCCATGCAGGCCACCGGGGCGATCCCGTTCTGGTTCGTCGGGCGCACCACCGGGCTGCAGCTGCTCGACGTCGCGGGGATGACCCCGCAGTCGGCCTGCACGACGGCGAGCCCCGCGCCGGGCGCGCCGGGCGTCGCGGCGACGATGCGGGCCGTGTTCGACGGGTGGGGGTACGTGCGGCTGTTCGGCACGGACATCCCGGGCACCCCGGGTGCGGCCGGCTCGATCGAGCAGATCGACACCTACGCGGTGGAGGAGTCGCAGGACCCGGGGTTCGCCACCGGGTTCGGCGACCTGTCCGTGCACGAGGTCGCGATGGACCCCGACACCCAGGGCGTGGCGTACCTGTCGTACTACGCGGCCGGGATCCGTGTCGTCGAGTACGACGACAAGGGGATCACCGAGGTCGCGTCGTTCGTCGACGACGAGGGCAGCAACTTCTGGGGCGTCGAGGTCTGGTACGACGAGGACGGCACCAAATATCTGCTCGCCAGCGACCGCGACTACGGCCTCTACGTGTTCCGGTACCCGCCGGCCGACAAGGGCTGACCGTCGACAACGACGTTGTTGCTGTTCCGGGGCGTCTCGAACCGCGACAACGTCGTTGTCGACGGGGCTTTAGGCTCCGCTCGTGGACGCCCCGCGGACGAGCACCGTCGAGGCCGGGGCCGTCGCCCTCGGCGCCCGTTGCTGGCCCGGCGGCACCGGGCGGCCGGTGCTGCTGGTGCACGGGCTGTCGTCCAACGCCCGGCTGTGGGACGGGGTCGGCGGCGCGCTGGCCGCGGCCGGCCACCCCGTCGTCGCGGTCGACCTGCGCGGGCACGCCACCTCGGCCGGCGTGCCGGACCCGCCGGACGGGCCGGGTGCCACCCGCGCCGCGGCCGCCGACCTGGCCGCCGTGTGTGCGGGGCTCGGCTGGCGCCGACCGGTGATCGCCGGGCAGTCGTGGGGCGGCAACGTCGTGCTGCAGCTCGCCGCCGACGAACCCGGCCTGGTGCACGCGCTCGCGCTCGTGGACGGTGGCTGGCTGCACCTGGGCGACCGGTTCGCCGACCTCGACGCGGCCTGGGACGTGCTCGCGCCACCGCGGTTCGACGGCGTCACCCTCGCGGAGGTGCGCGAGCACCTGCGCGGCGCGCACCCGGACTGGTCCCGGGTGGCCGTCGACGCCAGCGTGGGCAACCTGCGCGAGCGGCCCGACGGCACCGTCGCCCCGTGGTTGGACCGCGACCGGCACCGGGCGATCGTCGCGAGCCTGCTCGCGCACCGGCCCCGGGAGCTGTACCCGGCGGTGCGCTGCCGGTGCCTGCTGCTCGCCGCCACCGCCCAGGACGACCCGCGGGGCGTCCGGCCGCTGCTCGACGAGGCGCTGGCCCTGCTGCCCCGCGGCGAGCTCGTCGAGTTCCCCGGCGGCGACCACGACCTGCACGCCCAGCACCCCGACCGGGTGGCCGCGCTGATCGGCGGGCTGGCATGAGCGCCGGTCGGCTGGTGATCATGGGTTCGGGCGAGACCGCGCCGACCATGGTGGAGGTGCACCGCGCGGTGCTGCGGGCCGCCGGCGACGGGCCCGCGCTGCTGCTCGACACCCCGTACGGCTTCCAGGAGAACGCCGACGACATCACGCGCAAGGCCGTCGACTACTTCGGCCGCAACGTCGGCCGCGACGTCACCCCGCTGGTGTGGCGCCACCGGCTCGACGGACTCGACCTGGACCACGCGCTCGCCGCCCTGCGCGAGGCACGGTGGGTGTTCGCCGGGCCCGGCAGCCCCACCTACGCCCTGCGGGTCTGGGCGGGCACCGGGTTCGACGAGGCGCTCGCCGCCGTCACCGGGCGGGGCGGCACGGTGACCTTCGCCAGCGCCGCCGCCCTGACGATCGGGGTCGCGACGGTTCCGGTGTACGAGATCTACAAGAGCGGCGCCGACCCCGGCTGGGCCGAGGGCACCAACCTGCTGGAGCGGCTCACCGGCCTGCGCGCCGCGGTGATCCCGCACTACGACAACACCGAGGGCGGCACCCACTCCACCCGGTTCTGCTACCTCGGCGAGCGGCGGCTGCGGCTGCTCGAGGGCCGGCTCCCGGAGGGAGCGCACGTGCTCGGGGTCGACGAGCACACCGCGCTCGTGCTCGACCTCGCCGCCGCCACGGCCACCGTGCTGGGCAACGGCACCGTGACCGTCCGGTTCGACGGCGATTCCCGGGTCCTGCCGGCCGGGACGACGGTTCCCCTCCCCGAGCTCGGCTCCCACGACCCGCGCGAGTTCGCCGACCTCGCACGGCGAGTTCGCGGTTCGGGCACGGCGAGTTCGCCGATCGAGCACGCCGCGCCGGCGCCGACCTCGCTGCGGGCCGCCGCCGACCGCGCCCGCGCCGCGTTCGACGCCGCCATCGCCGCCCGTGACGCCGACGCCGCCGCGGCCGCCGTCCTCGAGCTGGAGCAGGCCCTCGCCGACTGGACCGCCGACACCCTCCAGTCCGACGACGCCGGCCACGCCCGGCGCACCCTGCGCGGCATGGTGCTGGAGCTGGCCGGCGCCGCGCGCGACGGCCTCGCCGACCCCGCGCAGCGGGTCGCCCCGCTGGTGGAGACGTTGCTGGCCGAGCGCGCCGCGGCTCGCGCCGCCCGTGACTTCGCCCGCGGCGACGCGCTGCGCGACCGGCTCCTCGCCGCCGGCGTCGAGGTGCAGGACACGGCCGACGGGGCGCAGTGGCGCCTGCGCGAGGGGTAGGCCCGACGCGCCACATCGCCGTGTCGCGGTGGCCGTGGCGGTGGGGCCGGAAGCGGCGAACTCGCCCTCGGCGGGGCGGGCTACCGGGGCTCGGGGGCGACGAAGCCGACGTCGCGGCGGGCGATCACCGCCCCGCACTCCCGGCACCCGAGCCGGGGATCCAGCACCGCCCGGCAGCACCGGTGCACGATCCGAAGCGGCGGGTTCTCCCCCGGCTCCCCGAGCCAGCGCTCGCCCCACGCGACGAGGACCGCGAGCATCGGGAAGGTGGCCAGGCCCTTGCGGGTGAGGCGGTAGCCGTCCGGGCCGGAGACCAGGATGCCGTGTGCGAGGAACCGGCGCAGCCGGTCGGACAGGACGTCGGGGGACACGTCCAGCTCCCGCCGGAACGCGCCGAAGGTGCGCATGCCGAGCAGCGCGCCGCCGAGCACGCAGGTGCTCCACCGGTCGCCGAGCACCTCCACGGTGCCGGGAAACCAGCTCAGCTGGTCCGTCGGCAATGTCCCGCGGGTGCGGCGCGGGTGCAGCCGGGGCGGGGCGACGGCGGTGAGGGCGACGCCGGGCTCACGGACCGCCGCCGTGTCCCGCGCCGTGACCCCGGCACCGCACCCGCCGCAGGTCAGGGTGACGTCGGTGCGCTGCCCGCAACCGCGGTGCACGAGATCGGGCAGCGGCTCCGCGCGTGGCACCCACGCGCGCTCCCAGGACCAGATCGCCACCAGCAGCGCCCACAGGTCCAGCCCGCGCTCGGTGAGCCGGTACTCGTGGCGGGTGCGCCCGCCGTCGCGGTACGGGTGCGGGGCCAGGACGTCCGCGGTCGCGAGCGCGCGCAACCGTCCCGCCAGCACCGAGTCGGAGATGCCGAGCTCGGTGCGCCAACCGCCGTAGCGGCGGACGCCGAGGAACGCGCGCTGGAGGATCAGCAACGTCCACGAGTCGCCGAGCAGCGCCAACGCCCGCCCGAGTCCGCTCTCCCCGGGACGGACCGGGTCGGGCGGGCGTCGAGGTACCGGCGAGCCCCCCGGCCCCGCCGGTACCTCGACCTCCGCCGGACCCGGCATCGCGACCGCCCCCTGACTTCGGCGACCGAAGCGTACAGCGCCGGGACCGGGATGGGGAGGCCGATATGGCGGCACTCGACGACGCGACACCGAGTTCGGCGACTCCCGCGACGGGCGCTCCGCGGTGCAGCTCCTCGACGCGGCCGATCCCCGGCCGCCGGGCTCCCGCGGGCGCATCCCGCCCCGCCCGGGCCGATCGTCAGGAACGACGGGCGGCCGAGTCGTCGTCCGGCGCGGGGTCCGGCGCGCGGTGCAGCTCCACCACCCCGTTCTCCAGGTCGATCGGGCCGAGCCGCCACCGCTGCCCGTCGCCCGCCTCGCCCGCCTCGTCGGGGATCGGCCGGCCGGGGAACATCTCGCCTAGCACGCCCATCCCGCCACGCTACGCCGGTAGTGGGCGCCGCGGTCACCCCGACTCGCGCACGTCCGCGGCACGACTCGCGGCTGTGCGCGGGGCGAGGGGCTGCGCGTAGGTCGTGGTGCGCTGCCGCAGGGGACGCCCGGCGGCGGCGGCGATCGCGCCGAGCTGCTCCACCGTCCGCGCCGACCCGTGCTCCGAGCCCGCCATCCGGCTGATCGTCTCCTCCATCAGCGTGCCGCCCATGTCGTCGGCACCGCCGGTGAGGATCCGGGCGGCGAGGTCGTCGCCGAGCTTGACCCACGAGCACTGGACGTGGTCGATCCGCCCGTGCAGGGCGAGGCGGGCGAACGCGTGGACGGCTCGGTTGTCGCGCTCGGTCGGGCCCGGCGCGGCGAGGCCGGCCAGGTAGATCGGCGCGTTGTGATGGACGAACGGCAGCGGCACGAACTCCGTGAACCCGCCCGTCACGTCCTGCACCGACGCCAGCGTGCGCAGGTGCCCGAGCCAGTGCCGGGGCGCGTCCACGTGGCCGTACATCATCGTCGACGACGACGGGATGCCGAGCCGGTGCGCCGTCGTCACCACCTCGACCCACTGCGCCGCCGGGAGCTTGCCCTTCGTGAGCACCCAGCGCACCTCGTCGTCGAGGATCTCGGCGGCGGTGCCGGGGATCGAGCCCAGCCCGGCGTCGCGCAGCTCGGTCAACCACTCCGCGATCGGGACGCCGGCCTTCGCGGACGCCGACACGATCTCCATCGGCGAGAACGCGTGCACGTGCATGTCCGGCACGGCGGCCTTCACGGCCCGGACGAGGTCGGCGTAGAAGGAAACGGGCAGCTGCGGGTCGATCCCGCCCTGCATGCACACCTCGGTGGCCCCCGCCGCCGCGGCCTCGACGGCGCGCGCGGCCACCTCCTCGGTGGAGAGCCGGAACGCGTCGGCGTCGCGCTCGCGCTGGGCGAACGCGCAGAACCGGCAGCCGACGTAGCAGACGTTCGAGAAGTTGATGTTCCGGTTGACCACGTAGGTCACCGCGTCGCCCACGGTCACCGCGCGCACCTCGTCGGCGCGTCGGCACAGCTCCTCGAGCCCGGCGCCGTCGGCGGTCAACAGCGCCAGCGCCGCGGACTCGTGGGCCGGGTCGAGCAGCGCGGCGGGATCGGACGCGGCCAGCGCCAGCCCGGCGCGGACGTCACCGTCGAGTCGCTCGGGGGCCCGCGCCCGCTGCCCGGCCAGCTCGGCGCGCAGCTCGTCCCAGTCGCCGTAGACGGAGTCGAAGTCGCCGCGCCGGTCTCCGGTGCGGCCGGCGGTGTCGATCGAGGCCTGCAGGTCGGTCCGCCCGGTGGAGGCGAACCCGCCGTCGGGCTCCTGCCACGGCCGGCCGACGGGCACCGCCGACTCGCGGGCCAGCCCCGACGGGTCGGCCAGCGCCGCGACGTGCGCGTGCAGCCGGGTGTCGATCCACGGCGACCCGGCGCGCACGTACCGCGGGTACACCGTCAGCCGCTCGCGCAGCGTGAACCCGCACTCCGCCGACCGCGCCGCCAGCTCCTCGATCGCCGGCCACGGCCGCTCGGGGTTCACGTGGTCGGCGGTCACCGGCGAGACACCTCCCCAGTCGTCGATCCCGGCGCGCAGCATCAGCGCGAACTCGTCCCCGACCAGGTTCGGCGGCGCCTGGATCCGCATCCGCGGCCCGAGCACCAGCCTCGCGACGGCGACGGTCGCGGCGAGATCCTCGAGCGAGGCGTCCGGATCGTGCGCCATCGCGGTGTCCGGCTTGGCCCGGAAGTTCTGGACGATCGTCTCCTGCACGTGCCCGTGCGCCCGGGCCACCGAGCGGATCGCGAACAGCGACTCCGCCCGCTCCACCCGGGTCTCGCCGATCCCGATCAGGATGCCGGTCGTGAACGGCACCCCGACCCGCCCGGCGTCGGTGAGACAGCGCAGCCGGACGGCGGGCTCCTTGTCCGGGCTGCCGAAGTGCGGCCCGCCCGGCTCGCTCCACAGCCGGGTCGCCGTGGTCTCCAGCATCAGCCCCATCGACGGCGCCACCGGCTTGAGCCGCGTCAGCTCCGCCCACGACAGCACGCCCGGGTTCAGGTGCGGCAGCAGGCCGGTCTGCTCCAGCACCGCGATCGCGCAGGCCCGGACGTAGTCCAGCGTCGAGGCGTACCCGCGCGCCTCGAGCCACTCCCGCGCCGCCGGCCACCGGTCCTCCGGCCGGTCGCCGAGGGTGAACAGCGCCTCCTTGCACCCGGCCGCGGCGCCCGCCCGCGCGATCTCCAGCACCTCCTCACGTTCCAGGAACGCCGCCGGGAGCCGGTGCGGGACGGTGGCGAACGTGCAGTAGTGGCAGCGGTCACGGCACAGCCGGGTGAGCGGGACGAACACCTTGCGCGAGTACGTCACCACCCCCGGCCGGCCCGCGTCGACGAGTCCGGCGTTGCGCACCCGCGCCGCCGCGGCGAGCAGCTCGTCGAGCTGCTCGCCGCGGGCCGCGAGCAGCACGGCCGCCTCGGTGACGTCGAGCACGGCGCCGTCGCGCACACGGCGCAACGCCCGACGCAGCGCGGTCGGCGCAGGCTGCGCGGGCTGCGCGGAGGTCTCGGTCATGGCTGCACAGTAGGTCGGCGCCCGGGTACGGGGCGCGCGCGGCCTACGCGACCTCGGCCGGCTGCCCGCCGGTGACGGCGACGAGCTCGGCGAAGGTCGTCGGGAACACCGCGTGCGGGATGCCCCCGGCGGCCCACACCTCGTCGTACGCGGCGAGCGTCCGGTCCACCAGCGTGCGCAGCGGGGCCGGGTGCCCGACCGGGGCCACCCCGCCGATCGCCTGACCGGTGGCCTCCCGGACGAACGCCGGCGACGCGCGGCGCACGGCATCCAGGCCGAGCAGCGCGGCGACCTTCCCGGTGTCCACCCGGTGCGCGCCCGACGTCAGGACCAGCAGCGGCGCGCCGTCGGCGTCGAAGACCAGCGAGTTCGCTATCTGGCCCACCTCGACGCCGAGTGCCGCTGCCGCTGCTGCCGCGGTGGTGACGGCGTCGGGCAGCACGCGCATCCCGGCGGTCGCCCGCGGGGCGGCGCCGGCCACGGTCAGCGCGTCGACGACGAGCCGGACGTTGCGGTGCATCGTGTCCACGCCGCCCATCCGACCACGTGGCCGTCCCGGGCCTGCACCGGGCCGGTGGCGGCGAGCCAGGCCGCGAACCCCTTGCCGGCCGCCGCCCGATCCCGTCGAGGTCGACGGAGCCGGCGGTCCGGTCGCTCACGTGCAGACGCTGCCCGGCACCGGAGCGAGGAACTGGTCGGCCGCCCAGCGGCCGTCGTCGAGCCGGCGGAAGCCGTCGACCACGGTGGGCGTGGCCGTCACCTCCTCGCCGCGGGCGAGCGGGGCGCCGACCGCGTCGGCGTTCGGGTCCGCCTCGACCCGGATGTTGAGCACGTCGGCGGTGACCTCGAACCGGCAGCTGCCGTCGTTCCCCGCGTCGTTCCCCCCGTCGAACAGCGCGATGACGGCCAGCGCGAGCCCGGCGATCAACGTGAAGCCCCACCCCTTGTACGTGTCGGGTGTCGGCTTGTTGAGCGTGATCAGTCTGGCCACGACCCGTCCCCCGTGCGCTGCGTCGCCCCACCGTAGCGGAGCGGGGCCGCCGGATCACGTGCCGAGCGGGCGCGGGATAGCGTGTGGCCAGGAGTCCGACCACGAGCCCGAGGCAGGCCGAGGCACACGATGATGAAGGTCATCTACACCTACACCGACGAGGCACCGGCGCTGGCGACGCACTCCCTGCTGCCGGTCCTGGAGGCGTTCGCCGGCAAGGCCGGGATCGACGTCGAAACGCGCGACATCTCGCTGGCCGCGCGCGTCCTCGCCCGGTTCCCGGACCGGCTCACCGAGGAGCAGCGGGTGCCCGATGCGCTGGCCGAGCTCGGCGAGCTGGCGACGACACCCGAGGCGAACATCGTCAAGCTGCCCAACATCAGCGCCTCGATCCCGCAGCTGAAGGCGGCGATCCGGGAGCTGCAGGGCGCCGGGTACGACGTGCCGGACTACCCGGAGGACCCGAGCAGCGACGAGGAGAAGGCCGCCCGCGCCGCGTACGACACGGTGAAGGGCAGCGCGGTGAACCCCGTCCTGCGCGAGGGGAACTCGGACCGCCGCGCGCCCGCGTCGGTGAAGAACTTCGCGCGCAAGCACCCGCACTCGATGGGCTCCTGGTCGCCGGAGTCGGCCTCGCACGTGGCGACGATGGGCGACGGGGACTTCCGTCACTCGGAGCGGTCGGTCACCCTCGACGCGCCGGCCGAGCTGCGGATCGAGCACGAGGCCGCGGACGGCACGGTCACCGTGCTCAAGGACTCGCTCCCGGTGCTCGCCGGGGAGATCGTCGACGCGGCGGTGATGCGGGTCGACGCGCTGCGGGCCTTCCTCGCCGAGCAGATCGCCGACGCCCAGGCGAAGGGTGTGCTGTTCTCGGTGCACCTCAAGGCCACGATGATGAAGGTCTCCGACCCGATCCTGTTCGGCCACGCCGTGACGCAGTACTTCGCCGACGTGTTCGCGCGGTTCGGCGACGACCTCGCGGCCGTCGGTGCCGACCCGGACGACGGCCTGGCGAGCGTGCTCACCGCGCTGGAGAAGCTGCCGGCCGGGAAGCGCGCGGAGATCGAGCAGGCGATCACCGCGACGTACGCCGGCGGCCCGCGGCTGGCGATGGTCGACTCGGACCGGGGGATCACCAACCTGCACGTGCCCAGTGACGTGATCATCGACGCGTCGATGCCCGCAGCGATCCGCACGTCCGGGCAGATGTGGAACGCCGACGGCGACCTGCAGGACACCAAGTTCGTGATCCCCGACTCGTCCTACGCGCCGCTGTACGCCGAGACGGTCGCGTTCTGCCGCGAGCACGGCGCGTTCGACCCCACGACGATGGGCACCGTGCCGAACGTGGGGCTGATGGCGCAGAAGGCGGAGGAGTACGGCAGCCACGACAAGACCTTCGAGATCGCGGCCGCCGGCACCGTCCGCGTGGTCGACGACGCGGGCACCGTGCTGCTGGAGCACGAGGTCGCCGAGGGCGACGTCTGGCGGGCCTGCCAGACCAAGGACGCCCCGATCCGCAACTGGGTGGAGCTGGCCGTCTCCCGCGCCCGCGCCACCGGGTGGCCCGCGGTGTTCTGGCTCGACGAGACCCGCGCGCACGACGCCGAGGTCCTGAAGAAGGTCCGCGCGCAGCTGGCCGAGCTCGACACCGACGGGATCACCGTCGAGATCCTGCCGGTGGCCGAGGCCACCCGGTACACCCTCGACCGCGCCCGCCGCGGCGAGGACACCATCTCGGTCACCGGCAACGTGCTGCGCGACTACCTCACCGACCTGTTCCCCATCCTCGAGCTGGGCACCAGCGCGAAGATGCTCTCGATCGTCCCGCTGATGAACGGCGGCGGCCTGTTCGAGACCGGCGCCGGTGGCTCCGCGCCAAAGCACGTGCAGCAGCTGGTCAAGGAGAACCACCTGCGCTGGGACTCCCTCGGGGAGTTCCTCGCGCTGGCCGTCTCCCTGGAGTTCCTCGCCGACGCGACCGACAACCCGCGGGCGGCGCTGCTGGGCCGGACGCTCGACGAGGCCACCGGCGCGGTGCTGGAGAACGGCCGCTCGCCCTCCCGGAAGGTCGGGGAGCTGGACAACCGGGGCAGCCACTTCTACCTGGCGCTGTACTGGGCGCGGGCGCTGGCCGAGCAGGGCGAGGACGCCGAGCTGGCGTCGGTCTTCGCGCCGCTGGCCGAGCGGCTCGCGGCCGAGGAGGAGCCGATCGTCGGCGAGCTGAACGGGGTGCAGGGCGAGCCGGTGGACCTCGGCGGCTACTACTTCGTCGACAAGGCGCGCGCCGACGAGGTCATGCGTCCGAGCCCGAGGTTCAACGCCGCCCTCGCCGAGTTCTCCGCCGCACCCGTGACCTAGATGCGCTGCCCGGACAGGTTGGTCAACCGGCTGACGGACGGGTGGCCGAGACCCCCGGGATCCGCCCGTGCCGGAACGCGTCGACGAACAGCGCGTGGTCCGTCCGCACCTGCGCCGCGTGGTCGTGGGCGAAGGCCACCACCCACTCGACGAACTCGTCCTCCCGCCCGCGGACGACCGCGCTGATCGCGTCCTCGGTCTGGAAGTCGACCAGTGAGTGGTCGGCGTCGGTGTCCGCGACGCAGTGGATCTTCGCGGTGGCCCGGCCCAGCGCGTCGACGACGGCCATGATCTCGTCCGGCTCGGTCAGCTCCGACCAGTCCAGGTCCGCCTCGTACGGCGACACCTCGCTGACCACGAAGCCGACGCCGCCGAGGTCGGTGTAGCCGAGCAGCCGGTCGGCGTGCGCCTGCAGCGCGCGCTGCGAGATCGCCGTCCGGTGACCGTGGTGGCGGAAGCGGCCGGCGATCTCCGGGTCGGTCACCACCCGCGACGGCGCGGCCACGTTGCCCTGCTTCATCGACAGGACGACGTCGTTGTCCAGCGCCTCGTTGAACCCCTCGATCAGCACGGTGTACGCCGGCAGCCCCGCGCTGCCGATCCCGAAGCCGGACCGCCCGGCCACGTCCTTGATCGTGTACGTGACACCCCGGTACCGCTTCGCCTCGGGGATCGAGTCGATGTAGCGCTCGAACGCCTCGACGACCCCCGCGCGCTCGCCGTCGTCGAGCCGGCGCAGCCCCGGCACCTCGCGCAGCACCCGGTCGTAGCCCTCGGTCTCGGTGATCGCGTCGAGCAGCATCACCCGAGTGCGCAGCTTCGCCAGCTGCAGCACCTGGTTGACCGGACCCTCGGTGGTGTCCAGGCGCAGCGCGAAGCCACGGTCGTCCGGTGTCTCGGTGAAGATCCGCACCTGGTCGAGGTAGGACCGGACGTAGCACGACACCAGCGCGGTGATGTCGTCGTCCGAGATGGCCTTCTGCCATCCGAGCAGCGCCAGGCTCGCGGCGAACCGGGTGACGTCCCAGGTGAAGTGGCCGAGGTAGGCCTCGTCGAAGTCGTTGACATCGAAGATCAGGACGCCGTCGCCGTCCATGTAAGTGCCGAAGTTCTCCGCGTGCAGGTCGCCCTGGATCCACACCCGGCTCGTCCGCTCGTCGGCCCACGGGTCCTCGCGCTCGGCGACGTCGGCGTAGAACAGGCACGCGCTGCCCCGGTAGAAGGCGAAAGGGTCGGCCGCCATCTTGCGGAACTTGGTCCGGAAGGCCGCGGGGTCGGCGGCCATCAGGTCGGCGAACGCGTCCGCCAGGGTGTCGACGATCCGTCCGGTCCGCTGCTCGTCGGTCATGCCGGTGATCCTGCCCCGGCTCTACCCCCGAGCAGCTCCGCCAGCTCGACGACCGCGGCACGCAGCTCCCGGGCGAACGCGTGCATCTGCTCGCCCACCGTGCGCGGGGTGCTGAGGTAGAGGTCGAACCGGTCGGGCAGCAGCGCGTAGCCGACGCCGATGCACTTCTCGCTGGTGGACCCGAAGCCCCAGTACCGCACGTGCGGGGACGGCACGGCGCTGGTGCTCAGACGGTCGTCGCGCATGATCCGCCAGCCCGGGCTGTCGTACAGGGCGAGCGGCGCGGTGGCGCCGAGCTCGGCGCCGCGGCGCTGCTGGACGAGCTGCACCTCCCACAGGTGCTGCTCGGGGGCGTCGCCCTCCTGGCACTGCCGGGCACGCCGCACGTGCGCGTCCATCGCGGCCCGCAGCACCGCGCGCCGGGCCTCGGGGCGGGTGCCCGGGTCGGCCATCGCCTCGACGAACCGCACCACCTCGGGGGTGACGACGCGCATCGCCTCGGTGCGACCGTGCCGGAACTGCCGGGTGGAGATGGACTCGTAGGTGGCGCCGACGTGCCCCCTGGCGCGGTGGTGGGCGAGCTGGAAGGCCATCTGCGCGAACGCGTCCGGCGAGCAGCCGAGCGCCTTGGCCCTGGTGCTGCTGAAGTCGAGCGATGCCACGGTGGTGACCGTGTCGGCGGCGTACGCGGCGAACGCGTCCCCGGCGGCCCGGACGTCGGCGCGCAGCGCGTCGTCGAGCACGAACTCCAGCCGGGAGCACGCGGGCGTGCCCTGGGGCACGGCGCCGGAGAGCCGGGACTGCTCGGCGGCGGGGGTGCCGAGGACCGCGTCGATCAGGGCGATGTCGGTGGTGCCGTCGAGCTTGCAGTGCTCACCGTTGAAGCCCGCGGTGCCGTCCGGGAAGACGACGAACGAGACGGCCTTGTCGAACCAGCGGTTCGCGCTGTCGCCGTGCAGCAGCCGGTCGGCCGCCTCGGCGGCGCCGGTCGGGGCGGTGTCCTCGAGGCAGACGCAGAACAGCGCGGTCTCGATCGTGTCGAGGGCGCCGGCGTTGCCCGCGGCGAGCAGCGCCTCGCGGCTCGCCGCCCACTCGGCACGTGCCTTGGTGGTGAGGTGGCCCACGGCCGTGCCGGGTGCGGCCGGGGTGGCGCCGGCGGCGAGCACCGCCCGCATCCCGGCGGCGAGCTCGTCGAGGGTGTGCGGGTGACCGTCCGGGCCGAGCACGTCGAGCCGGAACACGTTCCCGCGGTGGAACACCACGACGTGCCGCTCGCGCGACGGGCCGGGCCAGTCCTCGCTGTACGGGGTGCGCGCGGTGTCCAGCGGGTCGCCGGGGATCCGGGTTGCGGAGAACAGGTACCTGTGCTGCTCCATCGACAGCGGGCGACCACGCTGCTCGGCGGGCGGCAGCGTCTCGTCGTCGATCTGCTGCTTGTAGCGCAGCGCGCCGGCGACGAGGCCCGCCGCCCGCTCCACCTGGCCCTCGCCGGTGTCGGTGAACAGGAAGAAGAAGTTCGCGTTCAGCGCGATGCGGTCGCGGCGGCCGAGGTAGCGGTAGGGCCAGAACGTGTCGAGCCAGCTGTGCACGCCGTCGGCGGCCTCGTACTTCTCCAGCGCGGCGTGCAGGGTGTACGCGGGGCTGCCGGGCGCGAGGAACGCGGCGACCGCTCGCTCGGTCTCCGCCAGCTCGTCCGCGGTGAGCAGCGGCGCGCACCATTCGACGAAGCGGGCACAGCTGCCCTCCAACGACGGCAGCGGGACCCGGGGCAGGTGGTCCTCGTTGCCGAACGTCCGCACCGCAGCGTCCTCCATGATCACCTCTCGTCAGTCCAGCAGCTCGTCCACGCGCACCGCGTGCCCCTGCGCGGCCAGGTGCTCGGGCAGGACCCGGCCGAACAGCTGGCGTGTCCGCGCGACCGCGCCGACCACCCCGAGCCGCTCGCTGTAGGCGAAGACCGCCGTGTGGCGCGGCGTACCGCCCTCGACGGCGGTCACGCGGTGCAGGGCGTAGCGGCCGGCGAACAGCTGCAGGTCGCCGGGCCGCAGCGCGAGCCGCCGGACGAGGTGGCCACCGCGGCCGGCGAGCACCGCAGCCACGTCGTCGACGTTCTCCGCCTGCGCCGACCGGATCCGCGGGCAGTACTCGAAGACACCGCCACGGTCGGCCTGCTGGGTGAGCAGGCTGACAGCGAACTCGTTGGTGTCGAAGTGCCACGGGTGCTCCCGCCCCGGCGCGACGACGTTCACGCACAGCCCGGCGAGCGGATCGGCGAGCTCGTGCACCTCGTCGAGGGCGAAGCAGGCGGCGACGAACCGGCGGAACCCGGGGCTGGTGTAGAGCCGGTGCACGGCGAAGTCGGCCGGGATGGCGTCGCGGGGGACGAACGCGTTCCCGCGCTGCATGGTGACGTGCGCCGGGTGGCCGGCGGGCAGCGACGCGTCCGCGGCCGTGTTGTAGACGTTGACCGTCTCGACCTCGAGGTACGCCCGCGGCGCCACCGACGCGCACTCGCGGCGCAACCCGTCCACCGCGGACGGGCGGACGAAGCCGGCGAGCACCGTGCACCCCTCGGTGCGCAGCCCGTCGCGCGCCCGGCGCACGGCGTCCTCCCAGGCGGCGGTCCCGGGAGCCGCCAGCGGGTACCGGTCGACGTCGACCAGCCCGTCGAGCCCCTCGTCCACCGTCGCGACCGTCCCTCCGCCCCGGACCTCGGAGCATCGCTCCGACAGTAGCCGCCCCCGTCCCCCCGATCTGGAGGCATGTCGGGGCCGAGAGGGGCGCCACGACCCCGACAGGTGCCCATGTCGGGCGCGGTGGCCGGTCAGACGAAGCCCAGCGGGTCGCGGGTGATCGTGACCGCCAGGACGATCATGCCGACACCGAACGCGCCGTACACCAGGAGGTCGACCGGCCGGCCGCGGACGGCGAGCAGGCCCGCGCGCTCGGGTGGCAGCAGCGCCCGCAGCGCCGCCGCGATCAGCAGCGCACCGCCGAGCAGCACGGCCCCCTCCCGCCAGTGCGCGGTGAGGACCCGGACGATGCCCGCGCCCGCCACGAGCAGCACGACGGCCAGCGGCGCGTGCAGCGGTAGCCGGTCCACCGGCCCGCGGTGCGTGCTGCGTCGGCCCACGTCAGCCGCCGGCGCGGCGCCGGGTGCTCGACCCCGCCCCGTTCCGTGCGGTGCCGATGCTCACTCCGTGCTCCGTTCGGCTGCCTCGACGACGTTCGTCAGCAGCATCGCGCGGGTCATCGGGCCCACCCCACCGGGCATCGGGGCGAGCAGGCCGGCGACCTCGGCCACCTCAGGGGCGACGTCGCCGACCAGCCCCAGCTCCGTGCGCGTGACGCCGACGTCGAGCACGGTCGCGCCCGGCCGCACCATGTCCGCGGTGATCAGCCCGCGGACCCCCGCCGCGGCCACGACGACGTCCGCGCGCCGGACCTCGGCGGCGAGGTCGCGGGTGCCGGTGTGACACAGCGTCACCGTCGCGTTCTCGCTGCGCCGGGTGAGCAGCAGGCCGAGGGGCCGCCCCACCGTGACCCCGCGGCCGACCACCGTCACCCGTGCCCCCGCGAGCCGCACCCCGTACCGGGCGCAGAGCTCGACGATCCCGCGCGGCGTGCACGGCAGCGACCCCGGCTCACCCAGCACCAGCCGACCCAGGTTCACCGGGTGCAGGCCGTCGGCGTCCTTGGCCGGGTCGATGCGCTCCAGCGCGGCGCCCTCGTGCAGGCCCCGGGGAAGCGGCAGTTGCACGATGTAGCCCGTGCACGCCGGGTCGGCGTTGAGCTCGTCGATGACGGCCTCGACATCCACCTGAGTCGCGTCGGCGGGCAGCTGCCGCTGGATCGACGCGATCCCCACGCGCGCGCAGTCGCGGTGCTTCGCCCGGACGTAGGAGTGCGAGCCCGGGTCGTCCCCGACGAGGACGGTCCCCAGACCAGGGGTGATGCCGGCCGCGACCAGTTTCTCCAACCGGCTGGAGAGCTCCTCGAGGATCGCCACCAGCGTCGCCTTGCCGTCCATTAGGGTCGCGCTCACGAACGCATCCTCGCAGACCGCGGATCGCCGGCGGCGGACCGACGGCTCCGGCCCCGGATGTCACAGTTTGAGACACGACACGATTTATCCGATCGGGGAGGTGCCCATTTCCTGTGACTCCGCGCACAATGCGTGACGACAGTCACCGAGAGCCGGTGAGCAAGCGTCTCAGCGAGGAGCGAGATACATGAGCGTGGAGAGCGACGTCCAGGCGGCGCCGGCACAGGCGCCTGCCGCACCCGCCGGCAACCCGGCCCTTCTCGGGCTTCCCACCTTCCTGCCTGCGGGCATCACCCTCGGCCTGTGGCTCGTCGGATACCTGCCCGCCGATCTGCCCGGCGGCATGATCGCGGCGTCTGTCGGATCGGCCGGCGTGTTCCTGCTGATCGCGACGGTCTGGGCCGCGCGGCTCGGTGCCAGCGCCGTGGCCGGGATCTTCGGTACCTTCTCCGCGTTCTGGCTCAGCCTCGGACTCATGCTGATGGGCCTCAACAACGGCTGGTTCGGCCTCACGGACGCGGCGCAGGTCGGTTCGGTACTCACCCCGTACGTGCTGTCCTGGCTGATCGTCTTCGTGGCGCTGACCCTAGCGACCCTGCGGCTGCCGCTGGCCTTTACCGTCGGCTTCGTGCTGGTCTCGGCCACCTTCGCGCTGCTGCTGGCCAACCTCCTGACCGGTCAGGCAATCTTCTCGACGCTGGCCGGCCTCACCACATTCGGGTTCTGCGCCGTGTACGCGTACATCTTCTTCGACGCGATGGGGCAGGAGCTGGGCGGCAGGGCGATGCCGATGGGCAACGCGCTCGTCAAGTAGACGGCCTCCCCACACCGAGCTCGGAGGCCCCGCCGCATCCCGCGGCGGGGCCTCCGCGGTGTCGACCGGATGCTCCGGGATCCGCAGCCGGACTTCGCGACCTACCGGAAGTCCCGCGAGCGCACCGCCACCGCCAGCGGCAGCCTCTGCAGCCGGTCCGCCACCAGGTTGAGCACGCCCTCCGGGCTGCGCTCCAGCCGGCCCCGCATCAGCAGCGCGGCGCTGCTCAGGGCGATCGTGCGGTACCGCGCCCACAGCCCCTCCGAGCAGGTCACGTTGAGCATCCCGCTCTCGTCCTCCAGGTTGAGGAACGTGACCCCGCGCGCGGTGGCCGGCCGCTGCCGGTGCGTGACCAGCCCGCCGACGAGGACCCGCGGCTCGGGTTCGGCGCGGCCGAGCGCGTCGAGCCGGTCGATCCGCACCGCGCCCAGCGCGGCGAGCCGGTGGCGCACGTGCTCGAGCGGATGGCTGTCCGGCGACACCCCGGTGGCCCAGACGTCGGCGACGGTGAGCTCGGCCGCCGTCATCCCCGGCAGCGCGGGCGCCTCGAGCCCGACCGCGGTGCCGGGCAGGTGCCCGGGCCGGACCCCCGCCACCACCCCGGCCGCCCAGAGCGCGGAACGCCGGTCCACGCCGAAGCAGCCGAACGCCCCCGCGGTGGCCAGCGCCTCGGCCTGCGGGGCCGTGAGCCGGACCCGCCGGGCCAGATCGGCCAGATCGCGGTACCGCCCGCCGCGGGCCCGCTCCGCCTCGACCGCGTCGGCGACGTCCACGCCGACGCCGCGGACCTCGGCCAGCCCGAGCCGGACCGCCACCCCGCCGGTGCTGAGCGGATCGGGCTGCAGAACGGCCATCGCCGCGCCGTCGTCGACGTCCGGCCCGCGGACCGTGACCCCGTGCCGGCGCGCGTCGGCCACCAGCGACTGCGGCGAGTAGAACCCCATCGGCTGCGAGTTCAGCAGGGCCGCGCAGAACGCCGCCGGGTGGTGGTGCTTGAACCAGGCGCTGTAGTAGACCAGCGACGCGAAGCTGATCGAGTGGCTCTCCGGGAAGCCGAAGTTCGCGAAGGCCGACATCTTCCCGTAGATCTTCTCGGCGAGCGTGCCGGTGATGCCGTTGGCCGCCATCCCGGCGAACAGCCGCCCGCGCAGCCGCTCCATCCTCTCGGTGGACCGCTTGGCCCCCATCGCCCGGCGCAACTCGTCGGCCTCGGCGGCGGAGAACCCGGCGACGTCGACGGCCACCTGCATGAGCTGCTCCTGGAACAGCGGCACCCCGAGCGTCTTGTCCAGGGCGCCCGCCAGCAGCGGGTGGTCGTGCTCCCAGCGCTCGAGGCCGTTGCGGCGGCGGATGTAGGGGTGCACCGAGCCGCCCTGGATCGGGCCGGGACGGATCAGCGCGACCTCCACGACCAGGTCGTAGAACTCGCGCGGCTTGAGTCGCGGCAGCGTCGCCATCTGCGCCCGGGACTCCACCTGGAACACCCCGACGGAATCCGCGCGCTGCAACATCGCGTACACCTCGGGGTCGGTGGGCTGGAGCTCGTGCAGCTCGACGCGGCGGCCGTGGTGCTCCGCGACCAGGTCGATCATCAGGTGCAGCGCCGTGAGCATGCCCAGCCCGAGCAGGTCGAACTTCATCAGGCCGGCGGCGGCGCAGTCGTCCTTGTCCCACTGCACGACGGTGCGCCCGGGCATCCGCGCCCACTCCACGGGCACGACCTCGGACACCGGCCGGTCGCAGATCACCATGCCACCCGAGTGGATGCCGAGGTGACGGGGGAAGCCGAGCAGCTCGTCGGCCAGCTCCACCACCCGTTCAGGCACGTCGGCAGGAGCGCTGTCCTGCACCGGGCCGTGCCAGCGCTCGATCCGCTTGCTCCAGGCGTCCTGCTGGCCCGGCGAGAAGCCGAGCGCCTTGGCGACGTCGCGCACCGCCGACCGCGGCCGATAGGTGATCACATTGGCCACCTGCGCGGCGCAGCCGCGACCGTAGGTCTGGAAGACGTACTGGATGGCCTCCTCGCGGCGGCCGGACTCGATGTCGAGGTCGATGTCGGGGTAGCCGTCGCGGGCCGGGGACAGGAACCGCTCGAACAGCAGCCGGTGCGCCACGGCGTCGACGTTCGTGATGCCCAGGGCGTAGCAGACCGCGGAGTTGGCCGCCGACCCGCGGCCCTGGCAGAGGATGTCCTCCCGGCGGCAGAACTCGACGATGTCGTGGACGATCAGGAAGTAGCCGGGGAAGTTCTTCTCCTCGATGATCGCCAGTTCGCGCTCGACCGTCTCGACGGCCTCCGGGCGCTCGGCGTGGCTGCCGTAGCGGCGCGCCACCCCGCGCCGGGTGAGCTCGCGCAGCCAGCTCGCCTCGCTGTATCCCGGCGGCACGGGGAAGGGGGGCAGGTCCGGCGCGATGAGGCTCAACTCGAACGCCAGCTCGCGGCCCAGCCGCGCGGCGTGCCCCACCGCGCCCGGGTACCGGTGGTCGAACCGGGCGGCCATCTCCGCACCCGAGCGCAGGTGGGCCGAACCGGCGGGCGGCAGCCAGCCGTCCATCTCGTCGAGGCTGCGCCGCGCCCGCACCGCGGCCAGCGCCGTGGCCAGCGGGAACCGGTGCGGTGTGGCGTGGTGCGCCGCGGTGGACGCGACCGTGGGCAGCCCGGCGGCGCGGGCCAGCGCGGCCAGCGCGTCGTTGCGCTCGGTGTCGGTGGGCAGCGCGTGGTGGGTGAGCTCGACGGCGACGTGCTCGGCCCCGAACCGCTCGACGAGCGCTCGCAGCTCCCACGCCGCGGCGTCGGACCCGCCCGCCTCCAGGGCGCGGCGGACCGAACCCTTCCGGCAGCCGGTGAGCGCCACGACGTGCCCCGCGGTGTCGGCGACCACCTCGTCGAGCAGGTAGACCGGACGACCCTTCTCCTTCCCCCGCAGGTGAGCGGTGCTGATCGTGCGGCACAGCGCGCGGTAGCCCTCCGGGCCGCGGGCGAGCAGGAGCAGGTGCCCGCCCTCCGGATCCGCCACGCCGTTCTGCGGGGCGGTGAGGCCGAGGGAGAGCTCCGCGCCGAACACCGTGCGCATCCCCAGCTCGGCCGCGGCCTCGGCGAACCGGACGACGCCGTACATGCCGTCGTGATCGGTGAGCGCGACGGCGTCCAGCCCCAGCCGAACGGCCTGCTCCACCAGCTCCTCGGGATGGCTCGCGCCGTCGAGGAAGCTGAAGTTGGAGTGGCAGTGCAGCTCGGCGTACGGGACGGTGCGCGCGGGATCCGGGAGCTCGGGCGGCTCGTACGGCTCCCGCTTGCGCGACCAGGCCGGCCCGTCCCCGCCGTCCGGCGCGTCGCCGTTCCCGGCCATGCTCGGCGCGGTACGGCCGGAGAGCGCCGCCTCCAGCTCCGACCACGGGACGTCCGGGTTGTTCCAGCCCACCGCTACAGTCGAACATATGTTCGACTTCGTGTCCAGTCTGGCCTCCGGCCGTTTCTCGGGCGTACGCTCGTTTCGGAGAACACGTACGGGAGGTGCCGTGGCCGTCAGCCCGTCGGAGCTCCGCGCCAACATCTACCGGCTGCTGGACCAGGTCCTGGAGACCGGGATCCCGCTGGAGATCGAGCGCAACGGGCGCCGGCTGCGGATCGTCGCGGAAGACCCGCCGTCGAAGCTCGACCGGCTGGTCCCGCACCCCGGGTTCATCATCGGCGACCCCGAGGACCTGGTCGAGATGGACTGGTCGGAGTACTGGAATCCGGAACCGCTGTAGCGATGCACCTGGACACCCACGTCGTCGTCTGGCTGTACGAGGACAAGGTCGCGTCGCTGCCCACCTCGGTTCGGCGCCTGCTCGACTCCGAGCCGCTGGTCGTCTCCCCCATGGTCGGATTCGAGCTCGACCTGCTCCATGAGATCGGCCGGACCGCCGGCCCGTCCGCGGAGGTGCTCACCGGGCTGGGCAGGTCGGTCGGGCTCACGGTCAGCCCGGCCCCGTTCCCGGCCGTGGTCACGACCGCCGCCGGCCTGAGGTGGACCCGGGACCCGTTCGACCGGCTGATCTGCGCGCAGGCGATCGTCGACGCCACGACGCTGCTCACCCGGGACCGGCGCATCCACGCGCACCTCGACCGCGCCCGCTGGGACTGACCGGTGACGCCGGGCGGCAGGTCGATGGATCCGGTCCCGGGTCGCGCGTCCCGCGGGAGCGCGATTCCGGGGGTCACACGGTGAAGGCGAGCGCACTCGGCCGGCCTGCGGCGAGGGCGGCCAGGTGCTCGTCGAGCGTGGTCATGTCGGCGAGCGGGCGCCCGGCCGCCATTCCGGCCAGCAGCGCCCGCTCGGCCCGCTCGATCTCCTCGGCCGCCGTCACGGCGGCGGCCAGGCGGTCCGGGGCGGCGACGACGAGCCCGTCGTCGTCGCCCAGCACCAGGTCGCCCGGAACGACGTCCACGCCGCCGATCCGGACGAGGCCGCCGAACGTGCCCGAGTCGACCGTGCTGCCCGACATCGGGGTCGTACCCCGCGCGTAGACCGGTAGGCCGATGGAGCGCAGCCCGCGCAGGTCGCGGCAGTACCCGTCGATCACGATGCCGGCGAGGCCGAGCCGCGCCGCTTCGGTGGCGAACAGCTCGCCGGCGACCGCCCGCCGGTGCCCGTCGGTCGCGACGACCAGCACCGATCCGGGCTGCGCGTGCCGCAGCGCGACCAGCAGCGGCAGGTGGTCGTCGTGCGCCACCACCGTGCAGGCGGGCCCGGCGAGCGAGCGGTCCGGCAGCATCGCCCGCACGGTGGGGTCGACGACCGGAAGGGTCTTGTCGGCGTCGCACAGGGCGGAGACCTGCACCGCGCGGAGCCGATCGATCAGATCCGTCATCCGCCCATGGTGCGGGACGCCGGCTCTGCCGGACATGCGCTCGGCGGCATTGCGCGTCGACACGTCCGTCGGGGTTCAGTCGTAGATCCCGCTCACCCACCACCGCCCGGCGCGGGCGGACAGCAGCAGAGCGGTGCCGTCGTCGCACACCACCTGCAACCGGCTGCCCGCACGGCTGTCCGGGAGCCACCACCTCGGCTGCACCGGCCACGGCCCGCCCCAGGCCACCACCTCCCGGCTGCCCACGCCGTCGGCGATGATCCGGCGGGGTTGCGCGCCGAGCAGGTCGGGCGCGGCGAGGGAGATCGGGCGTCCCGCGACGTCGACCAGCTCCGCGGCCACCGGATCGGGCGACACCCTCGCCGGGGAGGGTGCGGGCAGCCTGCCCGGCCAGCTCGCCGGGGGGTCCCGGACCGGCGGGTGGCCCGACACCCGCCCGGACGAGCGCACCGGCGGGGGCCGCCGAGCGGCACCGGGGGTCCGCGGCGCCGCCGCGTCGACGCGGCTCCGCCCGGTCGCCCGCACGACGTCGTCCGGCCAACCCGCGGGAACGGCCCGGTCGCGCTCCGCCGACCCCTCAGCCGAAGGTGCCACAGGCAGGGGTCCCGCGGTGCGCGGAACGCGATCCGGCAACGGCCTCCGAGCGGTGGACCGCTCGTCCCCGCGCTCGTCGCCCCACGGCACCAGGTGCACCCGCTCCGCGGGGTCCCGCCCGCCGCCCAGCACCGCGGTGACCACCGCCTCCGGCCCGAGCAACGACTGGACCCGGACCAGCGCGCGCCCGGCCCGCTCGTCGCCCTCGCCGGTGTCGCCCCACAACCCGAGCTGCAGCGCGCCGGCGGGCACGGTCTCCTCGGGCACCAGCGCGAGCCGGTGCAGGGTGCCGGAGCCGCCGCGGGCCAGCCAGGCGTCGAGCTGCCAGCGCACCCGGTCGACGGTGCCGGACGGGGTGAGCGGCTCGGCGCACCGCCAGACCCGGCGCAGCTCCTCCCCCGTGCCGGTGCGGGCGAGGACGCCCAGGCGGGTGCAGGACAGCCCGCGCCCGGCCAGCGCCCGGTGCAGCCGCTCGGCCAGGGCACGGGCGGCGAACGCGGCGGCGTCCACCCGGTCCACCGGCGGATCGAGCTCGACGTCGACGGTGAGGTCCTCCGGCGGGACCCGGCGCACCGGCGGGCGGGGGTCCAGGCCGCGGGCGAGCCGGTGGGCGAGCACGGCGTCGGCCCCGAACCGGGACGCCACGTCCTCCGCCCTGAGCTCCCCGAACGTCCCCAGGCTGCGCAGGCCGAGCCGGTGGAGCAGGCCGACGAGCTCGGAGCGGTCGACGTCGGGCTCGCGGTCGAGCTCCTCCACGCCCAGCGGGGCGAGGAACGCGGGAGTGTGCCCGGCCCCGACCGCCACTCCCCGCCGGGCCGCCAGCACGGCGGCGAACAGCCCCTCGGCGAGACCCACCTGGCACTCGACGCCGGCGCGGGCCGCGACCTGGTCCACCAGCCGTTCGGCCGCCACCTGCTCGCCGCCGAAGAACCCGACGGGACCCCGCGCGGGCACTGCCACCAACCCGGGCCGCACCACCTCCACCCCCGGCGCCAGCTCCTCCACCGCGACGACCACCGGCTCGAACAGGCGGGCGTCGCGGTCGGTGTCGCGGGTGAGGACGGCGAGCTCGGGACAGCGGGCCTGGGCCTCCCGCCGGCGCAGCCCGCGCCTGATCCCCCGCGCCCGGGCCACCGCCGAGCACGCCAGCACCCGGTTCGCGACGACGACCGCGGCCGGCCGGTCGGCCGGTACGCCCGCCGCCCGGGCCGCCGCGGTGACCGGCCAGTCCGGTGACCACAGAGCGAGCACCCGCACCGGCGACCCGCGGCTCACCGTGCTCCCTCCCCAGCCACCGAGCTCCCGACGGGCATCGCCGCCGTTACATGCACGACCCCCACAGCGGGCTCCGAACGCCACCTCACACACCCCGAGCGCGTGGCACACACGCCAGGGCTCCTGTGCCACGCACCGGGGGTGTGTGCCATGCGGCACGGGCGCGGGCTCTCCCCGGGCTGCGGCGCCGGCACACCACCCGACGTCTCGGCCCCGGCCCTCACCCGGCCACCCGGAAGGGCACCGCTGCCGCCTCGAACGCATCTTCGGGCCCCACGACAGCCGCCCGCTCCCCGTCACCGCTCCGCTTCCCGGCCCCGTGCTTCCGGGCGCCGTGCTCCCGGGGCGTGTGCTCGACGATTCCCTGCTCCCCCGCACCATCGCCGGCCGGGGCGAGCCCCCCTCCGGAAGCGGGCAGCAACAGCCGTGCGCTTCGTCCCGCCGGGCCGAGCCCGTGCCCGCGCGCATCCACCCGCACCGAGCGCGTCCGCAGCCGGCCGGCCCCGGCGTCGAGGCCCTCCCACCGGGGATCGCCACAGACGAGCTCGACGTCGGCACCGGGCCAGGCCCCGAGCGGCATCAGCACCGCCGCCCGTTGCCGGGCCCGCGCCTCCAGCCGGCGCCGGTCGGCAGCCCGCACCGCCCGCTCCGCACCGGCGACGGCCACCAGGTCGAGCCCGTCGAGCAGCGCCGCGGTGACGGCGACCAGATCACGGCCGGGGTACGGCACGAGCGCCAGCCGGTCGAGCCGGATCCCGGCCTCGGCCGCCGCCACCAGACCCAGCCCCGGACGCCCCACCAGCCCGATCCAGGCACCGTCGACCGATGCCCCGGCGAGCAGCCCGAACAGCAGCGACGTGGCACCCGGAGCCTCCCGGACCGCCACCGTGGACCCTCGGCGCAGCGCCCCTGCGGGCAGCAGACCTGCCAACGGCGGGGCGACCGGCACGGTACGCGCGCCGGAGACAGGGCCGGTACCGGCAGAGGGCTGCGTCGCCGACCCGTCCTCCGCCCGTCGAAGCAGGCCGCGCGCCAGCTCCAGCCGCACCGCAGGATCGACGCGCACCGCCGCACCACCTTGCGCCACCGGTCACCCTCCCGTACCGAAGGAGCGCCGAGGGAAGCCGGCGTTCGAACTGATGTTCGAATCATAGCGGGCACGCCGCGGGGTCTCAACCCCGAGGGGCACCCCTCGCGACGCGGCAGGAGCCGCAGCAGCGCGAAGCCCGCCGCGAGCGGCGTGAACTCCGCCAGCGTCCCCGCCGCCGAGCTGCCCACCCGCGCCTGGAGCACGACGTCGTAGACCAGGTGATGAGGAAGAGCTGCCCCGACATCGCGCGGCGATTCAGATCCTCGCGGCGTCTGCAGGCGTCGCGAGGATCACGATTCCCGCGCGAAGTGGGCCTCGCCTCCCGAGGGCATCGCCTCCGAGGGCATCGCCGCGCCCGGACGGTTGTCCCCGTTCCGACGGACCCCGGCTGCTCCGTCGCGGGGTTCGTCGGTCAGTGTGCGAAGTGCCGTGTTCCGGTCAGGTACATCGGGACGCCCGCCGCGGTGGCCGCCGCGACGACCTCCTCGTCGCGCACCGACCCGCCGGGCTGCACCACCGCCCGCACCCCGGCCTCGAGCAGTACCGCGAGCCCGTCGGCGAACGGGAAGAACGCGTCGGAGGCCGCCACCGCCCCACGGGCCCGGTCGCCCGCGCGCGCCACCGCCAGGCGCGCCGCGTCGACCCGGTTCACCTGCCCCATCCCGACACCCACGGCCGCACCTCCGGCGGCGAGCAGGATCGCGTTCGACCGCACCGAGCGGCACGCGCGCCACGCGAAGGCGAGATCGGCGAGGGTGTCGGTGTCCACCGGACCACCGGCGGCGCGGGTCCACGAGCCGGGGTCGTCACCGGGCGCGTCGATCGCGTCGCGCTGCTGCAACAGCAGGCCGCCGGACACCGGCCGCAGCTCGGCCCCACGCCGCACGACCGGCCCGGGCAGGCGCAGCAGCCGGACGTTCCTGCGACGTCGGAGGATCTCCAGGGCGTCCGCAGCGAACGACGGCGCGACCACGACCTCGGTGAACACCTCGGCGACCTGTTCCGCCATCGCGGCGCTGACCTCGATGTTCGTGGCGATCACGCCGCCGAACGCGCTCACCGGGTCGGTTGCGTGCGCCTTCCGGTGCGCGTCCGCGACGTCCGTGCCGACCGCGATCCCGCACGGGTTGGCGTGCTTGACGATCGCGACGCACGGACCGTCGTGGTCGTGCGCGGCCCGCCAGGCGGCGTCGGCGTCGACGTAGTTGTTGTAGGACATCTCCTTGCCGTGCAGCTGCTCGGCGCTCGCGAGCCCGGCCCCGGCCTGCGCGCCCCCCACGTACAGCGCCGCCGCCTGGTGCGGGTTCTCGCCGTAGCGCAGCGTGGCCCGGCGCTCCCAGGTGGCGCCGACCCAGGGCGGGAACGGCCCCCCGTCCGGGTCCGGGGCGAGCACGGCGCCCATCCAGGACGCGACCGCGACGTCGTAGGTGGCGGTGTGCCGGAACGCCTCGGCGGCCAGGCGCCGGCGGTCGGTGCGGTCGAACCCGCCCGACCGGACCTGCTCCAGCACCCACTCGTACCGCTGCGGCGCGGTGACCACGGCGACGCTGTCGTGGTTCTTGGCCGCGGCGCGCACCATCGCCGGGCCGCCGATGTCGATCTGCTCGACGCACTCGGCGGGTGTGGCGCCCGAGGCGACCGTGTCCGCGAACGGGTACAGGTTGGAGACCAGCAGGTCGAACCCGGCGATGCCGAGGTGCTCGAGCTGCGCGCGGTGCTCGGGACGGCGGGTGTCGGCGAGCAGCCCCGCATGCACCCGCGGGTGCAGCGTCTTGACCCGGCCGTCGAGGCACTCCGGGAAGCCCGTGAGCTCCTCGACCGGCGTGACGGGCACGCCCGCGTCGGCGATGCGGTGGGCCGTCGAGCCCGTCGAGACGATCTCCACGCCGAGCGCGTGCAGGCCGGTGGCCAGGTCCAGCAGCCCGGCCTTGTCGTACACGCTCAGCAGCGCCCGGCGGACCGGCCTGCGCTCGTTCTCGCCTGTCACGGGATCCTCACCTCTCGTCCGGTCACGGTGGCCCCGCTGCGGGCCAGGGCCGCGACGACGTCCACGAGCATCCGCCGCTCCGCGACCTTGATGCGCTCGTGCAGGGTCTCGACGGTGTCGCCGGCGCGCACCGGCACCGCGTCCTGGGCCAGCACCGGGCCGGTGTCGACGCCGGCGTCCACCAGGTGAACCGTGGCGCCGGTGAGCTTCACCCCGTACGCCAGGGCGTCGGCGACCCCGCGGGTGCCGGGGAACGCGGGCAGCAGCGCGGGATGCGTGTTGATCATCGGGCAGGCGATCCCGGCGAGGAACCCGGGCCCGAGGATCTTCATGAACCCGGCGCTGACGACGAGGTCCGGACGGTGCGCGACCACCTCGGCCGTGAGCGCCGCGTCCCACGCCGACCGGTCCGGACACGCGGCGAGCGGGCAGGTGAACGTGGGCACCCCCGCCCGCTCGGCGCGGGCCAGCCCCTCGACACCGGACCTGTCCGCTCCGACGGCGACGACCCGGGCCGGGTAGTCGGGCTCCGCGACCGCGTCGAGCAGCGCCTGCAGCAGCGTGCCGGAGCCGGACACGAGGACCACCACCCGCGCGGGGACCGGCAGCTCGATCCGATGGGGTCGGGTCGGCGGCTCGGGCACGCGGATGCTCCTCGAACGGGTGCGTGAGCTGGGGGCCGGGCTGGACGTCGATCCACAGCCTAGGCCGCGGCGCAGGTCACACCCTCGCCGGAGGCCGCGGGACGGCGCGGCTCACGCGTCGGGCACCTCGGCGGCGGGGGCCTGCGCGCGACCGCCCGCCGCCTGCCGCTCCCGTTCGGCCACCAGCTCGGCGACCGTGCGCCGACGACGCGGCCCTGGCACCCCCGCGTC
>DATLGI010000017.1:0-6557 GCA_035540535.1 Pseudonocardia sp.
TCTGGGGCCTGCGCGGGGACTGGCGATTGTTCGTCTACACCTGGCCCCGGGCCGAGCGCCACGCTGGCCCGGGGCCAGGTGTAGACGAACAATCGCCAGTCCCCGCGCAGGCCCCAGAAGAACGGCCGGTCGGTCTCGTAGATCGCGAAGTCGCCCGGCCGGAGCGCCGCTTCGCGGCCGTCCTGACGCAGGACGGCCTCACCGCGCGCGACGAGGCCGACCTGCAGGTAGACCTGGCTGTCCCGGCGGGCGAGTCCCGGCGTCCGGTGACAGCCCTGTGTCCGGGAGTCGACCGAGGCGACCTTGAGATGGCCCAGCTCCGTGCTGCGGACCGCGCCGGCGAACGTGGCGTCGCGGTCGGCGTCGATGTCGAGGGCGACGAAATGCTCCCGGATGAGGTCACGCCAGACGTCCAGGCGATCGGTGGATCCGATGGAAGGGCCCATGGCGGCCTCGCAACACTCGTCGGTCGACCGACCGTAGAGATCGTGGCCGCGCTCCGTCAAATGCGTCGCCCGGCGTCAAGGAGACCGTCGCGCAGCGACACCCGGGCGGCGGTCGACCGCCGCACAATGCGCCCGCGCCACCCACCACAGCCGCGTGCCCGGGAGCCGGAATGACGACTACTGAGGACAGCCCCGCCACCACGACCGTTCGAGCAGCCTGCCCGCACGACTGTCCGGACACCTGCGCGATGCTCGTGACCGTCGCCGACGGCCGCGCCACCGACGTCCGCGGCGACCCCGATCACCCGTTCACCCGCGGCGGGTTGTGCGTCAAGGTCAACAACTATGTCGACAAGGTGTACAGCCCCGACCGGCTGCTGTACCCGATGCGCCGCTCCGGCCCGAAGGGCAGCGGGCGCTTCGAGCGGATCTCGTGGGACGACGCCCTCGACGAGATCACCACGAGGTTCCGCGCGACGATCGCCGATCACGGACCCGAATCGATCATGCCGGTGAGCTATCTCGGCACCCAGGGCATCCTCAACGGCCTCAACGTCGGCGACCCCTTCTTCAACAAGCTCGGCGCGACGATCTCCGAGCGCACCTACTGCGACTCCGGCGCCTGCACCGCTTACACCATGACGATCGGCGCCACCGCGGGCGTCGACCCGGAGAGCCTCGTGCACTCCCGCTACATCATCATCTGGGCCTGCAACATGGTGTCCACGAACCTGCACCTGTGGCCGGTCGTGGTCGAGGCGCAGCGGCGGGGCGCGAAGGTGGTCGTGATCGACCCGGCGCGCCACCAGACGGCGCGGCGCGCCGACTGGCACATCCCCATCCGCCCGGGCACCGACGGCGCGCTGGCCCTGGCGATGATGCACGTGATCATCGGCGAGGGGCTCACCGACGAGGCGTACGTCAGCGACCACACGGTCGGCTACGAGGAGCTGGCCGAGCGCGTGCGGCAGTACACGCCCGAGTGGGCCGAGACGGAGACCGGCATCCCGGCCGACGACATCCGCACCCTGGCGCGCGAGTACGCCACGTCCCAGCCGTCGATGATCCGGATCGGGGTGGCGATCGAGCGGCACGCCGGCGGCGGCCAGACGGTGCGGTCGATCGCCTGCCTGCCGGCCCTGGTCGGCGCCTGGCGGCGGGTCGGCGGCGGGCTGCTCCAGCTGCCGCTGTGGGCGCACCCGGTCAACTGGGGCGCGCTCATGCACCCCGAGCTGCAGACGCCCGGCACGCGGATCGTCAACCAGTTCCTGCTCGGCCGGGCGCTCACGGGCGAGATGGCGCTGGACCCTCCGATCAACGCCTTGATGGTCTACAACTCCAACCCGATGGTCGTCTGCCCGGAGCAGGAGAAGCTGGCCCGAGGGCTGGCCCGCGAGGACCTGTTCACCGTCGTCAGCGACCACTTCCTGACCGACACCGCGCGCTACGCCGACATCGTCCTGCCGGCGACGACCCAGCTCGAGCAGCTCGACATCATGTTCAGCTGGGGCCACTTCTACGTCTCGTACAACAACCCGGCCGTGGAGCCGGAGGGCGAGGCCGTCCCCAACACCGAGCTGTTCCGCCGCCTCGCCGCGCGGATGGGCTACACCGAGGAGTGCTTCACCCGCACCGACGAGGAGATCGTCGCCGAGGCGTACGACTGGTCGGCCCCGGCGATGGAGGGCATCACCGTCGAGTCGCTGCGCGAAACCGGCTGGGCGCGGCTGACCCTGCCGTCGGCCGACGAGTACGCGCCGCACGCGAACGGGAACTTCCCGACGCCGTCGGGGAGAACGGAGTTCCGCTCCTCGATCGAGAACAACTTCGTCGTGCCACTGTTCCGGCAGGGCTCGAACGAGTACCAGCCCGGCGACGCGGTCGACCCGCTCCCGCACTACGTGCCGCCCCGCGAGACCGCCGACAGCGGGTACCGGCTCAACCTGATCTCGCCGAAGTCGCACGCGTACGTCAACTCCAGCGCGGCCGACCAGCCGGCGCAGCGGCGGGTGCAGGGCGAGCAGGCCGTGACGATCCACCCGCAGGACGCCGCGGACCGCGGGATCTCCGACGGCAGGTACGTGCGCGTGTTCAACGACCGCGGGCAGTTCGTCGCGCTGGCCCGGGTGAGCGAGGAGATCGCGCGCGGGGTCGTCATGTGCCCGCTGGGCGCATGGCCGAAGAACGCGAAGGACACCTCGACGGTCAACGCCGTCAGCCCGTTCGTGTTCGCCGACCTGGGTAACGCGCCGACCTTCTCCGACACCCGCGTCGAGGTCGAGGCGGTCTGATGGGCACGCCGCCGATCGCGGCGCGGGCGGCCTGGCGGGCCGCCTGCGCCGCGGCGGGCTGCGACGGCGTCACGGGCGCCGAGGAGGTCCCCGTCGAGGACGCGTGCGGGCGCGTCACCGCCGACGCGGTCCGCGCGGTGTGGTCGGCACCGGCCTTCGCCTGCGCGGCGATGGACGGCATCGCGGTCCGCGCGGCGGACACCGCGACGGCGCCGGTCGTCCTGGCCCGCGGACGGTTCGACGAGGTCGACACCGGCGACCCGATTCCCGACGGCCGCGACGCCGTGGTGATGCGCGAACACCTGACCCGGCACGCGGACGGCGCGGCGACGGTGCCGGCACCTGCCGCGCCCGGGCAGCACGTCCGGCCGGTCGGCGAGGACCTGCACGCCGGCGAGCTGCTGCTGCCTCCCGGCCACCGGCTCCGCCCGGTGGACCTCGCTGCCGTGGCCGCCGGCGGTCATCGGGTGGTCCGGGTGCGGCGGCGACCGGTCGTGGCGATCGTCCCGACCGGCGACGAGGTGCGACCGCTCGGGGCGGACCTGGCCCGCGGCGAGGTCCTCGACACCAACTCGCTGATGCTGTCCGCGACGCTGCGCCGGGCCGGCTGCATCCCCCGGGTCGCACCGGTCGCATCCGACGACCCGCAGCGGATCGCCGCCGCCGTCCGTGCCGCCGCGATGGGCGCCGACCTGGTCGCGGTTCTCGCCGGCTCCAGCGCCGGCCGCGACGACCACACCGCGCGCGTCGTCGACGCGTTGGGCTCGGTCGTCGTGCACGGCGTCGCGGTCCGGCCGGGCCACCCGGTACTGCTCGGGATGCTCACCGACCCGTCGTCGGTGCCGGTGATCGGGGTGCCCGGCTACCCGGTCTCGGCGGCGCTGGCCGCCGAGCTGTTCGCGCTTCCACTGCTGGCCGAGCGACAGGGGGTGCGCCCCCCGAGGCGACCCACGTGCGTCGTGCGGCTGGCCGCCGACGTCCCCAGCCCCCGCCAACTCGAGGAGTACGTCCTCGTCGGCCTCGACGGCACCGGGGCGGCCGTACCACTGCGGCGGGGAGCCGGCGTCCGCACTGCGCTCATGCGGGCCGACGGGGTCCTGCGCATCCCGGTCGGCGACGTCGGCCATCGCGCCGGGGACCGCGTCGAGGTCGAGCGCCTTCTCGGCTCCCCGGACACCGCGGCGAGCGTGATGTCCGTCGTCGAAGCACCGACGGTTGCCGACCGGCGGTCGCCCGCGCGGCCCTGTGCGGTCGGCGCGGTGCCGCCCGTCCATCGTTGACAGGACGTTCACGAGGAGGATCGGCGGGCCGTCGACCGCGGGCGCGGGCGGCCCACTCCCGCCATGCGGCGCGCAAACCCCCGGCCGACCAGCTCGTCGCGGGCGTGGCCGCCAGCCGGGTGTCCGAGCGAGCGTTGCTCGGCGCCGCGACCGGGATGCCGCTCGTCGCATGATCGCGACAGTTCACCGCCGAGGGGCGCGGACCAGCGGAGATGGCGGGTGTTCGAACGTATGATCGAAGGATGCAGACGGCGGCGATCCCGGACGGCCTGGCGGAGCTCCCGCCCGGGCCGGCGCTGGCCGCCGCCCTCGCGGGCGTCGACCTCGAGGCGGTACCCAACGACCGGATGCTCGAAGTCCTGGCCGCCCAGTATCGGCAGCTGTGCTACGAGCAGGCGCGGATGGCAGCGGTCGTCGCCGAGGTCGGACGGTGTGCGGGCTACCCCGAGCGGGGCGAGGTGGCGCGCCTGGCCGCGCCGGAGCGCTACGCGGCGGAGGAGACGCGCGCGGCCCTGCGGTGGACGCGCAGCGCCGCCGAGCGGGAGCACGACCTGGCCGAGACCGTCGTGTACGCGATGCCCGAACTGTTCGCCGCGTGGCTCGCCGGGGCGGTCGACCGGCCGCGCGTGTGTGTGTTCGAGCGCTACCTCGCCGGCCTCGCGCCCGAGCAGGTCACGGCGATCTGCCGGGTCGCGGTGCCGCGGGCACCGGCGCTGACCACCGGCCGGCTCGCGGTGATGCTGCGTCGCATGGTGCTCGCGGTGGACCCGGAGGCCGCGGCCCGCTGGTATCGCAAGGGCGTCCGCGAGCGGAACGTCGTCGCGATGATGGGCCCCGACGGCACGGTGACGATGACCGCCAGTGGGCTGCCCGCGGACGAGGCGGAGGCCGCGTGCGAGCGCGTGCAGGATCTCGCCGTGGCGGCCAAGCGGGCCGGGCACCCCGGCCTGATCGGCCAGATCCGGTGCGACCTGTTCCTGGGCCTGCTCGATGGCCGGTTCCACGGCATGGACGAAGCTCAGGTCCTCGCCGCGCTGATCGCCCGGTACCGGCCCGACGGCCCCGGTTCCGCGGCGGCTCCCGGTGCGCGGGCCGGCATCGAGGTTCGGGTCGCGCTGTCCACGCTGCTGGGCCGCGACGAGCAGCCCGGGGAGATCCCCGGGCTGGGGCTGCTCCCGGCACCTGACGCCCGCGCCCGGGTCGCTCAGCAGCGCCGCGCCGAGTGGCGCTTCGCCGTCACCGACGCCGAGGGCCTGCTGCTCTCCGAGGGCGTCACCCGCCGCCGCCCCGCGGCCGTCGCCGGGCACCCGGTCCGCCGGGACGGCCCGCCCGGCGGCATCGTGGAGATCCACGTCCCGCTCGCGCTGCTTCACGAGCTGGTGGCGAGTGACCCGGCGGTGTCCGGGGAGTGGGCCGCGGTGATCGCCGACATCGCCGCGCAGCACGCCAGCCGCCACACCCACCGCGCCGATCTCGACGCCCGCCCCGGCGCCCGGTACTCCGGTGCCGCCCTTCGCCGGCACACCGAGATCCGCGACCGGACCTGCAGTTTCCCCGGCTGCCGCCGGCGCGCTCGTGCCGCCGAGCTGGACCACACCCGCGACCACGCCGCCGGCGGGGCCACCACCACCGCCAACACCGGCCCGCTGTGCGATCACGACCACGACGTCAAGCACCGTGGCGGCTGGCTGCTCACCCAGCCCGAGCCGGGCACGTTCGTCTGGCACAGCCCGCTCGGCGGCGAGTACACGACGCGCGGGGAGTTCCTGCTCCCGCCGATGCCCGAACCGCACCCGGTCGACCTCGGCCCTCACTTCGACCAGTCGACCAACACGGTGGACGGGCCGATCATGCAGCCGTACCGCCCGCTCCGGGGCCCGCGCCCGCCGCCCCCGGGGCAGGTTCTCCCCGACGGACCGCCGTTCTGACCCAGGGTCCGGTGGGCACTCCACCGGCCCGACCAGGGCCCGGGCTCCCCATGCAGGCCGCTCGACGGACGAGGCCGCTCCGCCCGACTCCTTCGGCGCCAAGGTGGACCCGCTAGCTCGACCGCGAAGCGGACGCCGTCCGGGACCTGCCGCGTTCCGACCGCCGCGGTGACCGCGGCCCGCCACGACGCTTCGCCGGTGCTCCCGGAGATCGCCGGCCGCGCGGACACCTCGACGTCGATGACCGGCACGGCAGGACCCGCGTCGAGGGCGGGCGGCTCAGCCTCCTCCCGCGGCCCGGTGGTGTGCACGAGCCCGGCCGCCCGCCGCAGCGTCGTCCGGATGTGCTCCTCCCGGCGGGCCCGCTCTGCCGGGTCCGGACGTGCATTGACGCTCCGCGGTCTGGTCGTCGTTCTCCACCGAGAGGAAGCCCGATCCCGCGGCGCCGCCGGCCTTCGGCCCGGGGTCGCGCAGGATCGCCACCATCGGGGCGTGCACGCCGCGGTACATCGGCGCCACGTACGGCGGCCGGGCACCCGGTCGCAGCTCGCCCAACTCGTCGACGAGCCGGTTGATCGGCTCCACGTGCGGCGCGTAACGATTGCGCCACTG
>DATLGI010000018.1:0-7331 GCA_035540535.1 Pseudonocardia sp.
CCACCGGCCCGGGCACCCGGCCCGCCCGCGCCGCCGCGAGCAGCCCGGCCATCGCCTTCGCCGCGAACACCGGGTCGAGGAACACCCCCTCGGTGCGCGCCACCAGGTCGGCAGCCTCGTCGCCCGCCGGCGAGCGGGCGCCCTTGGCCGGCCCGAGGAATCCCCCGACGACGATCGGGGCGCTGTCCTCGGCGGGCGTGCCGAGCAGCTCGCTCACCTCGTCGGCGATCCGGTCGATCCGCGCGGCGCACTCCCACTCGGGCCGGCTGACGGTCACCCCGGCCACCTGGTAGCCCGGTCGCAGCCAGGCCGCCCCGGCCCGCAGCCCGGCGTGGGTGCCGCAGGAGCCGGTGGCCAGCCACAGCTGGGCCGGGCGCAGGCCGGTGGCGTTCAGCTGGCCTACCAGCTCCAGGCTCGCGGCCACGTAGCCGAGGGCGCCGATCGCGGTGGCCCCGCCGCGCCCCATCGCATACGGCCGGCGGCCCTCCCGTGCGAGCTCGGCGGCAACCTCCTCGACGCCCGTGTCCACCGAGGCGCGGTCCGGGTCGCCGGTGAACCGGATCTCGGCGCCGACCGACGCGGCGAGCGCGAGGTTGCCCACCGGGGGCTCGGGGTCGCCGAAGTTCACCAGCACGGCGTCCAGCCCGCGCACGCGCGCCGCCAGCGCGGCCAGCATCGCCCAGTTCGACTGCGGGCCACCGCCGGTGACGATGCAGTCGCAGCCACGCCGCTCGGCGTCGGCGATCAGGTACTCCAGGCCGCGGACCTTGTTGCCGCCCAGACCGAGCCCGGTGAGATCGTCGCGCTTGAGCCAGATCTCGGTCCCGACGGTCGCCGAGAGCCGGGGCGCGGCCTGCAGCGGCGTCGGGAAGGTGCCGAGCCGCACCCGGGGCACGTCGAGCAGCCCGCCGACCGCGCGCCGCTCGGCGTCCGGCGCGGGCGTCACCCGCCCACCACCCGGTCGACGAACGCGGTGGCGGCCCCCAGCGCCCGCGCCGGGTCCAGCGCCGCCGCGAGCTCGTCCTCGGTGAGCAGCCCGGGCCCGACGAGGCCGGCGTCGCGCAGCGCCGTACCGAGGTCGACGCCCGCGTCCAGCCCGGCCATCGTCGCGGCGTACACCCGCTCGTGCGCGACGTGCTTGCCGAGCCGGTCGGCGAGCGACCGCATCACCGGCTCGGAGAGCACGTAGCCGCCCTGCGCGTCGAGGTTCGCCCGCATCCGGCCGGCATGCACCTGCAACCCCTCCAGCAGCCGCGCGGCGAACCCGAGGGCGGCACCGGTGAGCAGGCTGCTCTCCGGTAGCACGACCCACTCGGCCTTCCAGCCGCGCCCGTCGCGCTCGTGCAGCGCGACCATCCCCTCCACGGCGATACCGGCGTTCGCGCGCACCACGCGGCCGAGGGTGTCGAGGTGCTCGGCCAGCTCCGGATTGCGCTTGTGCGGCATCGTGATGCTGCCGACCTGGCCCTCGGTGAACGGCTCGCCGAGCTCGCCGATCTCCGGGCGCTGCAGCTCGTAGATCTCGTTGCCGATCTTGCCCAGGGTCGCGGTGACCAGCGCCAGCAACGTGGCGAACTCCGCCACCCGGTCCCGGGCGGTGATCCACGGGACGTCGGCGACGCCGAGGCCGAGCCGCGCCGCGAACGCGTCGAGCAGCTCCAGCGCCCGCGCGCCCCAGAACTCCATCGTGCCCAGCGCCCCGCCGAGCTGCACGACCTGCAGCCGCGGCCGTGCCTGCGCCACCCGCTCCCGGTGCCGGCGCAGCTCGGAGGTCCACACCGCGGCCTTGAACCCGAACGTGATCGGCAGCCCGGGCTGGCCGTGGGTGCGCCCGCACATCACGGTGTCGCGGTGCCGGCGGGCGAGCGCGGCGGTGGCGGCCTCGCACCGGGCGAGGTCGCGGTCGACGACGTCGAGCACCGCGCGCATGACGACGGCGAACCACGTGTCGGTGACGTCCTGCACGGTGGCGCCGTAGTAGACCCACTCCCGCGCGTCGGGGGGCAGCAGCTCGCGCAGGCAGCGGATCAGCCCGAGCGTCGAGTGGCCGGTGGCCCGGGTGCCCGCGGCGACGGCCGCGAGGTCGAGCCGGTCGGCCCGCGCGCCGGACCGGATGGCGGCCGCGGCCGCGGCGGGCACGAGCCCGAGCCCGGCCTGCGCCTCGGCCAGTGCGACCAGGATGTCCAGCCACGCCTGGGTGCGGCCGGCGTCGTCGAAGAGCGCGTGCAGCTCGGGGGTGGACCACAGGTGGCGGTAGACGGCGGAGTCGGCGGGATGGGCGCTCACGGTTGCCGATCCTTACAGCAGCAGCTTGCGCAGGCCCTCACGCACCTCGTCGAGGTTCGCTCCCCAGGGCACCACCGCCGTGTCCCCGTCGACCTCGAGGCCGCGCTCGATGAGGCAGCACTTGGTGAGCGTGCGACCGGCCCGGTCCTCGCCCGCCACCCGGGCCCGGGGGCACAGGTCCACCCGCCCCGGCTCGTCGCCGTAGAAGTGCCGGTGGAACTGCAGCGAGCGCTCGCAGCCGATCATCAGCCAGTCCGCGCGCTCGGCGGGGCGGGTGTCTAGGAAGGACACGGGTGCGCCGAGGTCCACCCCGGAGCCCCGGCAGGGCAGCAGGTAGCTCGACGCGGGATGCGCGGCGGCCAGGTCGTGCACGCGCACCGCGTCCAGCACCAGCTCGACCGGCGGCAGGTCCTCGTCGTATGCCACCGCCTGCGCGGCCTGGGCGAGGAGCTTCGGCGGTTCCGGCGGGACGACCTCGGTCACCCGCACCGGTACCGGCGCGGGCTCCCAGATGAAGTTGACGTGCTCGAACCGCCCGAGCACGACGCTGGCCCTGGCACCCGGCACGGCCGCGGCGGCCAGCGCCGTCGCGTTGCCGACGTCCGTCTCCGGGGACTCCACCCAGGCCGTCTCGTCCGGCCCGGCGAGCACCCGCGCCTCGACGACCGGGGAGAACAGCGGCTCCAGGCTCGCCTTGCGCACGGCGACCAGCGCGGTCGCCCCGGCCGCGTCGCGCAGCACGAGGAAGTCGGTGCGCCGGTAGACCTCGCGGCCGAGCAGGTGGTCCAGCAGGGCGCGCTCGGTGAGCGGGACGTCGACCTCCTGGACCGACAGCCCCCGGTAGGGGTGCGCGCGGGTGTTCGCCGGTGGGATCGGGATCATGGACGGCTCCCGGGGCGGTCGGGACGATCGAAACGGAACGGTACGGCACGCGGGTGCTCGGCAGACCGGTCCCGGTGGGCGAACGCCGCGGGTGCACCTTGTCCCGGGCGGACGAAGAACCGCCGTCCCGCCCGTCGGTAGCGTGCCGTCCGTGACCGCCGAGACCGCCGCACCGGAAGGTGCCGAGCTGCTCGGCCCGGACCGCCTCGGCCGGGACCGGCTGCTGGCCCTGCACGAGCAGATGGTCCTCATCCGGCAGTTCGAGGCGAAGGTCGACGTGCTCTACCGCCAGGGTCGGGTACGCGGCCCGGCGCACCTCGGCCTCGGCCAGGAGGCGGTCGCGGTCGGGGCGGCCTCGGTGCTGCGCCCCGGCGACCGGTCGATCGGCACCTACCGCGGGCACGCGCACGCGCTGGCCCGCGGCGCGCCGCCGGAGCCGGTGCTGCGCGAGCTGCTCGGGCGCGCGGGCGGGATCTGCGCCGGCAAGGGCGGCTCGATGCACATCACCGACGTCGACCACGGCTACTACGGCTCCTACGCGATCATCGGCGCGCACCTGCCCATCGCCACCGGGATGGCCTGGGCGAGCCAGGTCCGCGGGGACGGCCGCGTCACCGTGTGCTTCTTCGGCGACGGCACGACGAACATCGGCGCCTTTCACGAGGCGCTCAACCTCGCCGCCGTCTGGTCACTGCCGGTGGTGTTCGTGTGCGAGAACAACCACTACATGGAGTACACGTCGATCGCCGACGTCATCGCCGTGAAACGCCCGGCCGCGGACCGCGCCGCGGCTTACGGGTTGGCGCCCATGGTGGTGGACGGCAACGACGTGCACGCCGTGCGGGAGGTCCTCGACGCAGCGGTGCGCCGGGCCCGGGCCGGCGAGGGGCCGTCGCTGGTGGAGGCCGACACCTACCGCCTGTGCGGGCACTCCGCCGCGGACCCCGCGACCTACCGCAGCAGCGAGGAGGTCGAGCAGTGGCGGGCGCGCGACCCGCTGCTGCGCCACGCCGAGGTGCTCGCGTCCGCCGGGGTGCCCGCCGCCGAGGTCGACGCCCTCACCGCGCGGGTCAAGGCCGAGATGGACCGGATCGCGGTCGAGGCGCTGGCCGCCCCGGCGCCCGAGCCCGCGACCGCGTGGACCGACATGTGGTCGGACGGGAGCAGCACGTGGCGCAACTGACCTACCGCCAGGCCGTCGCCGCCGCGCTCGCCCAGGAGATGGCCCGCGACGAGCGGGTGGTGCTGCTCGGCGAGGACATCGCCTCCGGCGGGGTGTTCAAGACGACCGCGGGCCTGCTCGACCGGTTCGGTGCCGCGCGGGTGCGCAACACCCCGATCTCCGAGACCGCCATCGCCGGGGCGGCGATGGGCGCGGCGATGGCCGGGCTGCGGCCGGTCGCGGAGATCATGTTCTCCGATTTCTACGGTGTCTGCTGGGACCAGGTCGCCGTCGAGATCGCGAAGGCCCGGTACATGACGGGCGGGCAGTTCGGCCTGCCGCTGGTGATCCGCGGGGCGAACGGCGGCGGGCTCGGGTTCGGCGCGCAGCACAGCCAGGCGGTGGAGAACTGGGCGCTGTGCGTACCCGGCCTCAAGATCGTCTCGCCGGCGACCCCGGCGGACGTGCTGGGCCTGCTGGCCGCGGCGATCCGCGACGACGACCCGGTGCTGGTCTTCGAGCACAAGGCCCTGTTCGGCACGAAGGGCGAGGTCCCGGACGGCGAGCACGTGTTGCCGCTCGGGCAGGCCGCCGTGCTCCGCGACGGAGCCGACGTCACGCTCGTCGGGCTGTCGGTGACCGTCGGCATGTGCCTGCGCGCCGCCGAGGAGCTGGCCGGGCAGGGCATCTCCGCCGAGGTCATCGACCTGCGCACGCTCGTGCCGCTCGACGCCGCGGCCGTGCTCGCGTCGGTGCGGCGGACCGGGCGGGTCGTCGTCGTCGAGGAGAACCCGGGGCAGCTCGGCTGGGGCGCGGCGATCGCGGCGATCCTCGCCGAGGAGGCGTTCGACGCGCTGGACGCGCCGATCGTGCGGGTGACCGGCGGCAACGTGCCGCTGCCGGTGGCCGCTCCGCTGGAGGCCGAGGTCTCGGTGTCCGCGGCGCGGGTCGTCGCCGCGGTGCAGCGCCAGCTCGACCGGGCCCGGCTCGCCGCGCCCGCGCCGTAGCGCGCGGCACGTCCCCGACGCGTGCCGGGGTGGGCCGCTCCCGCCCGACATCAGCGATGCCGCCCCGCAGCCGTCCGGATGGCGGTGGCGGGGCGCGACGGTACAGCGTTACTCCGGCTCCGTGCCCGAGGCGCGGACGGCGAGGATCTGCAGCGCCAGCTGAGCGTTGAACCGGTCGTCCTGCCGCGTGAGGACCAGGCCGCTGATCGCCTCGATCCGGCCGAGCCGGTAGCTCATCGTCTTCGGGTGGATCCCCAGCTCGGCGGCCGCCCGCCGCGCCCGACCGTCGCAACGCAGGTAGGCGCGCAGGGTCTCGACCAGGTCGGTGCCGTGCGCGCGGTCGTACTCGAGCAGCGCGCCCAGCAGCTGCTCCGCGTACCCGTCCAGGTCCTCGCCGCGGGCCGGCTGCAGCAGGAAGCGCACGGCGCCGAGGTCCTCGAACAGCGTCAGCGGGGCCTGCGGCGGCCGGCTGGCCGCGCAGGCCGAAGCGGCCTGGCGTCCGGCCGCCGGGTAGCCGTCGTGGGCGTGCACGGGCGAGCTGACGCCCACCGACACCTCGCCGCCGAGGCCGGCACCGAGCGCGTGCAGCTCGCGGCCGAGCCGGCGGACCGACTCCACCGGCAGGTCCGGGATGATCGCGGCGAGGGCGTCGCCCCGCTCCCCCACCGGGGCCGGGGCGCCGTGCGCGGCCAGCACCCGCGTGCACCCCCGTGCCAGCTCCGCGCGGAACCGCTCCGCCCGCTCCGGCGCCGGGGGCGCCCCGCGCCGCGCGGCGGGCTCCGCCGAGACCAGCACGACGCGGGCCGGCGAGGGCAGCTCGCGGGCGAGCCGGCGTGAGCGCACCAGCAGGTCGGCCTCGTCGCGCACCCGGCCGTCGAGCAGGTCCCGGACCAGCTCCGACTCCACCCGGCGCGCCGCGCCGGCCACGGCGTCGCGCCGCGACAGGAGCAGGGCGCAGGCCACCGCGGCCTGCTCGGCGGCCACCACGTCGCGCATCGCGACGGGCAGCCCGGTGCCCACGGCGAGCGTCCCCCACCGCTCCCCCGCCGAGCGGACCGTCACCGCGACCGCGTGCCGGCCCGCGCCGTCGGGTCCCAGCAGGACGGCTTCCTCGCCGAGCCCGGGCCGGTCCGCCGTACCCGCGGCGACGAGGTCTGCGAGCCAGCCGGCGCCGCCCGCCGGCCCGTCCGCGGCCGCGAACACGGCCTCCTGACCGGTGATCCCGGCGACGGCCTCGACGACGGCGTTCAGGTCGGCGCCGTCGGCGACCACCCGCACCAGCCTGCGGTGGATCTCCAGCGCCTGGCGGGCCTCGTCGTAGCGGCGGGCGAGCTCGCTGTTCGCGTCCCGGAGCCGGTCCCCCAGCTCGCGCAGCCGGTCCTCGGCGAGCGCGCGCTGCACGCCGAGCGCGGCGAGGTCGGCCAGGGTCTCGATGACGGCGACGTCGTCGTCGGTGTAGATCGACCGTCGTCGGCGCCATGCGGCGAGGACCCCGACGACCTCGCCGTCCACCCGCAGCGGCGCCCCGATACACGCTCGAGTGCCCTCGGCCGTGACCGTGGCCAGCAGCTCCTTGCTGATCACGGGGTCGGTCGTCCAGTCGTCGGAGCGGTACACCTCGCCGGCCGTGTAGACGTGCCCGACCATGCCCTGCCCCGGCGCCAGGCGCAGGCGCGCGGTCTCCACCGAGCGGTGCCCCACCACCGCTCGGGCCACCAGCTCGGTGCCGTCGGCGCTCGCCAGGAACACGCCGGCGATCTCCGCGCGCAGCGCGTCGGCGGTGGCCGTGGCGAGCTCGAGCAGCACCTCCTCGCGGTCGCGCGAGGCGAGCAGCCGCCGGGCCACCCCGTACAGCGACGACACCGCGAGCGCCGACGGCACCGAGCTGGTGGCCCGAGCGGTGGTGGGGCACCGCTCGGTGGAGACCGCGCGCCTGCGCCTGGCGCCGGGGCAGGGCATGGTCGGGCACGTCTACACGGCCGGCGAGGTGTACC
>DATLGI010000019.1:0-7685 GCA_035540535.1 Pseudonocardia sp.
GGTCGGCACGGGCCGCCCCCGCCTCCACCGCTGCCGCCCGCGCCGCCGCGGCCCGTGCCGCCGCGGCCCGTGCCGACCCGTCCTGCGCCGCGGCGGACGGCCACCACCACGACCGCGCCGGCGAGCACCACCGCCCCGCCCACCATCGGCCCGAGTCCGAGCCCGGCGAGCAGCACCGCCCACACCGCCAGCGCAGCCGGGACCAGCCGCAGGTCGGGGGCCCGCCGCAGCTCGCCGTCCGGTTCGCGCACCGCCGCCGCGGTGACCGACGATCCGGTGCTCACCGGTTCACCCGCCCGCGGTCGGACCGCAGCCGGTCACACCGTCACCAGCTCGCGCAGCTGGGCGAATCGCCGCTCGCCGATGCCCTCGACCTCGCGCAGCTGCTCGACGCGGGTGAACCGGCCGTGGCGCTCACGCCACTCGACGATGCGCTGCGCCGTGACCGGGCCGACCCCGGGCAGGGTGTCGAGTTCGGCGAGGGTCGCGCGGTTCAGGTCGACCGGCCCGCCCCGGCCGCCCGGCTGCGGGCCGGGCCCGGCCGGGGCAGCAGGCCCGGGCAGCGCGTCGGGTGCCGGTGGCACCCCGACCGCCACCTGCTCGCCGTCCACCACCCGGCGGGCGAGGTTCACGCCGGTGGTGTCCGCGCCGGGCAGGGCGCCGCCGGCCGCCTCGAGCACGTCGGCCACCCGGGACCCGTCCGGGACCTCGACGAGCCCGGGCTGCGCCACCTGCCCGACGACGCTGACGGTCAGCACCGCGGGTGCCGCGGAGGTCGGTGCCGGGGTCTCGGTGGTGGGGCCCGCGCCGCCCACCACCACGGCGGGCAGCGCCGTGACCTGTTCCGCCCGCGGCCGCTCGGACCAGACCCCGACCGCCGCCAGCACCGCGCCCGCGGCCGCGACCAGGGCGAGGACGCGGGCACCGGTGTGCCCCGGGTCGACCCGCGCGCCCCGCCATGCCTCCGGCGTCCACCGGTGCAGCGCGGCGGCGATCCGCCCGGGCGGCGGTCGCGAGGCCTGCGCACGCGGCACGGCCTCCGCGCCGGGTACGACGAGATCGGCGGCGGGCGCCCGGGCCGGTACGCGCCTCGCAGCGGCCGCCGGCGCCGGTGCCGGGATCGGCACGGTGGGTGCGTCGTCCGCCGCGGGTGCCGGCGGGCGTCGCGCCAGCACCGCGGCGAGGCGCAGCCGGGCATCGGGCGGATCGTCACGAGCCACGGAGCCGACGCTAGGACGGCCGGGGCGGGCGCGGCAGCCACCTGCCGCGACCTGTGGATGGTTCGCAGACCATGTGCACAACCCGGGCGGGTGGCGGCCGCCGGAACCGGGACCGTCGTCCCGACCTGACAGCCTGGGAGGCCCGCCCGCAGGATCCCCGCCGGTCAGCCGGCCGGGACCACCACCACGCCGAGCAGGCCGGTGCCGGCATGGGCCCCGATCACCGCGCCGACCTCGGACACCAGCAGCCGGGTCACCGCGGGCAGGCGCTCCCGCAACCGGGCCGCGACGTCCTCCGCGCGGTCGGGCGCGCCCAGGTGGTGCACCGCCAGGTCCACCGGCCCGCTCCCCGCCGCCTCCACCGCCAGCTCCACCAACCGCTGCGCCGCGCGCGCCGTCGTCCGCACCTTCTCCAGCGGGACGATCCGGCCCTGCGCCACGTGCAGCAGCGGCTTGACCGCCAGCGCGGTGCCCAGCAGCGCCGCCGCCGCCCCGATCCGCCCTCCGCGGCGCAGCCGTTCCAGGGTGTCGACGCAGAAGAACACGCGGCAGCGCGCCGCCACCGCGGCCGCCGCGGCCTCGACTCCCGCGCCGTCGGCACCCGCGCCCGCGGCGTCCGCGGCGGCCAGCACCGCGTAGCCGAGCCCCATCGCCGCGGCTCGGGAGTCCACCACGCGCACCCGGCCCGGCCCGACCTCCTGCGCGGCGAACCGGGCTGCCTCCCACGTGCCCGAGAGCTCCCGCGACAGGTGCACCGAGACCACCGTGTCCGCGCCCGCGTCGAAGGCCTGCCGGTAGCAGCGGGCGAACTCGCCCGGCGAGGGGCGCGAGGTCTGCACGTCGACGCTCCGGTCGGCCAGCGCGGCGGCGAGCTCGACGGCATCGATGTCGATCCCCTCGCGCCCGACGCGCTCGCCCAGGCGCACCTCGAGCGGGACGACCCCGATCCCGCGCTGCTCCGCGACCCCTGGGGGCAGGTACGCGGTGGAGTCGGTCACGACGGCGACGGGCACGACGGTGCACCCTAGGGCATGTCGGCGCTCGACGCGTCGGGGCTGGTCGGCGGGCCGCTCACGCCCCCAACCCGACGTTGTAGCCGGTGAGCCGCCAGCGGGCGTGTTCGTCGCGCCGGGCGAGGACCGCCCACCGGCAGTTGCCGACGCCGCCGATGCTCGGCCAGGCCGCCGTCGGCAGTTGCAGCAGACCGCTGACCAGGCCCGCGATCAACCCGCCGTGCGCGACCAGCACCGCGGTGGCCTCCCCGGCGCCGTCGCAGGCGGCGTCCAGCTCGGACACGACCGGCAGCGAGCGCGCCACGACCTCGATGCGGGACTCGCCGCCGGGCGGAGCCCACGACGGGTCGGCGCGCCAGACCGCGATCGCGCCCGGCCACGTCAGCTCGATCTCGTCGACGGAGCGGCCCTGCCAGTCGCCGAGGTGGGTCTCGCGCAGGCGAGGGTCCACCTCGACCGGCAGCCCGCAGGCCTCCCCGACGAGGCTCGCGGTGTCGAGCGCGCGGCGCAGGTCGGAGCTGACCAGGCGGGCGGGCGCGAACCGGGCGACCTCCTTCGCGACCTGCGCCGCCTGCGCCGCACCGTCCGGGGTGAGCTCGGAGTCGAGGTGGCCCTGCATCCGGCCGGCCTGGTTGAAGTCGGTCTGGCCGTGCCGCAGCAGCACGAGCCGGCGCAGGCTCACCGGCTTCCCGACGCCGCGTGCGCCACCCCGGTCACGTCGCGTCGGCCCCGTCCGCCGGACGGTCGCGAGCCTCGGGGAGGTCGATGCGCGGGCAGTCCTTCCACAGCCGCTCGAGCCGGTAGGTGTCGCGGGTCTCGGTGTGCTGGACATGCACGACGATGTCGAGGTAGTTCAGCAGGATCCAGCCGCCGTCCTTCGTTCCCTCCCGCCACGTCGGCTTCGTGCCGTGCTGCCGCAACTTCTCCTCGACCGCGTCGACGACGGCCTGGACCTGTCGCTCGTTCTGGGCGGAGGCGATGACGAAGCAGTCGGTGATCACGAGCTGGTCCGACACGTCGATCACGACGATGTCGCGCGCCTTCTTGTCGGCCGCGGCCGCGGCCGCCACCCGGGCCAGCTCCACCGCCTGATCGGTCGCGGTCACCGCTCCCCTCCCCCACGGGATCACCGCAACCCCGCCGTCACCGGTCAGTGTCCCAGCGCGCCGCCGAACCGCCCGGAGCGGGTCCGGCGGCTACCCGGGGCCGGCGACCAGGCGGACCGTGAAACCGTCCTCGTCACGGTGGAAGCCGACGTCGCGGCAGATCTGGTGGCACAGCCACAGCCCGAGCCCGGCCGACGCGCTGCGCCGGGCAGGCAGCAGCCCACTGTAGGGGTCGCGCACGCCGCAACCTCCGTCGGTGATCGCGACGACGACGCGCGCGGGGGCGCGCCACAGCCGCAGCCGCACGGGCTCCCGGCCGTGCACCAGCGCGTTGGTCACCACCTCGCTCGCGGCCAGGACGAGATCGTCGACGTGGTCCTGCGCGAGTTCGGCCGCGGCGAGGTCGCGGACGAGGTGGCGAACCTGGTCGGCGCCGGCGACGGCGGTGTCGAGCAGGGCCGGGCCCGGCTCGGCGGGCCGCGGCTGAAGCAGGCGGTCGGTCAGGAACGCCTCGGGGTTCTCGAAGTCCGGGTTGACGACGTGACCACCGTCCGCGGTGTGCAGGCGCGGATGGGTGCGGGCCACGTCGGCCAGCACCTCCGGCGGCGTCGACCGGGTGTCGTACGGGCAGAGGCCCCAGACCGGGAAGTCGTCGTAGGCACGGTTGACAGCGGCCTCGTAACGCGCCCACCGGTGCCACCCGGCGGTGGGGACGTCGCCCACGATGCGGATCTGGCGCGCACCGTCCGCCGTGCGCGCGGCCAGGCGGTCCCGCACGGTCCGGATGGCGTGCGCCGGGGTGACGTACTGCTTCTCGCCCGGTATGAACGTCAGGCCGCACAGGTCGGGCAGCGCCGCGCGGACCAGGCCCTCGTTGCGCTCACCGAGGGCCAGCATGACCGGCTCGCCGGCCGCCGCGCCGGCCTGCACGAAGGGCAGCACGATCGCCAGGAACTCCGCGTCCGAGGAGTACCGGGCCGCCTCGTGGAAGTACCCGCGGGTGCCGGCCGCCGCTCCCGTCCTCATCGACGGGACTCCGCCTGCACACCGGTGACGGGCACGAGCTCCACGAGCCGGCGGACGATCGGCCGGGGGTCGCGCAGCACGACGGTGGCGTCGACCCGGCGGCCGTGCTCGGCCAGCGCGTACAGCCCGCGGTGGTCGAGGAAGGTCAGCCCGGACACGTCGAGCACGAGCCGCCCGGCCACCGGAGGCAGGTCGGCCCGGTCCAGCGCGGTGACCAGCAACTCCGCGGCGGTCAGGTCCACCTCGCCCGCGAGCGCCGCGGTGGCGCCGGGGGCGGCGTACAGGCGGAACGGGGTGGCACCGGGGCTCGTTCCGGCGTGCAGGCAGGCGACCTGGGCGACCTCGTCGGGGCCGAGACGGGAGCGGGCGTAGCCGCACAGCGCCGAGAACGGCGAGGACACCATGTACCGGTCGACGAGGTGCTCGTAGCGGGCGAGCGCCGCGAGCCACTCGGCGTCGTGCACCAGCGGGGTCACGTCGGTGGCGACCCGCAGCCCGGTGAAGCCGCGCGCGAGCGCCCGCTCGGTCGCCGCGGTGTGGGCGCGCGCCCGCTCGGCCGGGTCGAACCGCCGCTCGGGGTCGGCGTCGAGCGTCACGACCTCCACCGCGTCGGCGCGACCGCGGTGGGCGGCGCGCAGCTCCGCGCCCGGATCACCGGCGGGTCGCGCCGTCACGTGCCGGACCTGCTGGCCCCGAACGAGCCCGTCGAGCAGGAAACGGTGCGCCGCCGCCCGGAACTGCGCGTATTCGTCGTAGGCGAGGCACAGGTGCTCGTGCCGCCCGGGGCGGCCCGATCCGACGAGGGTCGCGGGGGAGGTCACCATCGTCACGCTACCCCGGTAGCGGCGCGGCGACCGATCGGCGGTAGAGGTCGCGCTTGGCGATGTACTGCACGACCCCGTCGGGCACCAGGTACCAGACCGGTCGCCCCTCGGCGACACGCCGGCGGCAGTCGCTCGAGGAGATGGCCATGGCCGGCACCTCGACGAGCGTGACGACGCCCTCGGGCAGGTGGTCGCCGTCGAGTTCGAAGCCGGGACGGGTGACGCCGACGAAGTGCGCCCAGCGGAACAGCTCCTCGACCTTGCGCCAGGACAGGATCTGCTCCAGCGCGTCGGCACCGGTGATGAAGAACAGCTGAGCGTCCGGCATGGTCGCGTGCAGATCGGTGAGGGTGTCGACGGTGTACGTGGGACCGCCACGGTCGATGTCGACCCGGCTGACCTGGAACCGCGGGTTGGAGGCGGTGGCGATCACGGTCATCAGGTAGCGGTCCTCGGCCGGACTCACGGTCCGGTCGGCTTTCTGCCACGGCTCCCCCGTGGGCACGAAGACGACCTGCTCGAGGTCGAACAGCTCGGCCACCTCGCTTGCCGCGACGAGGTGTCCGTGGTGGACGGGATCGAACGTCCCGCCCATCACGCCGATCCTGCGCTGCACGGCGGCAGCCTACGGCGTGGCTCGTCGGCGGCTCTGCGACGCGTCCAGCGCGACGGCCATGGCCGCGGCGACCCGGAGGTCGAGACGTCCCTGGCCGACCGGGAAGCGGCCGACGGTCATCGGCCCGCCCGGCGGAACGCTCACGGACGCGATGCTGCCCGAGCACGCCGTTCACCGGGGACAGGCGCGTGCCGGAACTGGACGCTGATCCGCGGCCCCGCCGTCGCGGTCTTGGGGACCGCGTGTTGCCAGGTGCGCTGACAGGACCCGCCCATCACCAGCAGGTCACCGGGCCCCGGCCGGTAGCCCACCGACGCTCCCCCACCGGTGGGCCGCAGCCGGAACGGCCGGACCGCACCCAGCGAGACCAGTGCGACCACCGCCGAAGGCAACTCCCGGGCCACCCGGTCGCCATGCCAGGCGACACTGTCGCACCCGTCGCGGTACAGGTTCGCGCCGACCTGGGTGAACTCCACCCCGTACCGCGCCGACAGCACCGCCGCCATCGCGACCAACTCGGACGGCGGGCTCGGGCCCGCGTCGAGCCGCCAGCGGTGCGTGAGCCGCGGCTCGGCGACCACCCGGTCGTACATCCGCACGTCCCGGCCCTGCCACGGCACCTCGGCGAGCAGCCGTGCGAACAGCCCGTCCGCTCCCCGGCACCAGCCCGGCGCGTGGTCCACCCAGGCACCACCGGTGAGCGGGCGGCGACGCACCGCGTGGAAGGAATGGTCGAGCTCGACCGCGGGCCCGGCGTCGAGCAGCGACGGTTGCCAGGCGAAGTCCACCGCGGCGCTCATGCCGGTCACCGTAGTCGAACTGATGTTCGATGACAAGGCGGGGTCATACCGGCAGTAGCGCCTCCACCACGGCCGCGAGCTGGCCCGCCGTGCGGCACTCGTGCATCGGCAGCACGTCGGCGTAGCGCAGCGCGGCCGAGTCGCCGCTGCCCCACTGCCCTCGCGGCTCGGGGTTGAGCCAGTGCGCGTGGCGGGCCTGCCCGACCAGCCGGCGCAGCACGGTCAGGTTCGGATCACGGTAGTTGGTGCGCGCGTCCCCGAGGACCAGCAGCGAGCTGCGCGGGCCCACCGCGTCGCCCCAGTGCTCGGCGAAGCCGCCGAGGGCACCGCCGTAGTCGCTGTGCCCGTCGAACGCGACGAGGTCGGCCTCGCGCAGCACCCGCTGCATCACCCCGGCGAGCTCGACGCCGGGCGCGAACAGGTGAGTGACCTCGTCGGCCTTCTCGACGAACGCGAACACCCGCACCCGGCTGAACTGCTCGCGCAGCGCCTGCACCAGCAGCAGCGTGAAGTGACTGAACCCGGCGACGGAGCCGGAGACGTCGCAGAGCACCACCAGTTCGGGTCGCCCGGGCCGGCGGGTCCGGTACGCCGGGCGCATCGGCACCCCACCGGTGGACATCGAGCGGCGCAGTGTGCGCCGCATGTCCAGCGTGCCGCGCCGGGCGTGCCGGCGCCGCACGGCGAGCCGGCTCGCCAGCCGCCGCGCCAGGGGATGCACGATGCGCCGCAGCTGGGCGAGCTGCTCGGCGTGCGCGGAGAGGAACTCCAGCTGCTCGGGCTGCTTCGGCACCGCGGTGCGCGCCACCTGGTCACGGCCGCGCGCCTCGGCGGTGCGCCGACGCACCTCGTCGGTGACCATCTTGCGGAACGCGGCGATGCGGTGGCGGATCTCACGGCGCAGCACCTCGTCGGCGAACGGGCTGTCCGGCTCCCGCCCGCGCTGCAGGTCGGCCACGATCCGGGCGAGCAGCGTCTCCGGCGACAGCGCCCGCAACGCCTGGTAGGCCGACCAGCTCGGCCGGCTCCCGGCGCCCTGCCCGCCCGCCCCGGAGGCCGAAAGCGCCTCGACGACGGCGC
>DATLGI010000020.1:0-8722 GCA_035540535.1 Pseudonocardia sp.
CGGGCCCTGTGGGACGCCGTGATCGCCGGCGCCCGGCCCCTGCCGCTGCCGGCGGAGGACGTGGGCGCCGGCGATCACGGCGTCCCACAGGGCCCGGCCGCGCGCGCCGGTGATCTCGGACCATAGCGCCGCGATGCCCGCCACGTGCGGGGTCGCCATGCTCGTGCCGGAGATCGTCTGGTAGCGCTGCGGCATCGGCCAGGACGAGTAGACCTCGACGCCCGGCGCGGCGATGTCGATCTCGCCGCCGTCCACCGCGGTGGCCGAGGCGGAGAAGTCGGCCACGGCGAGGGTGCGGTCGAGCGCGCCGATCGCCATGATCGACGGGCTGTTCGCCGGCACCCCGACGAACCCGGGATCCCCGGCGGACCGCCGCGCATTGTTCCCCGCGGCGGCGATGATCAGCGTGCCGGCGGCGAGCGCGCGCCGCCCCACCGTCTCGTACGCGGTGGAGACCTCGCGCTGGTCGGCACCCAGCGACATCGAGATCACCGAGGCGCCCGCGGCCACCGCCCAGCTGATCCCGGCGAGGATGTCCGCGTCGGTGCCCGTGCCCTCGTCCGACAGGACCTTCCCGACGAGCACCCGCGCCCCGTGCGCCACCCCGTACCGCGGCCCCGCCTCGGGCGCGAGGGGGCCGGTCGCGGTGCCGGTGCAGTGGGTGCCGTGGCCCTGGCCGTCCTGCGCGGCCTGCCCGTCCACGAACGACCGCGCCTCGACCTCGCGGCCGGCGAAGTCGGGGTGCCCGGCGTCGAGGCCGGTGTCGAGCACCGCGACGGTGACCCCGCCGCCGCTCGCGGTCGCCGTCGCGACGCCCGTGGCCTGCAGGCCCCAGGTGGCCTCGCCGGTGTCGGCGAACGGGCCGTCCTGCTGCAGGGTCACCGGCTCGGCGATCGCGTGCAGCCGCCGCTCCGGCTCGACGGCGACGATCCGCTCGTCGACGAGGTCGGCCACGTCCCGGATCCCGATGTCGCCGTCCGCCCCGGCCACGACGGCGACGCCGAGGTCGGCGAACAGCACCGCCTCGGCCGTCCGGAGCTGCTCGGCGGTCAGGGCGCCACCGACGGCGTCGCGGGTGCTCACCACGGTCCGGGCACCGGTGAGCGCGCGCACGGCCTCCCGCGCGGCCTCGACGTCGTTGAGCAGCGCGTCGTTCAGCACCAGCACGTGGCGGCCGGTACCGGCGTCGTCGGCCATCGAGCCCTCCCCGCGGCGTCACGGCGGCGTCCCGCGGGCGAACCTAGCGGACGGCCGGCCGGCCCGCCGCCACCCGCCCTGCGAGCGCGCGGCCGGCTACCGGGCGGCGGCCACCCGCAGCGCGCGGTGCAGCACGGCGGGATCGCCGAGCCGCCGGCGCAGCGCGCGCTCGAGCCCCGCGATCGGGTAGAGGTTCTGCGGGGCGCGGGCGTCCTTGTAGGCGGTGGAGGCGTAGCGGCCCAGCGTCACCTGGCTCAGCCGGGCCGCGGCGACGGCGGCGCCGGGGCCCGCTGCGGGTGCGCACTCCAGCCGCACGACGCCCGCCCAGGGCGCACCGGGCGGGCCGGGCAGGCGCAGGTACCAGCTGTAGCGGTCCCACGAGGTGCCGACCTGGAACACCGGCGTGCGCTGGCCGGCGGCCAGCGCCGCCACCACGTCCCCGATGCCGGCGGGCAGGTAGCTGCTGCGGTGCGACTTCACGTAGCCGAGCGCCCGCGCGAGGTGCTGGCGCCCGCGCAGCGGGCCGTCGACGACGAGGAGGTCGTCGCCGCCGTCGCGCGCCGCCGTGGCGACGGCGATCTCCACGGCGGCGAGCCGGGCCTGCACCGCCTGGCCGAGGGCCTGCCCCGCCGGCACCTCGGGGCGCCGCGCGGCGTGCTGGGCCGCGTAGGTGCCGGCCGGGGTCGTGACGTCGACGGCGTGCGCTGCCGCGGTGAACAGCCCGCGCCGCACGTCGTGGGCGACGAGCCGCGCGCCGTCGCCGTCGCAGCGCACGACGCCCGCCGCGTAGGAGGCGCAGAGGGCCGGTGCGGCGGCGGTCGGCTCGCCGGGGTCGTGCACCCAGACGTGCGCGTCGACGCGGCGCACGCCGTCGACGAACAGGACCGCCGCCGGGGCCGCGGCCCCCGGTTCCGGGTCCAGCGGGTGCCACCGGGCGGGCGGCAGCTCCACGCCGGCGTCCACCCGAGCCGTCGACTCGCCGAGGTCCTCGACCTCCAGCGCGGCGCCGTGCGAGGGGTCCCACGGCTCGACGCTGAACCTCACGGCCCCTCCCGCACCACCGACGCGGTGCGCCGGTCCCGGGAGACGCCGAACCGCACCGGCACCCGCTCGGCGAGCGCCGGGACGTGGGTGATCACGCCGACCATGCGGTCGCCGCGGGTCGCGAGGTTCTCCAGCGTGCCCGCGACGACGTCGAGGTTCGCCTCGTCGAGCGTGCCGAACCCCTCGTCGAGGAAGATCGAGTCGAGGCGCGCGGCGCCGTCCGCGGCCAGGCTGGTGAGCTGCGCGGACAGGGCCAGCGCGAGCGCGAGGCTGGCCTGGAACGTCTCACCGCCGGAGAGCGTGCGCACCGGGCGGTGCGCGTCGGCGTCGGCGTGGTCGACGACGACGAACTCGCCGTCGGCGTGGGTGAGGGAGAACTGGCCGCCGGAGAGCTCGGCCAGGTTCGCCGAGGCGTCGGCGACGAGGACGTCGAGCGCGGAGGCGACGAGCCAGCGCGGGAAGTTGTCCGAGCGGAGCAGGTTCCCCAGCATCCGGGCGACCCGGCTCGCCGTCTCCGCCTCGTCGCGGTCGGCCCGCAGCCGGTCGGCCTCGGCGAGCCGCTCGGCCAGACGGCGGTGCTCCGCCCGGGCGGTGGCGAGGGCGTCGGCGACGGCCGCGGCGGCGGTGTCCGCGAGTGCCGGGTCAGCACCGCCCGCGCACCGAACGGCACTGTCGCCTGCTGGTGCCCCCCGGGTGGGCCGCTCGTCGCGGAGTCGTGCGGGGGCCGCGGCCACGCCGTGGGCGGCCAGATCGTCGGCGAGCTCGCGCAGCAGCGACCCGTGCCGCCCGTGGGCCGCCTCGGCCTCGGCGCGGGCGGACACGAGCAGGGCGTCGTGCTGGGCGGCCGCCGCCGAGGCCCAGCCGGCCAGCTCGGACCAGGCCGTGGGGAGGTCGTCGGTGGACGGTGCGGGAGCCCCGAGCGGCACCACCGGATCGCGGGCCGCGCGCAGGGCGTCACGCCCGGCGGCGAGCTCGTCGGCCAGCACCTCGAGCTCGTCCTCCGCGGCCCCGCGCTCGGCCCGCGCGGCGACCAGCGCCTCCCCGGCCGCCTGCTCGGCCGCCTCCAGGGCGTCGAGCTCGGCGAGCTGCGCGGCCGCCTCGGCGTCGGTCGGGGCATCGGCCAGCGCGGCGTCGAGTTCCGCGATCCGCAGGTCGAGCGCCTCGAGCTCGCCGCGGGCCCGCTGCTCTGTGCGGGCGGCGGCCGTCTCCGCCGCCCGCCGCGCGCCCGCGATGGCGACGGCCTCGTCGAAGGCCGCGCCGGCGCGTGCCGCGGCGGCCTCGGCGCCGCCGACGGCGTCCTCGGCCGCTGCCAGCGACACGGCCCGCGCGCCAGCCTCGGCCGTCGCCCAGGCTTCGAGCGCGCTCCACGCCGCCAGCGGATCCGCCTCCGCGGGCGGGGCGCCGAGCGGGACGAGCGGATCACGGGCACGGCGCAGCTCGGCGGCGGCGGCGGCGACGCCGGCCCGCGCCTGCTCCACGGCTGCAGCGGCGGCGTCGCGCCGGCGCCGGGCCGCCCGGAGTGCCGTATCGGCCTGCCCGACGCGCCCGGCCAGCTCCGCCAGTCCGGTGAGAGCGGTACCGAGCAGCTCGGCGAGCGCGTCGAGGGTCGCGTCCAGGTCGGTGCCGTCCGGCCCGACGAGTGCGGCCACGACCCGGTCGACGGTGGCAACCCCGGCCAGCTCCACCAGCACGGCGGCGAGCACCGCCCGCAGCCGCTCCGCCTCCCGGGTGAGGCGGTCGTGCTCGTCCGCGGCGGCCCGGACGGACCCGGCGGCCTCGCCCGCCCGCCGTCGGGCGAGGTCGAGCGCGCGCTCGGCCTCCGCCACCGCGAGGTCCGCCCCGGTCAGGTCGGCGGCGGGCAGCGGTTCCGGCACCACCGCGACCACCTGGGCACACACGGGGCACTCCTGCCCGGTGCCGAGCGACGGCCGCAGCGCCGCCGCGAGATCGGCCCGGACCTCCCGGTCGCGCCGGTCCCGGGTGTGGGCGAGGTGCGTGCCGGCCTCGTCGACGGCGGCCTCGGCGGCGGTGCGCTCCCGCGTCGCCGTCGCGAGGGCGTGCTCGGCCGTCGGGATGGCGGCGAGCACCTCGACGAGCGCGGCGAGGTCGGCGCGTGCCCGCTCGAGCGGCGCGCGCTCGGGGGCCGCGGCCACGTCGGCGCGGGCGCGGAGCTCGTCGGCCTCGGCGCGGTCGAGCTGCGTCCGGGCGAGCGCGAGGTCGGCCTCGGCCACGCGGATCCGGGCGGCGAGGGCGTCGAGGCCGGCCGGGACCTGCAACGACACCAGCAGCCGCCGCTCGTGGACCAATCGCTGCACAGTCTCGCGGGCCGCGCCCAGAGCGGTGTCGGCGCGGTCGCGGTCCACGCGGGCGCTGTCCACCGCCGCCGCCGCGGCGGCGGCCGCTCCCGTCGCCGCCGTGTCGGCCCGAATCGCCTTCGTGTGCGTGGCTTCGGCGCCGGGGCGGGCCGCCCGCGCGGCGGCGAGCGCGGCGTGGTCGCGGCGGGCGCGCTCCAGCGGCGCGCGGCCCGGCGCGGCTGCTCGGCGTCGCCGGGCCGCGGTGTCCGCCGCCTCGGCCTCGACGACCCGGGCGCGGGCGGCGGCCACCAGGTCCTGGGCGGCCGCGTGCCGGGTGGCGAGCGCCGCCACCCCGGCCGGGACGGTGACCGCCGCGAGCCGTCCCCGCTCGTCCGCCAGGCGCAGCACGGCGTCGTCCGCGGTGCCGGCCTCGGTGGCCGCCGCGGCGAGCCGGGGCAGCAGGGCCGCGACGCGCGCGGACAGAGCCTCGAGTGCGCCGACCCGGGCGGCCGCCGCGTCCACGGCCGCCCCGGTGGCGTCGGTGTACCCCGCGAGCCGTCCGCCGAGCACCTCCGCCCGCTCGGCCGCGGCGCTCGACTCCCGGTTGGCGGCCCGGGCGATCGTCTCGTACGCGCCGAGCCCGAGCAGGCGGGTGAGGATCTGCTGGCGGTCACGCGGCTTCGCGTGCAGGAACTCCGCGAAGTCCCCCTGCGGCAGCACGACGCACATGCAGAACTGGTCGAACGGCAGCCCGAGCAGCGCCTCGACCCCCGGGGTCACGGCCGCCCCGGCCGCGAGCACCTCCGTCGCCGGATCAGTGCCGTCGTCGGTGAGCACCCGCTCGAGCCGGGCCTCCCGCACCGTCACCCCACCCTTGGGTGCGCGGCGCAGCTCCCGGGCGACCACGTAGCGGGCGCCGTCGACGTCGAAGACCAGCCGGACCGTGCCGCGGGCCACGGTGGGGGCGAGCGCGAGCCGCACCACCTTCTGGTCGTCCCAGCGCGGGACCGAGCCGTACAGGGCGAACGTCATCGCGTCGATGACCGTCGACTTCCCGGAGCCCGTGGGGCCGACGAGCGCGAAGTAGTCGGCGTCGGTGAAGTCGACCGTGGTGGGCTCGCGGAAGGCCGCGAACCCGTGCATGTCGAGCCGGACCGGGCGCACTAGGTGCCCGCCGGGTCGCCGTCGGGAGGTCCGGGGTGACCGACCTCGATCAGCTCGTCGTGCAGGCGGGCGAAGAGCGCCTCCACGCGTGCGTCGGCGATACCCTGCCCGGCGACGTACTCGCCGAACAGCTCGACGGCCGTGCACTCACGGCCGGACCCGCCGCGCGCGCGGGGCCCGGTGACGGGCGTGACGTGGTCGGGGTCGATCCGCACCTCCAGGGCGTTCGGCAGCAGCTCCGTGACCTCCTCCCGCAGGCCCGCGCGGGCCGGTTCGCGGACCCACACGCGCAGGAGATCGTCGCCCATGGTGCCCGTGAGGTCCGACAGTTCGGCGACGGTGCCGCGCACCGTGCGCAGCCTGCGCCCGGCGGTGATCGGGATGTCGGTGACCCGGGCGGGCGTCGTCGGCGTGGCCTCGACGAGGCAGACGACGGGCGCGTTGTCCTGCTCGCCGAAGTCGACGGCCAGGGGCGCGCCGCTGTAGTGCACCGGCGCCGCGGCGGGCATCCGCTGGCGCCGGTGCAGGTGGCCCAGGGCGACGTAGTGCGCGTCGGGCGGGAACGCGCCGGCGGGCACCGCGTACTCGAAGATCGACTGGGCCTGCCGCTCGCCGCCCCCGAAGGTCCCGCCCAGCACCGTGAGGTGGGCCAGCACCAGGTTCACCGTGTCCGGCCGGAAGCCCGCGGTGAGGGCGGCGAGCACGTCGCGGACCTGCCGATCGTAGGCGAGGGTCTGCTGGGCGGGCGTCTGCGTGACGAGCTCGGCGGCGCGGACCGCCCAGCGCTGGGACAGGAACGGCAGCAGCGCCACGGTGGCGCACTGCCCGCCGGCCGTGAACTCGACGACCCCGCCGCGGTCGGCCGGCCGCACGGTGCCGGCGAGCGTGACCCCGGCCGCGGCGGCGAACGGACCGTACGCGTCCATCGTCGGCGCGTGGTCGTGGTTGCCGGCGATCGCGATCACCTGCGCCCCGGTGCCCGCGAGCGCGGTGAGCGTGCGCACGACCAGCTGCTGGGCGGCCGCGGACGGGGCCGCGCTGTCGTAGAGATCGCCCGCGACGAGCACCGCGTCGACCTCCTGGTCGCGGGCGATGTGCACGATCTCGCGGAGCACCTCGCGCTGCTCGTCGAGGCGGCTCACGCCCTTGAGCGTCTTGCCGACGTGCCAGTCGGCGGTGTGCAGCAGGCGCATGAGAGGAACAGGGTAGGCACCGGGCCCGACAAGTCCCCGAGCGAGCCCGGGGCCGCGCCCGCCGTGCACGGCCATTCAGAACGGGGGGTCGTCGTCCGCGGGGGGCAGCCGCGCGAAGGGGTCGCGCCGCGGGGAGCCGTTTCCGCCCGGTGCGGCGCCCGCCGGTGCCGTCCCGCACTCCGACGCGCGCGTCGCCCACGCCGGGAAGGGGAACTCGACGGCGATCGGTACCGGGATCTCGGGCTGCGAGACGAACATCGTGCCCGGCTTGGCGATCATCGCCCGGGCGCGCTGGGTGGCCGGCAGGAAGCCGTACTCCGGCCGTCCGGCCTCGGCGGGGTCGAGCCGGCCCACCACCTTGATCGACGAATTCGCGACGATCCGCCGCTCCACCTCGCTGGCCGTCTGCTGCGCGCCGACGAGGATGATCCCGAGCGAACGGCCGCGCTCGGCGATGTCGAGCAGCACCTCCTTGATCGGGCTCGATCCCTCCCGCGGCGCGTACTTGTTCAGTTCGTCGATCATCGTGAACAGCAGGCCCTCGGCGCCGGCCGCCTCCTTGCGCGCGGTCTCGCCGGCCAGCACAACGCCGACCACGAACCGCTGCGCCCGCTCGGGCAGGTTGTGCAGGTCCACCACCGTGACCTGCTGGTTCTCCGTACCCACCCGCCGGCCCGGCGGGTCGGGCAGGTCGCCGCGGACGATCGCGCGCAGCGGTTTGAGGCTGGAGCGCAGCCTTCGCAGGAAGGCGTTGACGGTGCCCGTGCCGGTGACCGGCCCGGCCCAGTCGCGGCGGGCCTGCTCGTCGAGCAGGCGGTCCGAGACGAACTCGACGAGGTCGTCGTAGGTCCGCAGCAGGCGACCCTCGGCCTGCACCGCGCCGTCGGGCAGCGGTGTCGCCTCCCGCCGCAGCCGCGCCGCCACCTGGTGGATCACGGCGGTGTACTGGTTGCGCTCGTCCTCGGCGTCGGCGAAGGCGTAGGGCAGCAGCTCGCCCGCGCAGAACTCCGCCAGGGTCCACCAGAACGCCGTGACCCCGGCGGTGCGCCCGCTGACATGCGGCCGACCGACCGGGTCCTCGGGCGTCGGCGGCGCGAAGAACCCGACCGAGGCGAACGGTGCCGGAGCCAGGCCGAGCCGGCCGTAGATCGCGCGGGCGTCGTCGTCGAGGCGGCTGTTCGCGTGGTCGAGGAACAGCAGGTCCTCGCCCTTCACGCTGAACACCAGCGCCTTCGCGTTGAGCGCGCGCCGTCCGAGCGCGCCACCGGAGAACAGCGAGTACAGCAGGAACAGCGCGAAGCTGGTCTTCGTGGCGACCCCGGAGATCCCGCTGATCGACACGTGCCCGCCGCGGGTGCCGTCGAGGAACTCCAGGTTGACGTACACGGGCTCGCCGTCGCGCCCGAGCCCGACCGCGACCGTGCGCTCCATCCGGTCGAAGTACAGCGCCCGCGCGCGCTCGTCCCCCCGGGCGCGGCGCACGAGCTCCCCCGGCCACGGCGGCACGTAGCACTCCGGCTCCACCCGCGTCGTCGTCACCTCGGCGATCTCCTGCACCTGCGCGGGCAGCACCCCCTCGGCGATGAGGAACACGTCGGACCCGAACGCGGCGCCCTCGTGCCGCGCCCGGACCTGGGTGACGATCCCGCTGGTCAGCACCGGACCGAGCCCGGGCACGGCGCGCACGGTGACCACCACGTCGTCGAGCTGCAGGTAGGCCTCGGGTGCCAGGGCCACGCCGAACTGCAGCGGCGTCGAGTCCTCGGTGCCGACGACCCGTCCGACGGGCGGCTCGACCTGCTGCGGCTCCACGGGCGGCTGGGCCTCGGA
>DATLGI010000021.1:0-20081 GCA_035540535.1 Pseudonocardia sp.
GCCTTGGGTGCCTCCCCCGGGGAGGCGGCGAGATCCTCGAGCGAGTACACGACGATGCCGCCCGCCCCCACGCCGCGCCGCGGCCGCCGACGTATGAGGTGCGACTCGGCCGCGCTCACGCCGTCGGTCATGAGCCGATGATCCGCCGCGGTACTTGTGGCCGACTTGTGGCCGGCTGGGACGGGTCGGTGTCGACCACCGGGGCGTCGACCACCATGCCGTCGACGACGGTGCCACCGGCGCGGATCCGCACGGTGCGCAGCACCGGTGCCCGGCGCTCGGCCGCGCGGACGAGCCAGCGCCGCGCGAGCGCCCGGGTGGGCGGCAGCACCAGCAGCAGCCCGGCCACGTCGCTGACGATCCCCGGGACCAGGATGAGCAGCCCGCCCGCGGCCACGAGCAGCCCGTCGGTGACCTCGACGTGCGCCAACCGGCGCTCCCGCGTGGCCGTGGCCAGCGCGGAAATCGCCCGCACCCCTTCCCGCCGGGCGAGCCAGACCCCGGCGACGGTACCCGCCAGCAGGATCAGCAGGGTCCATCCGGCACCCAACCACGAGGCGACCGCGACGAGCGCGACGATCTCCACCGCCAGGTACAGCAGCACGTAGGGCATACCTGCACAACGCGCGAGCCGACCGATTCGCTCCCGGCGGCGTCCAGCGGGAGCCAAGCGTGGCGCAAGCGGGCACCGCCACCGTCTGCGGCATGACGACGACCGAGCGCCCCCCGGCCCGACATGGAGGCATGTCGGGGTCGTCGGGGGGCACCGGACCCCGAGAAGTCGCCATGTCGGGCAGCAGGCTCCGGGTCCGGATCATCCGCCGCCCGAACCGACCCGTCATCCCGCCGCATCGAAGGAGCACCACCATGAAGCTGTCCGTCAAGGTCGCCCTGACCGTCCTCGCCGTCGCCCTGCCCGCCATGGTGCTCGGCCCGATCATCTGGCCCCCGGCCGACGCCGGCGTCGAGCCGACCGGCATGCAGGTCGTGCTGTTCGTGATCCTCGCCGTCGGTGACGCCCTGTTCCTCGGGCTCGGCATGGCGTTCCTGATCTTCGGATATCCCGTGCTCCGGCGGGTGTCACCGGAGTCGCGGGTGCGCGCCTGGGCGATGTTCGTCAGCGTCGGGTACCTGCTGGTCTCGTGGTGGCCGCACCTGAACATGCACGCCGCCAACGGCCTCGACCTCGGGGGCCTGCTGGTGATCGACTACGTCTTCCACCTGCCGCTGCAGATCGCCGGAGCGGTGCTCGCGATCAGCCTGCTGTCGCTGCTGGTGGATCGGGCCGGCCGGCCCACGGAGGTCGCAGCGCGCAGCTGAGCGTCGGCGCCGGACGGTCCCCGCCCGCGCGGCGGGGACCGTCCGGCACGCTCTCACCAGGTGAGCGCCAGCCCGGGGTCGGCGAGCAGCGCGCCGACGTCGGCGAGGAACCGGGAGCCCTGCTCGCCGTCGACCAGGCGATGGTCGAACGACAGCGCCAGCTGGCACACGGTGCGCACCGCCAACTCGCCGTCCACCACCCACGGCGCCGGCTTGATCGCCCCGACGGCGAGGATGGCCGCCTCGCCGGGGTTGAGGATCGGGGTGCCGGTATCGACCCCGAACACGCCGACATTCGTGATGGTGAACGTGCCACCGACCAGGTCCGCCGGCGCCGTCCGCCCGGCTCGGGCCGTCTCGGTGAGCGCGCCGAGCGCCGCGGCGAGCTCCCGCAGCGACAGCGTGTCGGCGTCGCGCACCTTGGGCACGAGGAGCCCGCGCGGGGTGGCGGCGGCGATCCCGAGGTGCACGCGGTCGTAGTAGACGATCTCCCCGGCGGCCTCGTCCCAGCTCGCGTTCACCTCCGGGGTGCGCCGGGCCGCCAGGCACACGGCCTTCGCCACGAACGCGAGCGGCGTCAGCTTGACCTCGGCGTACTCCCGGGTGGCGCGCAGGCGGTCACGCAGGGCGAGGGTCGCCGTGAGGTCGACGGCGAGGAACTCGGTGACGTGCGGGGCGGTGAACGCGCTGCGGACCATCGCCGCCGCGGTGGCCCGACGGACCCCGCGGATCGGTTCGCGCCGCACCCCGCCGAGGGCGGGCTGCGGGGCCGGCTCGGCGGCGCCGGCGGCATGCGCCTCGACGTCCTCGCGGGTGATCACCCCGCCGGCACCGGTGCCGGTGATCGAGCGCAGATCGACGCCGAGGTCGCGGGCGATCTTGCGCACCGGCGGCTTCGTCAGCGGAACGAGACCGGTAGCGGCCCCGGCGGTGTCCGCACCGGACCTCGCACCGCCGTCGCCGTCTGCACCATTGCGACGACCGGGATGCTCGTCACCGGCCGGCCGGCCGGAGTGGCGATCGGCGGGGGGCGGCTCGGCGCCCGCAGGCGCGGCTGCGGGCCGGCGGGGGCGACGCCGGACGCTGCCCGGGCGCGGCCCGTAGCCGACGAGCGTCGCAATCCGGCCGTCTGCGCCCGCCTCGCCGATCTTCGCGCCCACCGCCTCCGCCGTCTCCGCCGCTGCCCCCTCCGCCGAGCCGGCGGCCGCACCCGCCACCGCCGGGGCGTCTCCCGCGACGCCGGGCGCTCCCGCCGTCTCGATCGCGATGATCGGCGTGCCGACCTCGACGGTCTGTCCCGGCTCGGCCAGCAGCTCCCCGACCGTTCCGGCCCAGGGCGAGGGCAGCTCGACGGCCGCCTTCGCCGTCTCGATCTCTACGAGCACCTGGTTGACGGTCACCGGGTCGCCGGGGGCGACATGCCAGGTGGTGATCTCCGCCTCGGTCAGCCCTTCACCGACGTCGGGCATGCGGAACTCGCGGCGCATCCGGGTCACCACGCCAGCGAGCGGTCGACGGCGTCGAGGACGCGGTCGAGGTCGGGCAGGTAGTCCTCCTCGCACTTCGACGGCGGGTACGGGGTGTCGAACCCGGTGACCCGCAGCACCGGCGCCTCCAGCGAGTGGAAGCACTCCTGCTGGATCCGCGCCGCGACCTCGGACGCGACCGAGGACTCCGGGGGTGCCTCCGCCACGACCACCAGCCGCCCGGTGCGGCGCACCGACTCGGCGACGGGCCCGAGGTCCAGCGGCGAGACGGTCCGCAGGTCGATCACCTCGAGCTCGTGCCCGTCGGCCTCGGCGGCCGTGGCGGCCTCCAGCAACGTCTTGAGCACCGAGCCGTAGCCGGCGAGGGTGAGCGTGCGGCCGGGGCGGACCACCCGGGAGGTGAACAGCGGCCCGGGCTCGGCCGCCGGATCCACCTCCGCCTTCTCCCAGTACCGCCGCTTCGGCTCGAAGAAGATCACCGGGTCGTCACAGGCGATGGCCTGCTGGATCATCCAGTACGCGTCGACGGGGTTCGAGCAGGCGACCACCTTCAGCCCCGCGACGTGCGCGAACAGCGCCTCGGGTGACTCGCTGTGGTGCTCGACCGCGCCGATGCCCCCGCCGAACGGGATCCGCACGACGACCGGCATCGGCACCTTGCCCTGCGAGCGGTAGTGCAGCTTCGCGAGCTGGGAGACGATCTGGTCGTAGCCGGGGAAGACGAACCCGTCGAACTGGATCTCGCACACCGGCCGGAAGCCGCGGATCGCGAGCCCCACCGCCGTGCCGATGATCCCGCTCTCGGCGAGGGGGGTGTCGAGCACCCGCTGCTCGCCGAAGTCCTTCTGCAGACCGTCGGTGACGCGGAAGACGCCGCCGAGCCGGCCGACGTCCTCGCCCATGACGAGCACCCTGGGGTCGCGCTCCATCGCGGCACGCAGCCCGTCGTTGAGCGCCTTGGCCATCGTGAGCATCGCCATCACGCCACCCCCGCGTCGGCGAAGGAGGCGTGGTAGGCCAGGAACTCCGCGCGCTGCGCGTCGAGCTGCGGGGAGCCCTCGGCGTACACCCGGGAGAAGATCCGGTCCGGCGGCGGCGCCGGCATGGACTCGCAGAACTCGCGGAACCGGGCGGCCAGCGCGTCCGACTCGGCCTGCACCTCGTCGAAGAAGCCCTTCCCGACGCCGTGCTCGCGCACCAGGTTCACCCGCACCCGCTCGATGGGGTCCTTGAGCTTCCACAACTCCAGCTCGCTGGCCAACCGGTACCGCGAGGGGTCGTCGGAGGTGGTGTGGGCGTCCATGCGGTAGGTGAACGCCTCGATCAGCACCGGACCGTTGCCGCTGCGGCACTCGTCCAGCGCCCATCGGGTGACCGCGCGGCAGGCGAGCACGTCGTTGCCGTCGACCCGGATGCCGGGGAAGCCGTAGCCGCGGGCGCGCTGGTAGAGCGGCACCCGGGTCTGCCGCTCCAGCGGCTCGGAGATCGCCCACTGGTTGTTCTGGCAGTAGAAGACGACGGGAGCGTCGGCGACCGCGGCCCACACGAACCCCTCGTGCACGTCGCCCTGGCTGGTGGCGCCGTCGCCGAAGAAGCAGATGGTCGCCTCGTTGTCGGCCGGGTCCGGGTTGCCCACGCGCCCGTCGAACCGCTGGCCCATCGCGTACCCGGTGGCGTTGAGGCACTGGTTGCCGATGACGATCGTGTAGAGGTGGAACCCGGTGGCCTTCGGGTCCCAGCTGCCGTGGTCGGTGCCGCGGAAGATGCCGAGCAGCTCCGTGGGGTCCACCCCGCGGCACCAGGCGATGCCGTGCTCGCGGTAGGACGGGAACGCCATGTCACCCGGTGCCATCGCCCGGCCGGCGCCCACCTGGGCGGCCTCCTGGCCGAGCAGCGGCACCCAGATGCCGAGCTGGCCCTGGCGCTGCAGGGCGTTGCCCTCCCGGTCGAAGCGGCGCACGAGCACCATGTCGCGGTAGAGGTCCTGCAGGACCTCGACGTCGACGTCGGCGCCGTAGTCGTCGAAGCGCGGATCGCTGCGGCGCTCGCCCTCGGGGGTGAGCAGCTGGACGAGGTCGGGCCCGCCCTCGTCGGTGCCCTTGAGGCCGGCGACGACCTGTTCGCGGCTGCGCGCGGGCCCACCGTCCATCGACGTGGGCGGGGTCCAGGACTGGGGGACGGACACGGCTGCCTCCTCGTGCTCACCGGCCGCGGCGTTCGTGGCGGCGCGACCCGACGGCGGTGCGGGCGCGGCCGCCCGGGGTGGGGGCGGTCACGTCCGGCTCGTGCCGCCATCCTGGCACGGCCGGGGGAGCTCGGCACCGTCCGCGCGGCCCGCACGCAACGAGCGGCACTCCCGTCGGCGAGGTACCGACAGGAGTGCCGTCCGACAGGTGCGATGCGGTGTCAGCCGCCCGGGCGGTGCTCCGGGGCGGACGGCGGCGGGGTCGTCCCGGTCTGTCCCGGGGTCTGCCGCAGGGCGGCCTGGCCGTTGCCCGGCAGGGTCCCGTCGGTGTTGGCGGTACCGCCCGGCGTGGTGCCCTGGCCCGGGCTGGTGGTCCCGCCGGTCGGGATGCCCGCCGCGCCCCTGGCCTTGTCCGCGGCGCCCTTGATCTGGGCCGAGTACCTGCCCTTCGTCTGCTTGTCGACGAACGCGGCGGCCTGGTCGAGGTACTTCGAGGCCTTGTCCGGGTTGCTGCGGGCGAAGCGCCGGGCCGCCTCGGCGGCGCCGGCGAGCGCGGCGAGCCTTCTGAACATGGGCATTGCTCTCCTCCGTGGTTCCGTGGGTCACCCGCACCAACGTCTGCGGCGTGCTGCTGGGTTCCGAGTTCCCCGACCGGGTCCGGCCCAACCACAGCTCAGGACCGGTCGAAACCCCTCGGGTCCGCGCTGAACCTTACGGATCACCGCGGGAGCCGCCCCATCAGGAAGAACTCCGGGTTGGGGCGCAGCGCTGTGAGGTGCGCGATCCGGTTGGACATGGCGAACAGCGCCGTGACCGCGCCGACGTCCCAGATCTCGTCGTCGGAGAGGCCGGCGGCGCGGGCGTCGTCGAGCTCGGCCTCGGTCAGCGCGGCGGACTCGGTGGCGATCAGCAGCGCGAGGTCGACGATCGCGCGCTCCCGCGGCCCGAGCTCCGCGGCCCACGGGTTGGTGGCGACGCGGTCGGCGATCTCCGGGTCCTTCGTGCGCACCCTCAGGATCGCGCCGTGGGCGACGACGCAGTAGGTGCAGTGGTTCGCCCCCGACGTCGCGACCACGACGAGCTCGCGCTCGGCCTTGGAGAGTCCGTCGTCGCGTTCCATCACGGCGTCGTGGTAGTCGAGGAACGCCCGCAGCTCGGCCGGGCGCCGGGCGAGCGCGCGGAACACGTTCGGCACGAAGCCGGATCGCTCGGCGATCCGCCCGATCCGTTCCCGCAGGTCTTCGGGCATGTCCTCGAGCTCGACAACGCCGAACCGGCTCACCGCACCGTGCTCACCCATGACTGCGACGGTACCGGCGCTCGCGGTGGCCGTCAGACGCCCGCCTGATCCACGCGGTCCGGCCCGCCGCGGCCGCCCGCGGCGAACTGCACGACCCGCCCGCCCGCGGGCTCCGCGCGCGCGGCCCCGCGCCGGATGACCAGCGCCGCCGCCCGGTGCAGCACCCCGAGCAGGCTCGGAGCGGTGACGGGCGGGCGTTCCCCGGGCGGCACGACGGCGATCAGCCGCGGCGCGGCCGCGGTGAGCAGCAGCCGCTCGACCCCGAGACCGGTCGCGTCGAGCACGACCACCACGTCGGCGGTGTCCGGCTGCGGCAGCATCTCCAGCAGTTGCTCCAGCGGGACCAGGCTCACCAGGCCGAGCCCGCCCCGGTCGCCGTCGGCGGCCGCCTCCCAGGCATCGGCGAGCCGGGGGGCGCGTCGGCGCAGCGCGCCCAGCAGCTCCGCGGCCCGCCGCTCGTCCTGCACCTCGCGACGCGCCGCGACGAGGTCCTCGACGGCCGAGGCGTAGGCGTCGGCATCGCGCGCGCGCAGCGCGGCCACCGCCCGCTCGTGCTCCGGCGCCGTCGCGGTGACGCCGGCACGCCCGGCGAGCTCGACGGCCGCCCGGTCGAGCGCGGCCTCGGCATCCGCGACGGACCCGTGGTCGGCGTACTCACCGATCGCGCGCGCGATCTGCTCGGCGGCGTCGAGGTCCGGCACCGCGATCGGCGAGTTGGGGTGCAGGAACAGCACGTCGTGGCGCAACGCCGCGACCGAACGCGCCGCGGCGGCGACCGTCACGAGCCGGTCGGAGAGCTCGGCGAGCTCGGCCGGGTCGCGCGGCGCGGGCAGGTCGAGCTCCGCGCAGCCCGCCTGCACCCGGGCGAACCGCTCGTGCAGTTCGAGGTGGGCCAGCACCGCGCGGACCTGCTCGGCGGTCTCGGGGGCCTCGTCCCCGATCCGCAGCGTCCGCAGCACCGGCTCCGCCTCGCGCTGGACGGCCGGCCGGAAGTACTGCCGGGAGCGCCCCCCGCTGTCGAGGAACTCCAGGTAGCGGGCGAGGGTGTCGCGGGCGGACCCGGGCAGCGGCGCGGCCGCGCGGAGCGGCGGGACGCCGTCGACGCGCTCGGCCGCCCTGGTGGCCTGTGCGGTGGCCTCCAGCATCCGGTCGAACGCCGCCCGGTTGCGGCTGTGCACCAGATCCGACAGCAGGGCCCGCGGCCAGGCGACCTCGGACGCCGGCGGCAGCGCGGACAGCGACCGCTGCACGCACCGGGCCACCGACGTCACCGCGTCCCGCCGCTCGCCCTCCAGTTCGTCCAGCAGCAGCTCGATCACCTCGCCCACCGCGAGCCCGGTGGACACGCCGCGCGTGGACCGGGTGGCGCGCCGGCACAGCTCGGCCACCTCCGGCACCGGCGGCAGCGCCTCGGCCGGGGGCAGCTGCTCGCGGCGACGCGCCCGGCGCGCGCCCGTCGAGGTGGCCAGCAGGCCCCGCAGCCGGCGCAGGTCGGCCGGCGCGAGCGGCGGCAGCCCGTCGAGGGTCCGGTCGGCGACCTCGGGGGGCAGGGTGGCGCGCACCGCCCCCAGCGCGGCGGCCGCGGCGGCGGTGACGAGCACCCGCCGCCCGTCGGCCACCAGCGCGGCGAGCGCCTCGGCGACGTCCTGCGGCCCGAACTCCTCCAGCGTGATCAGCGGCGTGCTGCGGACCGCCGCGACGATCGCGGCGGGGTCGTCGGCGGGGCGGCGCTGGGCCGGGGGGAACGGCGCGGCTGACGCGTCGGTCATCGAGGCGGCGAGCGCCTCGGCCAGCCGGCGCAGCCCGGGCGGCGGGGCGCCGTCGGCGATCGCGCGCCGCACCTGCGCGCGCGCCCGGGCCGACGCGCGGTCCGCGCCCGCGGCGGCGAGCCGGTCGACGAACACGGCCAGCTCCGCGTCGTCGGCGCCTCCTTCGGAGACCGTCACCGGTCCGACATCCCACACTGCTCGTCCACCTCCGCACCGGTGCCAGGAGGCACCGGGATCACCCTACGTATCGCGGATGAATCGCGAATGTTCCATCCGGGGTGAGCCGGGCGCAAACAGCAGTCGGTCCAACGGTCACTCTCGGCAGTACTGCCGGTGCTCAGCCGGCCGCGTCACCTGATCGACGGACCACGATCAGGGCGACCCTGCCTGCCGTCGCGACCGTGAGCGGCCCGGCGCGAACGGTGAGTGTTCAGCGGGGCGCGGCTGCGGCCGGAGGGGCGAGCTCGTCGACGTCCGCGACCGGCCGCAGCCGCGGCGAGCCCTCGTCGGCGTGGTAGTCGGCCGGGTCGGTCCGGTCGGCACCCTCCACCGTGCCGCGGGGCCGCAGCACGACCGTGCCCAGCACGGCGACGAGCAGGTTCACCAGCAGCGCGACGAACCCGACGTAGATCTGCACCGGCGGGCCTGCGAACGGCTGCCAGCCCAGCAGCGTCAGCCGGTCCAGCGCGAGCGCGGAGCCGCCGAAGTGCGCGCGGCCCGCGGCCGGGTTGGGGATGAGGTAGAGCAGGTACAGCCCGTACCCCATCCCGGCCGTCCAGCCGAGCGCGATCACCACCGCCGGCAGCGTCTGCAGGATGATCACCCCGCCGATCAGCTGCAGGTCGTATTCCTTGTAGACGTTGCGGGTCCAGGCAGGGCGAGCAGCCCGAGCACCACCGAGTACGCGGGCAGCGCCACGATGTTGCGCCGGATCACGTTGCGGCCCCGGGACGCGAGGACGCCGGTCATCGCGTGCGGGCAGAGGAACAGCGCCAGCGCCGACCCGAACGCCAGGGTGACGTACTGGAGCTGGTTGTTCGCGGTGAGCAGGATCGAGCCGCGCGGGTCGCCGGTGGCGGGGTTCGGCTCGGCGAGCTTCTCCGACGCCGCCCCGAAGATCGCGTCCCAGCCGCCGAAGCGGGCCGGCAGGTAGACCACCGCCACCAGGATCACGCCGTAGATCGGGATGTCCTTGACGAACGCGATCAGTGCCGGCGCGCGCAGGCCGGACTTGTAGGTGTAAGGCCCCACTCGTCGAGGTGGTCCAGCGTGGCGCCCCGCTTCCACCGCGATGCCGCGAAGCCCAGCACCGTGACCACGGCGAACAGCAGCGTGAACACCGCGAGCTCGATCCAGAGGATCATCGCCCGTCCCTCTCGCCCGCGTCACGGGTGCGCAGGTGGACGACAGCCACGCACAGCACGCCCACCGGCACCCAGGCGAACTGGACGAGCAGCAGCGCGTTCCACGCGCTCCACCGCAGATGTCCCGTTACACCGTTCGCCCGACCGGCCCACGCCCGTCCCCCGATCGCCGTGGTCGGCGGGATCGTAGAGGTGCCACCGGCGCCCCCGGTACGGGGCGCCGGTCCGGCGTCACAGCCCCAGGCGCAGCTTCAGGGCCTCCAGCTCGTCACGCATCGACGTCGGCAACTTCTCACCGATCCGGTCGAACCACGCCTCGATGCGCGGGATCTCCTCGCGCCACTCCTCCGGGTCGACGGAGAGCGCCGCGGCGACGTCCGCGGGGTCGACGTCAGCGCCGTCGAGGTCGAGCTGGTCCGGCGGTGGGACGAAGCCGACGGCCGTCTCCTGCGCGGCGGCGATGCCCTCCATCCGCTCGACGCACCATTTGAGCACGCGGCTGTTCTCGCCGAAGCCGGGCCAGAGGAACCGGCCGTCCGCGCCGCGGCGGAACCAGTTGACGTAGAAGATCTTCGGCAGCTTCTCCGCGTCCGCGCCCTTGCCGACGTCCACCCAGTGCTGGAAGTAGTCGCCCACGTTGTAGCCGAGGAACGGCAGCATCGCCATCGGGTCGCGGCGCACCTCGCCGACGCCCCCCTCCGCCGCCGCGGTCGTCTCGCTCGACATCGTCGCGCCCATGAAGGTGCCGTGCTGCCAGTCGCGGGCCTCGGTGACCAGCGGGATCGTCGTCCGGCGCCGGCCGCCGAACAGGATCGCCGAGATCGGCACGCCCTGGGGGTCCTCCCACTCGGGCGCGACCACCGGGCACTGCGCGATCGGCGTGGTGTAGCGCGAGTTGGGGTGGGCGGCCGCGAAGTCGGAGTCGGGCGTCCAGTCCTCTCCCGTCCATGACGTCAGGTGCTGCGGCTCGCCCTCCAGGCCCTCCCACCAGACGTCGCCGTCGTCGGTGAGGGCGACATTGGTGAACAGCGAGTTCCCCTTCTCGATGGTGCGCATCGCGTTGGGGTTGGTCTTCCAGTTGGTGCCCGGCGCCACCCCGAAGAAGCCGCACTCCGGGTTCACCGCGTAGAGCCGGCCGTCGGCGCCGAAGCGCATCCATGCGATGTCGTCACCGATGGTCTCCGCGCGCCAGCCCGGCACCGTCGGCTGCAGCATCGCGAGGTTGGTCTTGCCGCAGGCCGACGGGAAGGCGGCCGCGACGAAGTACGCCTTCCCCTCGGGCGAGATCAGCTTGAGGATCAGCATGTGCTCGGCCAGCCAGCCCTCGTCGTGCGCGATGGCCGAGGCGATCCGCAGCGCGTAGCACTTCTTGCCCAGCAGCGCGTTGCCACCGTAACCGGAGCCGTAGCTCCAGATCTCCCGGGTCTGCGGGAAGTGGCTGACGTACTTGGTGTCACTGCACGGCCAGGGCACGTCGTCCTGGCCGGGGTCGAGCGGCGCGCCGACGGAGTGCAGGCACCTGACGAACGTGTCGCCGCGGTCGTCGAACAGCGGCAACACCGACGCGCCCATCCGGGTCATGATCCGCATCGAGGCCACGACGTACTCCGAGTCGGTGATCTCGACGCCCAGCATCGGCGGGTCGGCGTCGAGCGGGCCCATGCAGAACGGGATGACGTACATCGTCCGGCCGCGCATGCAGCCGCGGTACAGCGCGGTCATCGTCGACTTCATCTCGGTCGGGTCGACCCAGTTGTTGGTGGGCCCCGCGCCGACCTCGTCGGCCGTGCAGATGAACGTCCTCTCCTCGACCCGTGCGACGTCGTCGGGGTCGGAGGCCGCCCAGTACGAGTTCGGCTTCTTCGCCTCGTCGAGCTTGACGAACGTGCCCGCCTCGACGAGGCGGGCCGTCACGCGTTCCCACTCGGCGTCGGACCCGTCGCACCACACGACTCGGTCGGGCGTGGTGAGCTCGGCGACCTCCCGGACCCACGCCAGCAGGCGGTCGTTGGTGGTGGGGGAGTCGTCGATGCCGGGCACGGTGGCTGCAGTCATGTTCGGTCTCCTCGCTGCCGGTCGACGCCGGCCGGCCCGGGAATGCCGACGCACACCCGAGCCGACGCGGCCGGGTGTGTCGTCCTGGATTCGATGAGTTACGACGGTACCTGCGCACCGGCCGTCCCCCCACCGTTGCTGGTTGTCACCTCACTCACAGCACCGATCATGTAATCGATTCAGAGCAGCTCGTGCCGGTGCGGGCCGCGTAGCGGCACCGACACCCGCGGTTACCGGCAGGCCGCCGCGGGTACACCCGCGCAGGTACGCCACCGGGAGGACGCCGTGAGCACAACCGAACAGACCCTCGTGCTGCTGGCCCTGGCCATCGCGCTCACGATCGTGGTCGGTCGCATCCTCCTGGTGGCCGGCCAGCCGTTCCTCGAGGAGGTCTTCCGGGACGCCGCGGTGGCCCGCTCGGTGAACCGGCTGCTCGCGGTGCTGTTCCACCTGATCACCCTCGGGGTCCTCGCCATCATCTCCACTGTGGAGGTTCCCGTCGACGGCGTGCTCAACACCCTGGTCACCAAGACCGGCATCATCCTGCTCATCGTCGGCATCGCGTACGGCATCTCGATGCTCGTTCTCGTCCGCATCCGTGAGCGCCGGCGGGCGGCGGAGATCTCCGAGCGCGTGCAGGACCGGCTCGCCGACCGCGGGGTCAGCACCGCGCCCGCGCCGTCGCTACCCGCGCAGATGCCCGTCCCCGGACAGGTGCCCGGCCCGCCGGGGCCGATCGCCCCGCCGCCCGCCGACGCCCGGATCGCGCCGGCCGACCGCCGCGGCCACTGACCCGGCGGCACCGCTCAGACCACCGGCCGCAGCGGACGGTCGTCGCGGGGGCCGTGCCGGGCCAGCTCCTCGGCGGCGCCGACCAGCCCCCGCACCAGCGCGGTGAGCACCTCGGGCTCGAAGGTGAAGGGGATGCGCAGGTGGTCGTCGTGACCGCCGTCGGGGTCCATCGCGGACCCCGGGACGATCTCGACGCCGTGCCGCAACGCCACCTGCGCGAACGTGCCGGCGTCGAGGCCGCCCGGTAGCCGCACCCACAGCGCGGAGCCGCCGGCCGGGCGCGTCCAGCTCCAGTCCGGCAGATGCCGGCGCAGCAGCAGCTCGAGCAGCGCGAGCCGTTCGGTCAGCTCCGCCGAGCGCCGCGCCGTGAGCTCGGCGATCCGCGGCAGCAGCCGCGCCGCGAGCGCCTGGTCGAGCACCGGGCTGCCGAGATCAGCGAGCGCCTTGCGCCGCGCCAGCCGGTCGACGATGTGGCGGGGCGCGCGCACCCAGCCCGTGCGCAGCCCGCCCCAGACCGACTTGCCCAGCGAGTCGACGGTGAGCACCTCCGCCCCGGCGGGCGCGTGCACCGCGAGCGGAGCGGGCACCCGCCCGTCCGGCCCGGTCCCGGCGAGACCGGCGTAGGCGTTGTCCTCGACGACGGGCACCCGGTGGCGGGCGGCCAGCTCGCCGACCCGGCGGCGCCGGTCCGCGGACATCAGCACGCCAGTCGGGTTGTGGTAGGTCGGCATCACGTAGAGCAACGACGGCGCCTCGTCCGCGAGCGCCGTCGCGAGGCGGGACGGCTCCACGCCCTCCGCGTCGAGGGGCACCCCGCGCAGGCGGGCGCCCGCGGCCTGGAACACGTCGATGCAGCCGGGCCAGCTGGGCGCCTCGACGACGACGCAGCGGCGCGGGGCGAGGTACAGGTCGGCGACGAGGACCAGCGCCTGGTGGGCGCCGGTGGTGACCAGCACCTCCTCGTCGGAGGTCGGCAGACCGCCCGCGGTGTAGTGCGTCGCGATCGCCGCCCGCAGCGCCGGCAGCCCGCGCGGGTGGTAGCCGGGGTCGGCGAGCAGCGCGGGCAGGTCCTCCCGGGCCACCTCGTCCAGCGCCTCGGCGACGGCCTGCGCACCGCCCTTCGCGGCGCACGTCAGGGAGATCAGGTCCCCGCCCGGGCCGTCGATCATGCGCTGGAAGATCACATGGCCACGCCCGCCACGGACCCGGCCGTCGCTCGGCGGGGCGGGCAATCCGGCACACACCCGGGTGCCGCTGCCCTGCCGGCTCTCCAGCACCCCGCGGCCGCGCAGCTCGTCGTACGCGGCGACGACGGTGGCCCGGCTGACCGCCAACGCGGCCGCGAGTCTGCGCTCGGCCGGCAGCAGCTCGCCCGGCAGCAGGACGCCGTCGGCGGCGGCGCCGGCGAGCGCGTCGGCCAGCTTGCGGTAGAGCGGACCGGCACCCACCGACCAGTCCCCGAGCGTTGCGACCAGATCCCCGCTGACGACCAATTCGAGCCACTTCCCCGAGTATTGGACCTGTCCGCTTCTGCGGCCGCAGGCCAAAATAGCACGCACACCGCCACTTCATCAGGAAGTGGACGGGCAACCGGTCCGGAGGTGACCGCCATGCTCGTCGTCCACTGCCCCCGTCACGGATGCCGGGTCCTGCTCACCGAGCGCCGGATCCGGGCCCTGCTCAACACGCCGCAGGGGATCGTGCTCGAGGTCGAGTGCGACTGCGGCGAGCGGATCACCCTCGTCACGGGCCGGGCGGTCGGCGCGGCGCTGGACCGGGCCGCGTGACCGCGACCCTGCTGCTGGCCGCGCTTGTGGGCGCCGTCCTCCACGCATTGGCCCGGTCCGCACCGGACCCGGGATCGCCGACCCCCGCCAACGCCTCGGCAGCAGCCGCCGCTGATCGGGTTCACCGGCCGGGGCCGGGGTGCGGTGACGGCGTCGTCGCGGTGCTCGTCGCCGGTCTGCGGGAGCTGGCGCGGCTCGACGCCCCGCGCCGGGAGCGCTGGCAGCACGGGCTGCGTGAGCTGCAGCGTCCCTGGCGCTGACCGTCCGTGCCGCGCGCCGGTTCCCCGGGTGCGCGGTCAGCGGCCCCGGGACACCGACGACATGTTGAACCCGGCGACGCGGGCCGGCGGCATGGCGGCACGGGTGAACCAGTCCTTCCACTCCCGCGGCAGGGTGCGCTCGGTCGCGCCGACCTCGGTGGCCCGGCGCAGCACGTCGAGCGGGGAGAAGTTGAACCGGAAGTTGTGGTCCACCTCCGCGACCACCTCGCCGCCCTCCACCAGGTAGACGCCGTCGCGGGTGAGCCCGGTGAGCAGCAGCGTCGCGGGGTCGACCTCCCGGATGTACCACAGGCAGGTCAGCAGCAGCCCGCGCTCGGTGCCGGCCACGAGGTCCGCCGTGGTGGCACCCGAGCCGCCGGTCAGCAGCAGGTTCTGGGCCGGCGGGGTGAACGACGCGGCGAACTGCGCGGCCTCGGCCCGCGAGTAGGCCAGCTCCGCGATCGCGCCCTCGCGCACCCACTCGACCCGCCGGGTCGGGGCGCCGTTGTCGAACACGCTGACGCCGTCGCCGGACTGGGTGGCGGTGAGCAGTGGCTCGAACCCCTGCCCGGGCGCGTCCGGGTCGGTGACCAGCGTCAGCGGCAGCTCGGTGAGCCGCTCGCCGACCCGCGGGCCGTCCGGACCGGCGAACGCGCTGCGCCCCTCGTGCGCCGGCCGCCCGACCATCGACCAGGCCAGCACCACCATCAGGTCGGCCATCGCGGACGGTGGCAGCAGTGTCTCGTACCGGCCCGCGGGCAGCTCCACCCGGCGCCCGCCCCATTCGAGCCGCCGGGCGGCATCGGCGGCGAGCGCCACGACGTCGACCTCGGTGAAGTCGGCGGTGGACGCGCCCACCCATGCCGAGGCATCGAGGTCGGCGGTCTTGGCGTTGAGCTCGACCGACCCGGTCGGCTGTACCCACCGCCGCCGCACGCCCGCGGACGTGCCCAGCCAGGTCGTGGTGACGTCGTGGTGGGCGAAGCCGTACTGGCGGTGCGGGCCGGCGAGCACCTCGGCGAGGCCCTCGGCGAGGGACCCGTACACCGCGATCGACGTCTCGGCCGCCGGTTGCGACCACCCCGGGTCGTCGCCGGCCGGTTCGGGCAGCGGCGCCGCGTCGCGCGCCGGGCCGGCGTCGCGGGCCACGGCGACACCGGCGTCGACGAGCTCGGTGAGCCTGCCGGCGTCGGTGATCGCCGCGCTCGTGCTCACCGCGCCCGCGGCCGTGCCGCCTTCGACCGCGACCAGCGGGATCACGGTGACCTGTCGGGTGGTGGTGTGGCCGTTGGTGGTCATCGTCGAGTTCGCCCAGCGAAGCACGGCCTCGCTGGACTCGGACACGAGCACGACGCAGCCCGCGGTGCCGGCCCGCGCGGCCAGCTCGAGGACCCGCTCGACGACCTCCTGCGGGGCGAGCACGGGGCCGCTCACTGCGCCTCCTCGCGCGTGTTCAGCACGTTGACCCCGCGGAACAGCGCCGACGGGCAGCCGTGGCTGACCGCGGCGATCTGACCCGGTTGCGCCTTGCCGCAGTTCATCGCGCCGTGCAGCAGCCACGTCGACGGCCCGCCGACGGCCTCCAGGGAGCCCCAGAAGTCCGTCGTCGTGGCCTGGTAGGCGACATCGCGCAGCTGCCCGGCGAGGCGCCCGTTCTCGATGCGGTGGAACCGCTGGCCGGTGAACTGGAAGTTGTAGCGCTGCATGTCGATCGACCACGACTTGTCGCCGACCACGTAGATGCCGTCCTCGACCCCCGCGATCAGCTCCTCGGTGGTGGTGTCGCGGTGCGGATCGGGCCGCAGCGACACGTTGGCCATCCGCTGGATCGGCACATGGTGCGGCGAGTCGGCGAACGCGCAGCCGTTGGACCGGTCCAGTCCCAGCCGCGGGGCGAACGTCCGGTCCAGCTGGTAGCCGACGAGCACGCCGTCGCGAACGAGGTCCCACCCGGTGGTGGCCACGCCGTCGTCGTCGAAGCCGATGGTGGCCAGCCCGTGCGGCACCGTGCGGTCGCCGGTGACGTGCATGACCTCGGAGCCGTAGCGCAGCGAGCCCAGCTTGTCCGGGGTCGCGAAGCTGGTGCCCGCGTAGGCCGCCTCGTAGCCGATCGCCCGGTCGTACTCGGTGGCGTGCCCGACCGACTCGTGGATGGTCAGCCACAGGTTCGTGGGGTCGATGACCAGATCGTGGCGGCCGGCGCGCACCGAGGGCGCCTTGGCCTTCTCCGCGAGCCACTCCGGGATGCGGGCCAGCTCGGTGTCCCAGTCCCAGCCCGTCCCGGTCAGGTACTCCCAGCCGCGCCCGACCGGCGGGGCGAGCGTGCGCATGGTCTCGAAACCGCCCGCGGCCCGGTCCACCGCCGTGGCCTCCACCGAGGGCGCCACCCGGATCCGCTGCTGGGTGGTGCCGGTGCCGGCGAGGTCGGCGTAGAACTTGCACTCGCGCACCTGCAGCACCCCGGCGCGCACGTGGTCAACGCCGTCGGCGGCGAGCAACCGCTGCGACCACTCGGTGAGCAGCTCGACCTTGTCCCGGGTGGGCACGGTCCAGGGGTCGACGGCGAACTCCGAGACGTGCACGGCGTCGGCGTGCACGGGCTCCCCGGCCCGCTCCACCCGCTCGACGGCCACCGGCCGCAGCGCCCGGGCCACCTCCACCGCCCGCTGGGCGACCGCCGCCGCGCGGTCGCGGGTCAGCTCGACGTGCGAGGCGAAACCCCAGGTGCCGTCGACGAGCACCCGCACGGCGAGGCCCATCACGTCGGCGTCGGTGATCCCGGTGACGGCGCCGTCCCGCAGCTGGATGCCCTGGCTGCCGATCCGCTCCACCCGCACGTCGGCGTGCTCGGCGCCGAGCGCGCGGGCCCGGTCGAGGGCCGCGTCGGCGAGCGCAGTGAGCGGCAGGGCCCGGAACTCCGGGTCGATGCGGCTGATCGACATGGGAAGAACCTAGCCGGTACCGCCCGCCGCGCCGGCCCAGGCGTCGTCCAGGACCGGGTCGGCGGGCGCCGGCGGGGCCGGTGCCGGGACCTCCTCCACGCCGCCGTCCGGGCCGATCCGCAGGATCCGGTCGGCCAGGCCGTCACCGTCGAGGTCGGTGTGCACGAACAGGTCGCCGCCGGCGGTGCTGAGCAGGGTGTCCGGGCGGGCGTCGCCGTCGGTGTCGGCGCCGGCCCGGACGTCGACGGCCTCGGGCACCGCGGTGGGACGGCGCGGCGGCGGTTCAACCGCGCGCACGGCCCACCCCGGCTCGGTCGGGGGCCAGGGCGGCCAGCTCGGCGTCGACCTCGGCCAGGCGCGCGGCGGCACGGGTGTCGAGGTCCCCGCCCGCGGCCCGTTCCACCTCGACGAACCAACGGTCGAGCTCCGCGCCCAGCGCCGTCCGCAGCGCCGCGAGGACCTCGACCGTCCACCGGTGCAGGCGGGCCCGGTCCAGCGCGACCCGGCGCGCCCGCACCCCGAGCCCGACGACGAGCACCGACGCCGCGAGGAGCAGCGGGACGGCCGCGGGGCGACCGAGCGCCGGCGCCCCGAGGATCGGCAGACCGGCGACGGGCAGCACGACCCGCCACGGCCCGGCGGCACCGACCAGGTCGACGAGCGCGCGGGCCGCCGTCGCGGGGGCCTCCGGCGCGGGCAGCGCGGGGAGCGGGCCGGTGGCGGGCGTGGCGGGCCAGCACAGGTCGGGCAGCAGGCCGCGCTCGGCGGCGAGGACGCGGACGGCGGCCAGGGCTCCCGCCGTGTGCTCCCGGGCGGAAGCGACCAGCTCCGGGACGGCCCCGCCGACGGCGTCGGGCAGCGCCGTCCGGGAGCGGCCGTCCGCGGCGTCGATGCACGCGCGCAGCTCGCGGCCGAACGCGGCCAGCTCCGTGGCCAGCCCGGCCGACGCGGTGATCCGCGCGAGCGCGAGCCGGCTGCGCAGCTCGCCACGGTGCCCGCGGGCCAGCAGGGCACGCAGCCCGGCGAGCTCGGCGCGGCGGGCGCGCACGGCGTCGGCGTAGCGGTCGGGTGGCGGGGCGGGGACCGGCGGGGCCGGCATCGACGCGGGCATCGCGGCAGCGTCCCCCGCACCGGGTGGCCCCGCCCCCGTTCCGGCCGCAGGCTGTGCGATCGCGAACCGGCTCGGCGCGCCCCGTCGCCGGGTCCGACGCGACGGCGTGCCGTCGGTGGCGCGGTCCGGCGGACCGGGTGGGTCAGGAAACCGGCCCCGCCTGCGCCGGCTGCGCCTCGGCCACCATGCGGGCGTAGCGCGCCCCGGCGGCGAGCAGCACGAGCCCGGCCCCGAGGAAGGCCGCCACCCGCGCGAGCCCGTCGAGCGCGACCAGGTCGAACAGCACCAGCTTGGCGACGGCGGCGGCGACCAGCACCAGGCCGGTCACCCGCAGCGCGGGCCGGCTGATCCCGCGCGCGAGCAGCACCAGCGCGACCACCGTCCACGACACGGTGACGACCGCGTGGCCGGTGACGAAGCCGAGCCGGTCCGGGACCACCAGCAGCGCGGCGGTGACGATCACGCCCGCCGCCCCGTACAGGCCGGCGGCGCCGGCCGGCGCCCACAGTGCCGCCGACGCGGCGTCCGGGCGGACGAGGCCGACCCGGCCTGCGGCCACCGTCGCGACCACGGCGAGCACCAGGACCAGGGCCGAGACGCCCAGGCCGGCGAGCAGCGCACCCGCCTGCCCGTGCCCGGCGACGAGGTAGGGCTCGGCGGGGAACAGCACCAGCGCGCGCAGCGGCGCGTCCGCGGTCAGCGCGAGCAGCGTGCCGAGCACGCCGTACGCGGTCGCGACCGCCAGCGGCAGCCGCCGCCGCAGCGCCGCCGCGAGTGCGGCGAGGACGACGGCCTGGCCGAGCAGCACGGCTGTCCGGGTCGATCCGTCGGTCGCGAGGAGGACGGCCTGGAACAGCGCGAACGCCGACGCGGTGAGCGCGGCCCGGCCGAGGACCGGCTCCGTCCGCGGGAGCGCGGCGATCCCGCAGAGCACCGCGGCCGCACCGGCGGCCAGGCCGGCACCGCCCCAGCCGCCGAGCACGCCGGCGGCGATCAGCACCGGCACCGGCGCGGCCACGACCAGGCCCGCGACCGGTCCGACCGGCAGGCGTGTCCGGCCGAGCGCGGCGGTGCCCAGCACGGCGGCGGCCGCCGCGACCACCGCGGTGAGCGCGGTGACCCGCCCGGCCTCCGGTCCGACCGTCGCGGCGAGGACGGAGCCGTAGACCAGCGGCCCAATCGCGGTGACCGCCGCGAGGCGCGCCCACCGGCGGCGCAGCACCGCCGGCGCCGCCGCGACCTGCAGCACCAGCACCAGCGCGACCAGCAGCGCGCCGCTCGCGAGCACGACGGCGAGCAGCGCGGCGCCGGCCGCGGCACCGGCGCCGAGCAGTTCGCTGCGCCAGCGGTCCGCCAGGGCGAGGCCGCCGGCCGCGACCAGCAGCGCCAGCGCGACGGCGACCGGCGAGGGCAGCAGCGGCACGACGGTCGCGGCAGCGGCGACCACGAGGTACAGCGTCGCCACCCCGGTCGCGGCGAGCGCCAGCGCGCCGGTGCGCGCGGTCTCCCGCCGGTGCAGCCGCACGGCGATCCCGACGAGCACGCAGCCGAGCAGGGCCCCGGCCAGCACCCGCGCGGTGGGCGAGAACCAGCCCCGCGACGCGGCGAGCACCATCAGCAGGACGACCCCCAGCAGCGTCACCGCCCCGCCGGTCCACGCGAGCAGCCGCGGCCCGGACAGCGCGGGCCTGCGCCACCACGGGGCGGGC